>CAZTQO010000020.1:104645-113289 GCA_964615655.1 uncultured Candidatus Obscuribacterales bacterium | reverse complement strand
TGCCCGGGGACAGGTTACGATCTGTCGACGTAAGATCGAGATTTGGCCCCTCGCCGGCTTGTTGAGCTAAGGCCACCGGAGCCAGAAGAAGCTGAATACAAGCCTGAAAACAAAGCTGAAAACAAACAAGAACCAGAACAGTTAGTTTACGTGCCAATTATCTAATTCCTGAAGCAGGATTCGGTGGAAACTGCTGCACCACTGATGTTTCAGCGATGTCAGCAATAGAATATAAGTTTCTATTATGAAGACTAATTTAGACCACTTCAAGTTAATAAGTGTCAATTTGCAATTAAATTCTATATAGCTCCAAATAGCTTCACTCTTTGGAGCGATACTGCAAAATTTCTGCACTGCATAATATTGCTGCACTGCATAATATTGCTACACTGCAAAATATTGCGCTGCAAAATATTGCTACATTTCAAAATACTGCACTGCAAATATTGCTACATTTCAAAATACTTCACTGCAAATTTTTTGCACCATAATATTGCTACCTGCAAAATACTGCACCGAAACCGGATACAAATTAATGAAAACAAGAAAACTGCTTTTTTCGTCTTTTCTGAGCCTGGCTGCCCTTATACCTGCCCTGCTACCGGCTCAGTCGCAAAACAGTGCTCCTCCAAACAGCGCGGCCGAGTACATCAACAAAGACTCCTTCCCAACTTTAGTGGGCAGCCTCAAAAATGATCAGATTGAAAAAATCAGCAGGCTCATAAAAAGCCACAACCAACTAGAGAGCTTGAACCGAAAACAAATTGACCAGATAAATCAAGATATTGCAGCCAGTTTTCTGGATCCTGAGGTCAAAGCTGAAACAGTATATGCATTGCAAGATAAAATCGACAAGCTTTTGAGCCAGATTGACCAGGACAAGGTCAAAACAATCATGGGAATACGACAAACACTGAATCCCCAGCAGCGAGAGATTCTGGCATACGGTGACCCGGCAGTTAACTTTCCTGGAGCCGAACTGAGTCCGGAGCAATGGAATGCTTACAAAGAACTGAAACGCAAGTTCTTGAGCAAGCAGCAAGATTTGAAAGATAAACTTGCCAATCTCGAATATGACAGCCGCCTGCTATTTCAGCACTTGCATCTAAACGAAACTGAGCTGCTGGCCAAACAGGAAGAGATAAACAAAATAAACAACGAAATTGAAAGCAACAAAATTCGTCTTGCGGTTGCGTCCAGAAAAATTCTCAGTCCTCAACAAAACATGAAAGTGTTCAACCGCCACCATCCAAAGATCTGGGAGGATACGGGAATAAACAGCAAACAAGACGACGATATCATGGCAGTGCATATGAAAATTGAGGCAGCCGATCAGGAAGGCAGGCGCAGTGTTATTCAAGGAAAGAACAAGCTGGCGCGGGTTTATTTAGATCCACTGCCGGATGAGAATGCGGCAGCATCAGCAACAAGCGAAATAGACCAGGCACTTTCCAAAGTATGGCACAAACAACTCGGCTTGATACTTGAAGGACGAAGCCATCTAAACTCGATTCAGAAGCGCCGTCTTGTGGGTCTAATGAAAGCTCCTATTGAGCCCGGTCCTGGAAATCAACTGGTGCCCCCAGAGAAGAATCCGACAATTGTTGGAAAAAACATGGGAGAGTTTCTCACGGATTTTTCCGTTGTCAAATACCTGCCTGGTTCAAGCATTTTTGTAAAAGAGCCTGATACGATTTTGCTGAATTCCGGCAAAGCTCTCGTAAGCGCGAGGCAAGCAACAAAAGTAAAAGCAGACCCGTACAATATTACACTGGCACCAGATACAGTGGCACTTATTCAAAAATCAAAAGATGCTATTACTGTAATTAATTTGCACGATCCTAAAGCCCACGCTCTTTCGCTTAGATATTCCGGCAAAAACATCGATTTGATCCCCGGTGCTGAATGTGTAATCGCATCAAACCAGGACTCATTAAATAAGCATATGGCATCTTTTCCGGTGGGCAGAAGAAAACAAAAGACAGATCGGATCGGCCCGTCTTATGTGGCACATGCGGATGTTTCAATTGTGACTATAATGCAAAACGACAACTTAGTTCACCGCATGCTTGCAAATCACAATCCTGATGACAAACAACTCGTGGACAAAATAATGAATATGGCAGCTGCTATATCTCAAAGCACTAAGAACCGCGGACAATATTCGCAGACTCCAGCTAGATAGAATTCCTGAGACTGCGCCGTGCAGCATACCCTAGCGCCTCATTCTGTAATGCTCGAACTCACCACTGCGGTCGGAATAAGCACCGGATGTGGCACCAAGCGCCGAGTTGAATTCGGAATCGAAAACTACCACACTACGCCGTGACATATTCGGAAAAGTGAGAGTTGCGCTGCCATTTAACGAAGCCACCGCATCCATAAGGTTTTTCTTGAACCCGGCGCTTTTGGTGTTGCATCTAATAAGCTCGGCTCTAATAGTGCGGTTTTTATTTACCGTTATTCTAAGAGTCGCGGTCCCCGGCTCTCTTTCTCTGTTGCGCCAGTTTTTGTAGAGAGCATTTGAAACCTGACGATACCAGATATCCCACAGGACGTTCTGATCAGTATAAAGCGGCGCCATTTTGGGCAGCGGTTGAATATGCCAGCTCGTATTCATGTTCAGCGGGCGTATCGGTGCTATGCCGCCGATCACACCTCTTGATCTGTTGTAGAAATTAGGATCAAGACGAAGATCAGCCCGAAGGCTATCTCTGCTCATTCTCATGCTATCCCAGTCCATGCCGGTTTGCCAGCCGTAACCGTAGTCCCAGCTGTATCGATCATAGGGTAAGCTGCCCCAGCCATTTATGCCCCAGCCAGGTACCGCCCATTCTCTAATGCCCCAGGCAAAGCCGGGATTTCCTCGACGGCGGCCGGAATAAAAATCAGTTCTGGTGCTTGTAAGAGCATTGTAATCAGATTGGGGAGTCATTTTTCTGAGAGAGAAGTTGGCTGATTTGAGCACCGAATCGAGTGAGTCTTCCTGAACGTTAACGTTGGTCTCAAGCTGAGCCGGCTGCCTGCTGCCTGAGAGTACGCGCACGGATTTTCCCAGACCGTCTCCTTCCATCGGTCTGAGCATGTGTCCCAGACCGAATCTATCTTCGACTTTGCCTTTTAAAGTCCCGTTTTGGCTCCGAAAGAGACCGCCCTGTAAATTTGTTTGACTGGTGCCTGCATGAAATCGGCCTTCAGCAGAATCCAGCTGGCCACTCATGCTCAGGTTGTCTCTGTCATACTTTTCTTCTACCCGGCCTTCAAGCTGTGAGCGAATCGACTGATTGTAAGGCCCAACTGTTTGCGCAACGGTTCTCTGCCCCTGAGTAAAGGACAGCAGAGTCAAAACACAGATAAGAACCGAATTTTTGCCGTCCATATCCTCTATTTCTCAGCGTGAGTTTACCCGTTCATAATCGCCGCGCTTCCAAGAATATCCCTGCGGTCCTGCACCGGTTTCAGTAAAAGTGAATCTTGTGCTCAGATTTACAGTCTGGCGTTGAGAGCGCTCCGGGAAAGCCAGCGTATCAGTATGATCAAGCATTTGTAGTGTGCGCGAAATCGAGCGCTCAAACATCTCTTTCTGTCTTGGAGAAAACTGCTCGGCAGCATCCACATGAAAGTTTTGCAGCTCAAAATCAATATCGCCAGAGCGATTGACATGAAGCATTACACTGCCTTCACCCGGAATATTTCCATAATCGAGCCAGTAATTATAAATGTCCTTGCAAAGCCGTCGGTGCCAGTCTTCCCATGCAATCACAAGCTCCTTGTCTGTGGTATCAAGATCGGCCTTGAGCTCGGCTTTGTCACCCGGTCCTGAGCCTTTGTTTAAATCAAAGCTGCCTTTATCAAGCATGTTTGAAACAGAGCTTGCAGCAAGATCGAATCCTGATTTGCGCTGTCCTCTGGCAGCTGAGTTGGATACGTACTCGAGGGCTTCGCCAGCAGGCTTGCTCGGCATGGCGGGGCGGGTTAGCCTGGCTGCAGCATGACGACCTTCAACGCGTCCTTGCAGTACGTCATCTGCGCAAGCCGGCATCGCCGGCAAAATCAACGCAATGCCGAAAGACAAAAATACTGCCCTCCGTGATTTCAGCGACCATGATTTCAGCTCTAAGAAATTCGCCTTCACCGGATGTCGCCTCTCATTGCAACAGAGTCTGTGAGCTCACCGCCGGAAAGCGGCTTCATATGAAGCATTGCTATACGAGCCGAATCGTTTATTGCCTGCTCCTGAGCCATTTGAATTTCCTGGTCCAGATCCACAAGTGAGCGCCTGTAAGCATCATCGGTGGGATCAAGATAAATTGCCATTTTCAGGTGATAAGATGCCCATTCATATACTTTGAGGGCCCTTAGAGATTGTCCCAGAGCAAAGTGAACCTTCGACTCATTGGGAAAGATTCTTACAAGCCGGTTCAGCTGTTTTGCAGCTTCATAATAATCGCCTCTGGAGAAAGCCAGCTTGGCCTTTTGTCCGGCTTCAATTAAGTTAGCCTGGCGTTTGTTTTCTTTTGCTTGCTGGTCGATTTGCATTTTGAGCTGCACGTCGGTAACAGCCTTCTTAAAATCACTGTCTCCGGGCTTCAGTGCCAGGGCTTCCTTATAATAAGCCAGCGCACCGTTCAAGTTATTGTGCCACTCGGCAATTGCGCCTAAGTTATATTTTGCGTCTGCATTCTTTGGTGTAAGAACTAGCACTCTTTTGAAAAGTTTTTCAGCCTCGTCATAACGTTGATTGCTGAATGCACTCACAGCTTTGTCGTAGGTTTCAAGTGCATCTTCTTCCAGCGACAGGTCTTCAAAGGGTTTCATGTTCTTATAAACAGGACCCCTTGCAGGCGTTCTTGCGGCGCCGGAACGCACCGGTGCGCGTGACTTGGCTTTTGCAGGCGCGGCATCAGTGCTCTGTGCCGACAAAACAGCCAGTACGGAAGTGGATAAGAGCAGGAAAAAGAACTTAGACCTGTGCACGGAAATTACCAATAGCCTCCTTACTGTTTCTGCCCAGTTCCCAGGGTAAAATCTCAATTTGTCAAGCAGCTTGAAGCTGATGCGGTCTTTAATCTGCTTTGCGCTAATTGCCCGATCTCTGAATTATTGTTGAAAGCTGCACAGAACTTAGCGCGGTGGCGATTTAAGCCGTTATGATCATTCGAGTATTTGCGGGGATTCGGATTTTCCGGCGGATTCGGATCTTATTTTTTCCGGCTGCCAGGCAGAATCTTTAGATGAGGGCCATTCTATGAAAACTTTGATAATCGGCGCAAACGGATACATAGGGAACTGCGTCGCCGAGCGCTTCTTAAAAGAGGGCTTTGAACTGAGCGGAACCTGCAGATCGCAAGAAGCCGCAGCCAAACTTGAAAGCCAGGGGATCAGACCTCTAATAGCCAGCCTGCAGCATGCCGAGCCCATTCTCGAGCAATTAGAGACCCATGAACTCATAATTTATACAGCTTACGCCTATAACAACGTCGATACGGCATCAAAGGAGCTGAGTTCCGGCCGCTCGCATTTGACTGATTTATTGAATGCTCTGGCAGGCAAAGGGAAAACCTTCATTCTTACCAGTGGAACCGGCGTGGTGCCCGACAGCAATGGACTTATATATGACGAAGACACGGAGCTGCCAGCGACTGATTCGCCGGTAACAATTGCCAGACGCAGGCTCGAGCAAGAAGTACTGAAAGCATCAGACAAAGGAATTCGCAGCATTGTGCTTCGTCCGCCTTGCGTTTACGGGCGAGGCGGCAGCTTTTTAGTTCCGCGCTTTTTAATCGACCACGCTTTTGAAGCAGGCGAATCGGTTTATGTAGAGGGCAGCGAAAACAACAAAAGATCCGCAGTACATGTTGACGATCTGGCAGAGCTATTTTTGCTGGCAGCAAACAATGCTGAAAGCGCTTCGCTTTATTGCACCGGCGCCGAACATGGAATTAAAACACTTTCGATTGCCGAATCCGTAAGCAGATGCGCCGGACTTGGGGGTAAAGTCAGGGCAGTAACAATTGAGGAAGCTGTCAAAATCTTCGGGCACTGGGGCCACTGGTGGAACATGAACAACCAGTGCGCCGGAGAAAAAGCCCGCAGAGAACTCGGCTGGAAGCCTGAAAGAGCCTCGCTTTTAGAAGAAATTGAGCACGGGTCTTATAAGAGGCGCGAATTAAGCGCAAGTACGAAATAAAGAGCTCGGTTCTTAGCAGTTCAGTTAGCCCGCATGCCGTTAAGGACAATTTCCAGGGACTCAGTAACATAGTGAAGATGAAGCTCTTTGCTGTCAGGGTCTTGATTGGGAAAGAGCTGAGCCATGTTATAGCGGCCCGGGAAGATATATCCGGCGGCGCCCATAATAGCCAGCGCTGCTACTTCGGGTGATAGCGGCTTAAACATACCCTGAGCTATGCCCCTTTTTACAAGCCCGATAATCTCCCACTGCAATCGCAGCCCGCCTTTTTCTCTAAAATACTTGCCTTTGTTCTGCAAAGACTCGTTCACCATGATACCGGGGTAGTGGGGGTATACGTTTGTTTCGATCAGGCTGAGAATCAGTGCTCTGATTGCTTCGTCCGGAGCCATGGTTTCAAGCTTCAGCTTGCCGATTGTAGCAACCATATTATTGATGATCCGCTCAACCACGGCTTCATAGAGCCCTTCTTTGGTCCCGAAGTAGTGGTGGATCATTGCTTTGGTGACACCGGTTTCCTTGGCTATTTCTTCGGTCCTGGCCCCCGCCAGCCCGAAACTGGCAAACTCTCTTTCTGCCGCATCAAGTATGGACTTCTGGGTGGCTGCCGCGTCACGTTGACGCCCCGTACTGGACATAGCCTTTTTTGTCGTTTCATCTATTGGCATTGTGGAACCGTTCTTGGAGATAGAGTTAACTTACCATCTAAATAGTAAAAAGGGTAGGTGCTAAAGAAAATCCCCAAACAATTAATGTCCATACTACTTGCGCGCCTGACTGATACGCGGTATAAACTAACTAGATGGTTAATTTGACTGCAAAGGAAGAGAAAATGATTCATATAGCAGCAATGGTTCCCGTACTGGCAGCAAGCAGCATTATAGGCATAGTCAAGGTGACGCAGCGTGCGCTCGAAAACGCGAAAGAGAGCCTCGAAATAATCGAGCAGAGGGCAATGGCTGAACAAGCAGCCTGTATAGACAGGCTGAAACTCATGCAAAAACGCGAAACACTGAGAATCATTCAAAAAAAGGCTTCGCTAAAAAGAACAAAAAACCAGCTACTGGTAATTGTTGCAAAAGAAGACGAGGAAACTGTACAGATACCGCAAAACTGCAGATGTGCTGACTTACTCGGCACCTCAATAAGCAAAGCAAAAGGCTACTGGTTTGCAAAAGACAGCGACTGGCTACGCCCCCGAAGGCAGGCCTTAACTGCGCTGAGTTAAATGCGCTGAGTTAAATGCGCTGAGTTAGACCGCGGAGTCGCCAGGTTTAGTAGGCAGTTAGACAATCAGCAGAAGCTTAAGAAGCGCAGCTTTCAATCAGATATTTTGCAAGTTCTCTATCCAAAGGGAAACCGCTTCGAGCCTGAAATCCGATAAACATTGGCGAAGGATTGCATTCCAGCAAGACGTACTCACCATTGCTCAGCTTTACGTCAATACCCGTAAACACCATTGAGCAAAGTTCTGCAGCTTTCACACACATATTAGCCACTGGTTCCGGAAGCTCAACAAGCCGCATTTCACCTTCGTTTCCACGGTAATCCAGCGCATCGCTTTCTATTTCCATAGCGCAAAGGATTTTGCCGTCGAGAACCCAAACACGTATATCGGCTCCGGCATATAACTTCTGAAAAAGCACCGGTGCAGCACATAAAAGCGAGAGCCGCTCCGGTTGCAGGTCTTTTTCAGAAAGGAGCTTGCAGGAGGCGCCACCGGCAACTGGTTTATAAACGAGTTCGGCACATTCTTGCTTAAAAGCAAGAAGCTCCTCAGGATTGTTCGTTACCAGAGTTTCCGGCACCCTTATGCCTGCGCGTTTCAGAAGCACAAGTTGATGAGGCTTCAAATAATGCAGATGAAATGACTCGACCGGATTTACGACCTTAGCTTTGAATCCGACGGCACGCATCCAGGAACCAAGCAAAGACTGCCTTTCTCGCTCGGCGGCATATGCACTATACCAGCCGTCGAGACTCGGCATCTGCCCTGATTCTATTTTGTCCTGTAGATCATAAGGAGGTTCGCTGTAAAAAACAGTCCGGTTGTAAAAAGCACCGATACCGTCAAGACTCTGACCTTCATATTTCGGGACTTCATCTTTAAGTGAGAATGATACTTTTTCAGGAAAGTGAAGTGTGTCGATTACCAGAGTTTCAGCACCAAGGCTTTCCAGCAAAGCTTTCATGTGCATGGTGTGATTCTCACCCCAGCCCCCGACGATTCCAATTTTAGGCATCCGGCTTCCTTTCAGAGTAGTAGCGTTGGCAACAAGCCTAGCTTCCTATACCCTCTTTACGCCTCAATATTTCCACCAGGGCTTCGGCCCGGAGCCTTCTTCTCCTACGGCTTTAGTACTGCCGCCGGGTCTATCGTGATCGCTGCCTCCGGGCGGCCAGGGCTTCGGCCCGGAGCCTTCTTCTCCTACGGCTTTAGTACTGCCGCCGGGT
>CAZTQO010000020.1:104418-104545 GCA_964615655.1 uncultured Candidatus Obscuribacterales bacterium | reverse complement strand
CTATCGTGATCGCCAGGCGGCCAGGGCTTAACTCCGGAACCTTCTTCACCCATCGCAAGCGTCGTCATTCCAGGGAACTTATCTTCCGGCGGCCAGGGTTTAATTCCGGAACCTTCCTCACCCATTG
>CAZTQO010000020.1:95572-104318 GCA_964615655.1 uncultured Candidatus Obscuribacterales bacterium | reverse complement strand
CACCCATTGCAAGCGTCGTCATTCCGGGGAACTTATCTTCCGGCGGCCAGGGTTTTACGCCCGGTCCACCTTCACCTATTGCATCGGTTAAGACCGGCGGTTCTTTTATTGGCGGCCAGGGCTTTATGCCTGAGCCTTCCTCGCCCATTGCATCTGTTGAAGCACCCGGAGGTTCTTTTATCGGCCACGGCCTCGGTCCTGAACCTTCCTCGCCTACCGCAAGCGTCGTCATTCTGGGAAAGTCATCGTCTCCGATACCGGGCTTGGGCCCTGAACCTTCCTCGCCTACCGCAAGCGTCGTCATTCTGGGAAAGTCATCGTCTCCGATACCTGGCTTGGGCCCTGAACCTTCTTCGCCTACTGCAAGCGTCGTCATTCTCGGCAAATGATCATCGTCTCCGATACCGGGCTTGCTCCGGGAGCCTTCTTCACCAACTGCAAGGGTGGTCAATCCGGGATTTCCTGATTTTTCCATACCGGGTCTACCGATGCTTTCCTCTCTCAAGCGATCTGCAGCAGATTCTTCGTTTGAGCTCACCAGAGATGAGGAGTCACGACGATTTTCAAGATCTTCAATAAAAAGCTTCACTTTCCGGTCCCTCGTAAAATAGGCGCGAAAACAAACGCCTGCAATAGCTTGCAGACTCCCCCATACTCTCACTCTTTTGCGCTTCTACCCTGCCACCAGACTAAACAGATGGCAAACGAAAAACAATTTGACTTTACGCAGAGATTTGCGTGATTACGCAAACTGAAATAAAACAGTTTTCAAATTGGCTTATTTGCGCTGCTTTGTTAACTCAGGCGCGCTGAATGGGCTAACACTAATTGGGCGATATAGGGCGATGCGGAATAAATGGACAGAATAAATGGACAGAATAAATGGACAGGCTAAATGGGCGGAATAACGATACAGAACGCTTCACCTGACACAAGCCAGCTGCGACTTAAACTCAATTGACCAAGAAAGCCGTTATAGCCGGTACCGGGAGACCAGCTCAAATTTGAGGACGTGCATTCAACTTCAGCTACGCCGTCACCCTCGCAATCCGCTTCAGGTTCCACTTCCAGCACTGCAAAATCTGGATCATCTACAGCAAATTCCTGTTCTGCAATTATCATTGGTGATGAGTCAGGTGAGCTGAAGAAATTCATAAACGGATATGGGGCCGAGGGGTTGGAGCTGCAAATGAGCGAACTTGAAACACCCGTGCGGGTGCAATAAAGAAAGAAGTTTTGAGTTGGACTACCGTCAGTGAATGCTTCGCCAAGCGCTCTTGTAACATCGCTGCTTGAGCAAGAGGGGCAAAATTCATTCACTCTTTGCAAAAGCGCAGCCATGGTTTCGCTTTCTCCGGTCTCAAGCGCCGCAGGCGGAAATAGCACCGTATATAGATCGCCGGGCTCGCATTCAAGATTGAGGGTGGCTTGCATTTGACCGAGGCAGCATAATGGCACTTCAAACTCCGTAGATTCCACTTCCACAGGATCGGGGCCGAAGCCGAAGCTACCTTCACCACAGGGTTCACCATCTCCCTCCATTGTGTATTCGGCGGGATTTAAGGTTATGCGGATAAAGCCCTGCATTTGAAATGGCAATACAAGCTCCGGATGAGTAGAAGCACAGGCAACTGAACTTGCACCCACGGCACTGCTTCCAAGTTCCTGGCCGTATACCGACCATGCATTAGGGAGCACGGTAACACTGGCAGAAGGTGTTTGTTTGTTTTGATTGAAGAGAGCCATTGATATGAGTTTTGGCTGGCCGCCATATTTGTATGGTATCAAGCAAAAAGTTTTGCCTGCCACGGATATGGCTTTGTAACCGGGAAAGAATGACTGTCCGTTTGCCTGAACGAGCTGTGAACCGATGCTTGAACCGGAAGGCAATTGCGAATTGTTTATGGAAACATTGCTCTCTGTTCCTGAATAAACATAGGCAATTTTCCAGTAAGAATCACTATAAATTGGATCAGCTGCTACTCTGGAATTCTTGCCGCCGAACATGCGCACTGAATTATTCTCAGCCATAGATTGAAAGAAATTCTGCATATACTGAGAGTTGCTTGCCTTTGTATTGAGCTGGCGGCATATCGAGTCGGCGCCTTCAACAAGCGCATCGAGGCTCTCCCGAGTAAGAGAATTGCTCAGCCCCTTGTTTTCAATATCCTGGGCATTTGCAGCAACCATTAATGCTTTGGCATAAACCAGATTTACATTTGCAAGCGTAATATTGTTGTTTCTGTCTCCCAGCTCAGCAAACTGCGTACCCAGACAACTTGCAGATACTTTGTCAGGATTCAACATTTGAACCGCAACATTCAATGCCCCTGACTTGGTTGCGGTGTTCAGCTCCTGCTCACCGCCCAGGAATAAGCCAAACGCTACAAAAGCAGAACAAACAATCACAAGCACTAAAGCGCAAACCGCCACAAGTGCAAGCGTCTGTCCTTTTTCAGGTCGTCTTTCTTGACGGATTCTTCGTTGATGGCTTTGCTTTGCCGACATCAGTTTCTAATGACTCATCTGCATGCAACTGGAATCAAAGTTTAGTTTAGCTGTCGCTCTTATTCAAGTTAGCAAGTAAAGGCAGAGCAACCTGCTGCTGCATGACAATAGACGAGGGCAAGAACGGCAGAGGAACCAGCAGATTAACATCGGCCTCGGTTTTGACTGTGACATAACCAAACTGCCCATAGCTTGCTTGCTGTTCATAACTCAGGTTATCGACTCTCATTGCAGTGACAATAGCCGATTTCTGGAAGATCTCGGACAACTCGCGGGATGCAGCGCTCTGCGCTTGCGATGAGCTTGAAGCAGAAGCCGCCACACGGCATACATTGTAGGCAACGCTGTCAGCCTGGTACTGAGCTGCGACCAGACAGGACATATCCACGAAACCCAGGAACAACAAGATAATGAACACACCGCCGCAAACCGCTTCTGCAATACAGCCTTTCTGCGTTCTAAATTTGTTTGCGAGCTTTCTTTTTTTCTTCAAGCTTCCAGGCATTTTTCTCGAACCTCTATCTATTGCATATTGGGGTCTTCTACAGGGCGGCAGCTGCAAATTGTGAAAGTTATCGGCTTATCCATACCAAGAACCGGAATCTGAATCAAAGGGCAAACACAAAAGCTGGTGGAAACAGTAACTGAATTAGCCGGACCGCTACTTGCGCCACCAATTCCCTGGCTTCCAGCTTCCTGATATTGAAGCGCAGTAATCGGTTCTTGCTGAACCTGGGCAAAGCGACCAAGCCCACAGCAGCACCAGCTCTGAACCATATTTCCGGATACAAAACCTTGTGCCTGTTCCTGGCTAAGAAGAGCCGCCTGCTCGGCTTGCATGGTATTGAGAACAAAGCAACAGGCATAACTGGCAAAAAGGCTCATCATTTGAATACATGGAAACATAAAACCCAGAACTATCAGCCAGATTCCGGCTCCAAATTCGCAAATAGCGGTGCCCGAGGCTTTTCTTGGTTTTGGGTTCCGACAGTTCCTGTTCATTGATCGAAGCTCATTTAACCATCCTGTTAGTTAGTATAACCGGCGACACAAAACTTAGTCAATAGCCCCCTGCTTTTAATGAAATCTGGGTGAAATCCGGACCAATTGTATTAACTAATTAAATAGTAAACCTGAGATTCGACCAGATTCCTTTTATAAGGCTGTTGTTTTTAGCCATGTCTGAAATTGGGCACATAACGTCAAAAACAAAGAGCTTCTGACTTTTGATCACATAGACTCGCTGCCTGTAATTTTCGCTTTTGCCCCGGCGTTCTTTGACCTCAATTGCAATAGCCGGCACCCCGTCAATCTGGGTGCGTTCAGCTTTTGTAATCTGCCAGCCCCGAGGCAGCCGTTTGGACGCCTCGTCATAATACCAATCCAGGCTTACTCGCTCATTTATATCCGAACTTGTTGCAGTAAAAGTAAGGGAGTTGTCTTTTTCGGACAGGCCGGCTCGCATTGCCCGGTCTGAAAGCTCGCTGACTTTCCAGTTTGCAGGGATATTTGTCGAAATACCCATGCCCTTATTTACATAGCTGGCTGCACGGCCAGCCAGATGCGAAAAACTGTCTCTACGTTTTTTTTCCAGAGCACGCCTGGCTCGATAATATCCGGAGAGTTTTTCCTGGCTGGCTGACTTTGAAGCAGCTTCTTCAGTGCCGGGGTTTTGAGCCCGGCATTCTAAGTAGCAAAATGAGTTAAAACTAGCTGCAACTGCTATGCCAGCAAGAGTGAAACGGAGCAATTTTTTGTATTGCACGATCTAAACGCCCACCTGATTAAGCTCCTTTGCCAGAAGCCTTACGCGCCGGGTCATGTCGGCTGAAACCGAAAGCTGCCTTATTAACCTGCTTGTGTACGAGCTGTGCTCTGGTGGGTGAAAATTAAATGAGTAGACACCTTGAGGAAGAGTGAAAGTGCAGCGCCCATCATCTGCAGTAAAGTTTGGCAAGGCAATTTCTTCCATGTTGCCGGCGGCAGCATGACTTGCGGTTTTAGCGCTTTCATAAGCTTCAAAACTCACCTGGCAATTCGGGATTGGCTCATCATTCTCTGATACCACTTCGAAATTCACAAGGCATACGTCGTCTATGGTCAGGTCGCTTCTTAGCTTGTTTTCGGACACATCTATAAGATGCCCGGTTGAGGCCTGATTATTCAAGACCAGCCAGTAGCAATCACTTGCCAGACGGAACTCATAGCTTCCGTCATCACCGGTGATACCAACCCAGAGCGGCCGTCGTTTTGCTGATTGAGCATCGAACTCGCCATTGTTGGTTGCATAGAGAGATAGCTGCACTCCGGCACGAGCATGTTTTGACGGATCAAGTACAGTGCCCGAAACAAGAACGCCTTCCTCCATCTCAATGTCGAAGTCCGTATCTTTGTCCAATATCAACCTGGTTTTTAGCGGCGCCAGCTCCATTGAAGCCACGGCGCCGAGCGAATCGGGCTGCGCAGCTACAACCAGGTCATAAGTTCCTCCCGGAAGTGCAAAACTATAATTACCATCTTCGTCACTGTTGCTTACTGAGTCCAGGTTGTTCACGCCGATTACATTCACGCTGGCATTCGGCACAGGATTGCCTCGATGAAGTACTTTTCCCGAGAGCTTGTAGCCTGGCTCAAGTGAATAATTTCTGCTTCGATCATGGTCAACGAAAATGCCGGAGATTGTTTTTTCTGCAAGTTGCGAATCATCTTGCGGCAAAAGGCGGACCGTATACAAACCCTTTTGAAGCTGGCATTCAAAGCTACCGTCTTTTTGAGTCACAGTACAGATGCTTGTAGGAACTTCACGTGCAAAAACATTATCGGTTTTATCGTTGCAAGTAACAGTGACTTTTACGTCAGCAAGCGGATGCCCCTCGTTGTTGCTTACCTTGCCTTTAAAACTTACCAGTTGCGGCAGGCTGATATCATGCTTCAAGTCCTTTTCCAGCTCAAGAACCTGGAACATCGGGCAGAAAAACACCGGACTTTTTTGCTTTCCTCTTTGGATAGCGGTGGAAACTGAGGAGGAAGCTTGCGAGCTGGAATGCACAAGCGCAAGATAATACTTGCCTCTGGGCAATCCCAGACTGAATGAGCCGTTCTTGTCCAGCTTCTGTGAAACGCGAATAACGTGGGGTTCGATTCCAAAAACAAGAATTTCAGCATCGCTTAGATTATTAGACTCGGAATCTCTAAGAGTACCTGAAAGAATAACCCCGGAATTAAGAACGAGATCGTAATTAGTGTTTGAAGTGACTTTGATCGCTTCAATAGACTGCCTGGCGAATCTGGTGTTTTCACCCGGAACAATTTCGATGCAATAAATGCCTTTTCTTACATCGAAACTGAACACTCCTTCTTTGTCTGTTTTTTGTTCGCAAAGAAAATGTTTGACCAGAGAACCACTCTGATGCCAGTAATCATACAAACGAACGTTGGCCGCATTAACAGGCAAACCCATGCTTGTTATTGTGCCACCAAGGTTGAAAGAAAGTTCTCGAGTAACGACCATGGATCGAGCCTCATCAGTAATCTCCGGACTGGCAATTGTATTATGCTGGGGCTTGACGATTCAAGCGCCTATAGCTGCCGGGCAAGCCGGCTTGCTCTAAGCGAGTCATAAACAGAGCCGAAAGACAGAAAACGGAAAGCCGCCGAAACAGTTGCAAATGAACCAGTTCCGACTTTCAGGCACCCCTGATATTCTGCAGAAAGCGCCCGGTCAAAAGCGTCTTCAAAGTTCTCAAACGAGAGGGCGTCGGCTCCCAGCGAACGGCTCATATTGACAATCTGCTCCTGCGATATCGTGGCGCGGTCCGATACCGCACGGCAAGCAAACACGAGATCTCCCGGCGTTAAAAGCGAAGTCAGAATTTCTTCGAAACGTTTGCTCTGATAAAACGAGAGGATAAAAAGCCTGCGCTTGCTTGGAAATAATTCATCAAGACTTTCTTTGAGCGCAGCAGCACCATTCTCGTTGTGCGCCCCGTCCAGAATCAGCTCATGTTCCGGGAAATACTGCAGGCGACCAGGCCAAAAATAGTTAGCCAGCGATTCTCTTAATTTATCAAGACATCTGCGCCCGGTCTGGACTTCCCAGACGCAAAGTGCGGCCGCGGCCACTGCCGCATTCATGCGCTGGTAGCCGGGTTGCTTTTTGATTGCATCAATAATGCCCAGCTCCGGCGTGGACAGTCTCTTTTCAATAGCCTTAATAAGCTCGAGCTCGCGTGCATTTGTTTGAGAACCGCAAACAAAACTAAAAGGATCGACGACACGAATTACAGGAACATTCTTTTTGCCGGCTTCAGCCAGAACCGTAGCAAATGCCGGATCTCCGCAGGATAGAATCAGCGGCACAGATTCTTTCATGATGCCCGCTTTTTCGAAAGCAATTTGCTCCACTGTAGACCCAAGCAGATGCGTATGATCAAGACTGATGCTCGCAATTGCAGTTACAACCGGCGCAGCCAGCACATTACTTGCATCATAGAGACCACCAAGCCCAACTTCCAATACAGTTTCTTCTGCATTTTTTTCTGCAAAGGCAAAAAATGCAATTGCGGTAAGCAACTCATACCAGGTCAGCTTTCCATGCTCAGGGTGCTTGAGCGCGAATTCGTCGGACAGCGCTTTTATGTCTGAACAAAGGCGGGCAAAATCAGCCTCTGCAATGGGGGTGCCTGCGATTTCAACACGCTCGTTGTAAGAAAGCAAGTGCGGGCCCGTGTATCGGCCGGTGCAAAAGCCGGCCCTGCGCAAAGTTTCTGCAAGCATGCAAGCAACAGATCCCTTGCCGTTTGTACCGGCAATATGCATTGAATTGCAGCTGTTTTGCAAATCACCATTTTCGTGCATAAAGAGGCCGAAGCGTTCAAGCCCCGGCTTCACCAGAGTCGGAGACAAACTGTCGATATAATCACAGGCTTCCTTGTAATTCATTCAGAAATTAAATCACGCCTTATAATTGAACAAGCAAACACGGAGAAGCTCAGTTGACACTATACACAAGGCAGCATCTTTCAGGCAGCAAAAGAATCTACGAAGGCAATATTTTCAATGTTCGCAAGGACGAACTCAAGAGCGAAAACCAGAAACAGGTAAGCAGGGAGGTAGTCGAACATAACGGCGGCGTAGTTATTGCTTGTCAACCGGAACCCGGCAAAGTCATCTTGATAAGACAGTATCGCTATCCGGTCGATGAAGAGTTGATCGAGTTGCCTGCAGGCCGAGTTGAGCTTGGTGAGGACCGCCTTCTGGCAGCCAAAAGAGAGCTTACCGAAGAAACCGGTTATGTGGCTGGCAAGTGGTCGGAACTTGGGCATATGTATTCAGCTCCGGGTTTCTGTTCTGAACTACTCTCTTTCTACCAGGCCACTGAACTTGCCTGGATGGGCAAATGCCTGGACGAAGACGAAGAGACAGAAGTGATGATTATGGACCTTGAAGAAGCCTGGCTCTGTGCCCGTCAGGGAAAGATAAGAGATGCCAAGACCGTAGCGGGACTGGGATTGCTTATTCATCCATGAGATTTTATTCAGGCCCTATAACGATCTGTTAAAGCCGGGCGGAACTTGTTTGCCGGTTTGCTATACTTTCTGAGAATTGCTCAATTGAAACTTGCTCAAAGTGGCGAAAGAGGCGACCAAACCAATTATGGATAAGAAAGATTCCAAATCAGAAGGACTGAGCCTGCCGATAATCGGTATGTTGCTGTTCAGCGTACTGGGGGCTGTGCTGGTTGCCGCACAGGTCGAAGTTATTAAAGTATGGCCGCTTCCGGTGTCTGTGGCCCCATATTTCGGCGGAGATGTCGGATTCTGGTGGGGGCTGATTGCAGGAGCGCCGGTTGGACTTTTCGTAGGCTTCATTGCTGACGAAAAACATTACGAAGATCAGGGTCAATACAAGTAAAGGCAAGTAAGCTCCTTGGTTCAAACTTGCAATCTTGCCTTCTTGCGATCCTTTTTTCCGATCCTTTTTAAAGAATAAAATGTCGAAAACTGCAGTCTTGGTTCTTCTTTGTGAGCCAAGCTCGCGCTAATATATCAAGGAGCTATCGCCTTGCCCGTTTTCAAGCAGCGGAGCCCTGCTGCTCTTCTGTAAAAATGAGCAAAAGGAGATTTCTGGCTATTAAGACGGCAATTAACAGAGTTCGGCATTTAATAGAGTTCAGCAATTAACAGAGTTCAGCAATTAACAGAGTTCAGCAATTAACAGAGTTCAGCAATTAACAGAG
>CAZTQO010000020.1:87975-95472 GCA_964615655.1 uncultured Candidatus Obscuribacterales bacterium | reverse complement strand
TTCAAACAACAAAAAAAAAGAGATCGGAATGACCGGAGGAAAAAAAATGAAAGTGGCGGACAAAAGTTCGGCTGACATTAAGGAAGGCGTATTCAGAGCATCCTGCAGTTCAACCCGCGTACCAGTGGGTTTGCGCAGGGAAATCATCAAGAAATATCCGGTCAAAGCAAACCTGGAAGATTACGAAGCCCAGTATGCAAGTTTTTCCTGGGACGATGCAAAAAAGGACATTAGCTGGTTTGCAGACGGCAAAATGAATGCTGCATACAACGCCATCGACCGACACATGAGCGACGGGCGCCGCAACAAAGTGGCACTTTACTCGGTGGATGCCCAGAACCGCATGGAAACCTTTACCTACCAGGACATGTATTACCTTTCGAACCGTCTTGGAAATGCACTAAAAAACCTGGGCGTAACCAAAGGCGACCGGGTTTTTGTTTTCATGCCGCGGGTTCCCGAACTTTATATTTCAAGCATTGCAATTGCAAAAATTGGTGCCGTTATCGGACCGCTATTTTCTGCATTCGGGCCTGATGCATTGAAAGACCGTCTGCAGGACAGCGGCGCCAAGATTGTTATTACGACCCAAGAATTGAAGCCGAAACTCGATGAAATTCGTGATCAGCTTACCGATCTCGAGTATGTAATTGTGGTTCGCAATTCCGGCGAACTGAAACCTGGAGACCTCTCGTTTGAAGAGTTGATGGTTAGCTCATCAGAACAACTGAGCCCAACTCATCTGGACCCTGAAGATCCACTCTATTTGCTTTACACATCAGGCACCACAGGCAAAGCCAAAGGCATTCTGCACGTGCACAATGACATAGTCGGATTGCACGCTACAACAAAATGGGTTCTCGATTTAAGAGAAGATGATGTTTACTGGTGTACGGCCGATCCGGGCTGGGTGACCGGCACCGCATATGGTATCTTCGGTCCATGGTCAAATGGCGCATCAGTAGTAGCATATGAAGGTCGCTTTGACGCAGCCAGCTGGTATCAGCTTATTGATCGGCTGAAAGTAACAGTCTGGTACACTGCGCCCACGGCGCTTCGAATGCTGATGAAAGCCGGTGACGACGAAGTATATAAACATTCTCTCGATAGCTTGAGGCATGTTCTAAGCGTCGGAGAGCCTTTGAACCCTGAAGTAATTCGCTGGGCGTTTAAAGTTTACGGTTTGCCCGTTCACGACAACTGGTGGCAAACCGAAACCGGCATGCAACTTGTTTCGAATTTGCCCTGCCTGCCAATCAAACCGGGCTCAATGGGCAAACCACTTCCTGGCGTGTACGTGACAGTCGTTGATGACGACGGCAACGAACTGGCACCGGGGCAGCTCGGCCGCCTTGTAGTTAGACCGGGCTGGCCCTCCATGCTTCGCCAGGTATGGCGCAACGAAGAGAAATTTAACGAGTATTTCAAGATTGACGGCTGGTATTTCAGCGGCGACAACGCATGGAAAGACGAAGACGGATACTTGTGGTTCGTCGGGCGCGCTGATGATGTTATCAACACTGCCGGCCACCGCGTCGGACCTTTTGAAGTCGAATCTGCTCTTGTCGAACACGAGGCAGTTGCAGAAGCCGGCGTCATAGGCAAACCCGACGAAGAGCGCGGCGAAATCATCAAAGCATTCATAGTGCTTGCAAACGGCGTCAAGAAATCACCGAAGCTTATTGAAGAGATAAAGGATTTCACAAAACGACGGCTTGCTGCTCATGCATACCCGCGAGAAATAGAAGTCAAAGACAGCCTGCCGAAAACACGCAGCGGCAAAATCATGCGACGCCTACTCAAAGCGTGGGAACTCGGACTTCCGGTAGGCGATACTTCGTCGCTCGATGAGGAGTAGATTCCAGCAGTTCTAGAAATCAAGACTGCTTCCTTCAAACTAGTATCCGTACATGGAATTCACCCGGGTTTTGTCTTGATCTGAAAGCGAGTCGTCGCTTGAGCCGCCGCCACTTGAGAAATACATGATGTCTTGCGGGTCAGAGCTGTGTGAAAGTCCGAGCGCGTGTCCAAACTCGTGCAGGGTTGTATGCGTGAATTTGCTTGTATTACCGGCATCTTTACCTGTCGGCACCAAAAGCTTGATCTGCTTTAGCGCACCACCTTTGCTGTTTTGCGCGTAGCCAGTAGTGCCGGCTGCAAATGAGTGGGACATTTTTGCCCCATCGTTGACCCAGTCAATTGCAATATTGGCTTCGTCAAAGCTGCCGACTGTTTTAAAGCTCAATTTGCCTGGAGCAGCATTTGCCCAGGCTTCCAGGGCTTTGATTACTATTCCAGGGCAGTCCAGATCAGGATCGGGAGGCGACTCCCATTGCACAGAAGCGCGTTCTAGATCCGGAATATAGATTTTGATTGGCATGTCATACTTACTGAAGCTTGCTTTATCTGTGTTTATTTGTTTCGTACTCGAAAGACTCTCTCTTTCCCGAATGTTCTTAAAGTCCTTGGTGTAATACTCAATTGCTTCTTTGAACTTCGGCGTATTGGAATTATCAGGAAAACGACTCACAAATTCCGTTTTCAGCTTTTGAATCTCCTCAAGCATACCCAGCCTCGTACAACAATCGATTTCTCCAAGCATGGCATTTGGACCAGTAGGGTCGAGTTCCTGAGCTTTCTGGAAGGCATACAAGGCTTCCTGGTATTTGCCCGCTCTCAACAAATAGCTAGCAACAAACTCTTGCTTGCGGGCATCCAATCTGTGTCTTTCCAGTTCTCGAATCAGTTGCATCGCCATCTCGGATTTTCCGAGCTTGTCTAAACTCAGGACACCGCGAATAATTTCGCCCTCGCTTGCATGAGAAATTATCAGCGGCACAGAACAGGCCTTTTCATCTCCAAGCTCGACCAGCAATCCATCGGCACTTTCTTCGGCATCCTTGTAAAACAACCGTTTTTCCATACCCTCGTGCATGTTGTTACTTCTGGATTTGAGTTCCCAGAGTATCTCAATTGCCCTGCTTCGCTCCCCATCTTTTGCATAAGATCTCGCTGTTTCCACAGTGGCTCTTCTTAGAGTCGGGTCAATCGAAACAGCCTGGCGAAATTCTTCTCGGGCCTCACTCCACTTTGACAGCTGCTCGGCCATCAAGCCCTTGTTAAAATGTGCACTTACTGACTTAGGATCAAGTTTAGCAGCCTGATCAAGCAATGAGTATGCAGTTTTGTAGTCTCCCCCTGCAATAACTTCTTGCGCCTGCTTTTCCAGTTCCAGAACTTTTTGATTAGTACTTTTGCTGATCATATACGTGGCCCCCGGACGCTCTGAAGCTGACAATGCAGCTTGCGGTTTAGCTTTGCTTGCTCCTTGAGCTCCTGACCAGTTAAGCGAGTTTGGATTAATGGGTATCCATTTTTGCCCGGCACGGGCTGAATTTGCTCCAGGCCTGCTGACCGGTTTTACCTGCAACCCCGAATTACCCTCAGCGCGCTTCTCTTTATCCGTGGTAATTTTCCAGCTTGCTCCAGTACTGAATGACATATCTGAATCTGCATAAACAGTACTCAAACTCGAAGCAAGGAGCAGCGACAGAGCAAGCGAGTTAAGAGCCGCAGGAAGTTTTTTTTCAGAACCCTTGTTACTCATCAAATTGTCCCGCATATAAGCTGACTCAAGTCCAATGAAGTAGCTCCTGATCCGTCGAGACTCTTAAAATATACCCCCGGATTCCGGGTGTTTGCATTAAGTTTCAAGTTCTTTCAAAGGCGCTTTTTCATCCGGCTTCCTTGTGGCTATATGAAAGAGTACACAACCCATCAACGTAAAAAATCCAACTCCCAGCAGTTCGTATCCGCTGCTGCCAAGTACATGGCTGAGTACATGTTCGCAGCTGATTTTCTCAAGTGCGGCATAAATCTGCTCTGGTATGCACAAAAGTGCTACTACTACGCCCGCAAGCGCTCCACCTGCCACCAGACCGGTTGCAAAAAGGCTTCCGCTTCCAAGCTCGTCATCGTGAGCAGAAGATTTCTTACCTGATTTAATATCGGCAAGTTTTCTTACCACGCCACCTATAAAAATCGGCAAAGTAGTCGAGATTGGAAGATAAGCACCAACAGCAAAATTCAATGAGTTTACTCCGCAGAGCTCCATGGTCATGGAAAGAAAAGCACCAACAAGCACAAAATTCCAGTCAAGGTTGAAAGAAAGCATTCCTTTAATGAGCGTGGCCATCAAGGTTCCCTGTGGTGCCGGGAATTTGTCACTTCCGATAGCATGTGCAATACCCGCTTGAATCATGTCGGGTGATGGATGATCAAGCAATTTTACTGTGATGCCAATGATTACCGAAGAAAGCACAGCACCAATAAAAAGACCAATCTGCTGGTACTTCGGGGTTGCGCCTACTATATATCCGGTTTTCAAATCTTGAGAAGTAGCACCGGCGTTTGCAGCAGCAATACATACGATGCCGCCGACCGCCAGCACCAGTGGTTCATAAAATTTGCCCGTAAGACCGAAGCCGATGAAAACAAGTGAGGTAGCCATAAGTGTAGCAATCGTCATTCCAGATACAGGGTTTGAGCTGGAGCCTATTAGTCCTACGATCCGACTGGATACGGTCACAAAGAAGAAACCGAAGATTACAACAAGCACACCGATGAGCGCTTTTGTAAGAATAGAATCGCCTGGTATTTGCGGCAAAACAGCCATCAGAACCATAAGAGCCAGCGAACCAAAAATCACTATATTCATAGAAAGGTCATTGTCAGTTCTTGCAAGACCGCTTCCCTGACCGTCGCCTTTTTTCTCCTTTAGCAAATTCAGGTTTTCTTTGAAGGAAGCTACAATTGTCGGGATGGTTTTGATTAGAGTCATGAAACCACCTGCGGCTACCGCACCTGCTCCAATCTGCCTTATGTAGGCTTTGTAAATTGCATCGGCAGTGTTGGCAAATGTGTGTGTCTCAGGGTTCCAGGCTCCGGGACCGCCAGCCACAGTTAGATCAGCAAGATAACCAAGCTTCACCAGCTGGGCAGCGACAGTATCCATCGGTACTAATGCCGCAAGCAAGGGAATCATGCCTAGCCAGGCAAGCACGCCACCTGCAACCAGAATGCCGGCAATGCGAAAGCCTATGATATAACCAACCCCCATATATTCAGGTGTGATTTCTCCACTAACAGTTGCTGAAGGCAAGAATTTGTTTGCCTGAGCAGTAACAAACTTGGGGGTTTCAGCGATTATATGAAAAACATGTTGTAAAAGTGCGTAAAACATTGCAAAGCCCAGACCCTGATATGCTGTTTTTGCAAACTCACCTCCTTTGTCGCCGGCGATTAACACTGAACCGCATGCAGTTCCTTCCGGGTAAGGCAGCGTGCCGTGTTCTTTGACAATCAAAGAGCGTCTCAATGGGATCATCATCAAAGTACCCAGGATGCCGCCCAGCACTGCAAGAGTAAAAATGGTCCAGTATTCGAAATATTGATTGCCCACACTCTGTCCCTGCTCAGTCAATGATAAGAACAAGAAACCGGGCAAAGTAAAAACGACTCCGGAAGCTATTGACTCGCCGGCAGAAGCAGTGGTCTGAATGATGTTGTTTTCAAGTATTGTGGTGTTCAGAAACTTGCGCCCAAGTGAAATGGCAAGCACAGCAACAGGAATAGATGCTGAAACGGTGAGTCCGGCTTTCAGCGCCAGATACACAGTAGCAGCGCCAAAGAGGATGCCGAAAACACCGCCCAGTATTATCGCACGGGGCGTGAACTCCTTTACGCTGTCTTCTGAGGCTATGTAAGGTTTGAAGTCAAGATTGTTTTCTGCCATCTCAGTCCTCATCCAATAATTAGCTGTCCATAATAGCCGAGAACTAACGGAGAACCATGAATACCTGGTCAAAGAGATTTAAGATCCGCTCAAGTCAAGCAGGCGGGACTGGAAGAAGCCCGCTTTAACATACTGAGCCTGCTAAGTTGTAAGATTTATACATGCAGAACTCCGTCAAACACC
Source organism: uncultured Candidatus Obscuribacterales bacterium (assembly GCA_964615655.1). Classification (GTDB taxonomy): domain Bacteria; phylum Cyanobacteriota; class Vampirovibrionia; order Obscuribacterales; family Obscuribacteraceae; genus JAIEPM01. Next base: position 89,495 of record CAZTQO010000020.1, on the reverse strand, counting down.
TGATACTAGCTCAATTAACAGCGCTGATTTGTCTTAGTCCGGTAAGCGCCCAGAAAACGGCAGGACCTGAGCAGGGTCGCTCCGGACAGGAGACCGGTCCAGGCCAGATTACGGAAGGTATGACAGCAGAAAAGACAGAGCAAAAGCGCGAACTAATAATGCAAGAGCCTCAGCTTGGTATTGTTGACGAAAACGAACCTGACCAGAAGAAGTACGATGCAAGTCCGCTGCGCTCGGACAAGTTCATGATGCTTTCAGGAGGCATAGAAGAACACAACCTGGCCGTAGAATGGAACGACTGGCATAACAAATTTGCTGACGCTGTAAGGTCGCGGGTATTCAGCAGCATTTTTGAAACAATCAATATGAAACCCGGTGCTGTTACCTGGTACCGGTGTGAGGTCAGTGCCGACAAGCATATAAAGAATGTCCGGATCACTCGCAGTTCGGGTGATTTCTGGTACGACAGCGCCATTGTTAAGGCCGTATACAAGCTTGACGGCAGCCCGATTCTTGCATTTCCCGAAAAATCACGCAGAAGCGAAATCGTAACTGAAATAGGCATTAAGCTGGGCGGACAAGACAGAGGCAAGCTTGATTTCGGAGACGTCGAGTATAGAGAAATCGAAGCAGGTGAGACTCTGGAAGACAAAAGCAAGCAAAGCCAAGATTTGGCGACGGGAAATAAGCATCGCAAGCACAAACGGCATTGAGATATCAGTGAAGGTCTCAAGCATAAAATGCAAGATTCAGGTCATTTGCTCCTGGATTTACAAAACGATTTTTCAAATAGGCAAGATGTTTGAATACCGATTTTACTTTGAGTATGGTTTGAGTTTGCACTATTGAAGGCAAGGTCAAGACCGGAGTGCGCAAACTGACCTCAAGCTCAGGGTCCATGCCTTTCTTGATCATCTCAAGCTTCTTGTTGCTTGTATGCTTGAATCTTAACCTTCCAAGAATCGATTCAAACGAAGTGTTGCAGCCGTTGCATAAAAATACATTTGATGCCTTCAAATTGTTTAGTGATGTGTTGCTTATAACTTTGCAGAAGGCAGCAGCTTTGGCTTCGATTATTTCTCTTGTGCCAAACGCTCTATCACAAGCAGAACTCACAAAGACTCCGTTTGCAAGCCGCTTAATCAGCCCCATTTTCACAAAACGAGAGAGCGCTTTATCGACAGCATTTCTGCTCCCACATTGCAGGACTTGAGAAGTGGTGAAGATCTCTGATTTCACAGACTCAACAAACAATCTAATTCTCGATGCTGTGTTCATTAGCAAACCTCCTCCGCGATTGGATTTTCTTGAATTGCGGTCGAGAATGAAGATTCGCGTTTTATATATTTCAAGGTTTGTTGTGAATGACCGCTCCAATTATATAGACTGAGATTTCATGCCAAGAGTTCAAAACGCATGGCAGAAAAATTCAAAGTTAATCTGCCATGCGTTTCACCGTCGGCAGAAAACCTTCAGTTAATCTGCCATGCGTTTCACCGTCGGCAGAAAAACCTTCAGTT
>CAZTQO010000020.1:0-87875 GCA_964615655.1 uncultured Candidatus Obscuribacterales bacterium | reverse complement strand
CGTCGGCAGAAAAACCTTCAGTTAATCTGCCATGCGTTTCACCGTCGGCAGAAAAACCTTCAGTTAATCTGCCATGCGTTTCACCGTCGGCAGAAAAGCCTTCAGTTAATCTGCCATTCTTCGTTATCTACCATACAGGTGCCAGCCACTTTCCCGATTTCTGAAAAAGAAAGACTGACCTTTGTGAATGGTTACCCAAAGATCAGTCCTCATAGCAATGCTTCATAGTATCTACTAGTCCGGATCTGCAAGAACTCCACCACCGGAATTGTTGTTATTGTGGCTGTTGCTAGTGCTTACGGCATTGGCGCTCCCACTTCCTATGTTATTTGCAATTGTCTGGGTGCTGTTGTTTGCAACATTTTGAATCGTGTTGTTGCTGTTGTTATTGCTGTTCACGTTCACGTTTCTTGTGAAGTTGATTGAGATATTGATCAAGTCTCGATCATCGAGTCCATTATGGATGTTTTGACCAATGTTAGTTGCAAAGCCGGGGAGTACCGGGGTTGCCAGCAAGCCAGCAATAGCTGCGGCTGCGAATCTTAGACGAACTTTGCTCATTTTATATCTCCTTAGTTTAGGTTGTTTTGGCTTGGCTTGGGTATTTCTTTAATCTGGCGAGTTGCAGAAGTCCATTACTGAACCTGCACTGCACCTGCGGAAAGGTATTTGATTTCGAACGAAGACTTATAGCCTGGCTTCGAGGCGGGATAAACGCAAAACGTAAGGTAAAGCCCGTTGCATTTTCTTGTAGCGGTGAGCTGCTTGGCGTTGGTCTGCATTTCATTTATCTGCCAGCCGTTTTGCATCAGCGAATCTCTGAACTTTCTCGTCAGTTCATGCGCAGACTCTTTTGCCAGATAACGCATGACATAACACTGACGTCCTTTCAAGCGGGGGTAATAAACACCTCCTGTGTACTTTGAGCCCGACTGTATCCCAGGCAAATATGGCGCTGACACCGGTGACTTTAGTTCCAGGGTCTGGTACATATAATTCTGGCTGCCGTTGTATCGCTTCATCGGTCTATCCACAGCACGATTCATACGTGGCGATGCAAAAAAGTTGTTTTGAGCCTGAGGAAAACCCGTGCCCGAACTTGACTGCGCCAATGCAGCAGGCGTTGCTGTTACTGCCGCCGCACTCAGTATCACGGCGATTAGGTAAACTGCTTTCTTGCTTTTGAAAGAACTCAACATTTGATTCTGCCTCCCTGAATATTCTTGTTTCTGCTAGCAGCAGCAATGACTGTTTTATAGATTTGGGATTGTCAACGATCCTGATGCCTTGACGAACTCAATGAATTTGACATAGCCCAGGAGCCCGTTTGCACCGCTTGATGATTGATATGAAACAGCATCAGTGCAAGTGGCATTAACCGTATTTGTCATGAACAGATGATCGTGAATTCCGAAGTCGTTTGGAGAATCAATCATGTATCCCGTATCCCGGCTACCGCCGCTTATTGGATAAGTGATTGAAAAAGCATGGCGCTTCCCGTCAGCAATCGCGCTAGTATTATGAGCCCAGCTCGGAGCTGTTGAAGTGATGACGAACTCGGAGTTTTGATCAGCAGGATTTCTGAGATAAACATAGAAGCGAGCTCCCAGGGGTAGTTTCTGTTGAAAGACCTTGTCAAAATCACTATTTCCAGCATTGGGCTTTATTTCTTTCATTCGCTGAATGATAAATTGTTTGACCTCCTGAAAGGGCGTAATATCTTCTGCCTTTTTGATAAGTCTTGTATGGCTGTTGTCGTTGTCTATGCGCACATAAGGTACATTCTCCGGCGAGCCGGTTGTTTGTTTGAAGAGTTCCTCGATCGTGCCATCAGTGGTGATTTTTCCGAGAACTCGCGGATCGCCGTACGAAACACGCTGCGGATTTCCCATGGGCAGGCCGACCCCTTCGGGCGCATAAGTGTATGGACCACCAAGGTTGGGAAGAACTCCATTTGGATAAATCCTCATGCCTGTAAGTCCGAAGTTTCTGTTATAAACACCCCTGGTTCCTGCGCGGTATTGAGGGCCGTAGAGTCCGAGGGCGTGCATTTTTGCTTGCTCCGAAGCAATCAGATTCATTCCGTTGCTGCTTCCATTGATTGAATTTGCGTTCGGATGATAGGCTCTGTTAAATGGAGAGAGATTATCCGGCAATGAGGGTGTAGCAAGCAGAACGCAGTCAGGATCAGGATTATTGCCGTTCTCGTCCGAGTTCAGATCTGTGGCCAGCACTACGTTATTTGGACTTGGATCATAGGGAAGAAGCTTAGCCGCCTCTGCTTTGGATGTGACGGGACTGCCGCTCCCATCGTAAAGAAGTGCATTGCCTTCATCGTCCATAATAGGTGGACCGCTGTTTGGATCGAAGTTATCTTTACGCGGCGTTTGCAACCAGCTGTTCAGCGCATTGTATGGCTGTCCATTTACAAGGCTGTCATTTGAGAATGCGTGATTGGGACGATACACGAGCGTTCCGGTTCCGGCTTCACATGCTTCCCAGTTATCACCGTTTGGAATGTTTGTATTCAATCCGCTAGTCATTGAATTGTCGATTACGATATAGCCATGCGGTAATCTTGCTTGAGCCGATGAAATATCTGCCGGCATGCCGACAATACCCGCAGAGGCGGAAGAAAGAAAGTTCCTGGATACATCGTTCATTGCTTTGGCGCCGCCGCCAAATCCATTTGGTGGAAGAAAGACGCCGCTTGATATACCGGGTTGATTCTTGTATTGATTGAAAGTCCGCAATGACAACAAGTGCGGCTGACGCTTGGGTTGTGTCGGCACTGCATATATTGGCACACTGATATTCGGAATGCTTATTGCCTGGTAGCCATGCAAATATTTGTCACCACCATCGGTGCTAACCATTTTGTCGGGAACATCCATGGTCTTGCCCTTGAAACCGTTTTCTTCGTAAGAAATCGGCATATTTCCCAGGAGCTTATCTATGGGAACGTTTGTCGCCCCAGCATCATTGCTGTCGCTTTCCAGATAGGCCACCATGTACTGGCTCTCGTCCCAGTTAGCTTGCGATTCTTTGCCGACCATTCTTTCCGAGTTTGCATGAGCAGTCTTACTGAAGCTACCCTCAGCCCAGCTGTTCTTCGAATCCGGAGCGGCCAGCGTATTTTTGAGCCTGGCGCCAAGGCTTTGATTGGAGCGCTGCAACTCCTCAATGACTCTGGCAGCGTTTTTCTGCCCGTCGCTCAAGCCATCGGCTGATGCGTTGAGTGCAACAATCGTTGCTGAAGAAAGCATGCGATTGTAGGACTCCAGATTTACAGTCTTGCTTCCGGTGGACTTGCAAAACATCGATTGAAATTCGCTTTTGGGGTCAAAGGCAACCGACTGCAGCAGTGCTTCCTTGTTTACGTTCAGAATACCAGAGTCGGTGGCGTTGGTATGTTCTCCGTGACCGCCAAAGATTTGAGCCATAAAGAAGAATGCGACGCCCAGGCCAATGATCACGATTGTGGCCACAATAATGAGTGAGAGACTCTGCCCGTTTTGATTCCGAGTTTGATTGCACATGTTTTTATTCACCCTTTTGAAGCTGGTATCGATAGTAGAGTTGAACTTGAGCGCTGGCACCCAGCTTTTTGGGACTCTTGAGCGAAACATTGGTGGCAACATTCTGACCGTGTTGTGCACTTATTCGGTATTGGGCGGTTTCCTGGTCATCGATTTTCCATCTATAAAGATTGAATGCGGTTTTGTACCAGTTCATCACCTGCTCGGGCTGTTCAGCCGTTTCAAATGTGATGATGTAAGCAATTCCGCCGTCATTCTGGGGAATCGTTGATGTAATTCCGGAAACAATGCGTCCTGTGTAGGGTGGAAGAAAGGGCGTATCGGGCAGGCGAAATGCCGGCACGACAGGTTTTGCCTCAGCCGCCTGCCAGATAGTTGCGGCGCAAAGTTGCGGTAGGCTCACCAGGGCAAACGACAAAACGATAAATGCTCGCAGCTTTGCAAAATTCTTGCTGCGATTTGAAACTTTGATAGGCTTCCACATTTCTACAAAGATCTCCAGATAGGTACAAAAGCACAAGCGGGTGGTGAGACTCTCACCATCGCTTCATGAGCGCAGTCTAATATTTAGCCTTTGAAATTATCCGGACAGTTTTGTAAAAGGATTGTGAATTATCCACTCTTCTGCGTAAACGATCTTTCAATCCCTTGCTTCTTCTGTCTCTGACTCTGTTGTTGCTGGCTCCGCCGTTGCTTTTATCTCTGACTTCGCTTTTGCTGGCGCCGCCGCATCTTTTATCCCCGGCGCCTCATTAATCGTTGGCTCCGGTCTCCTGGACTCTGGTGAACTCGATTTGTGTATCCATGTATAAATCACAGGCAATACAATCAGAGTCAGGAAGGTGCTGGATATAAGACCGCCTATTACAACAGTTGCCAGCGGCTTCTGAACCTCGGCTCCCGAGGTCTGAGAGAGAGCCATCGGCAGAAATCCCAGGGAAGCTACCAGCGCGGTCATCAAAACAGGACGCAGGCGTTTTTCAGCTCCTATCTTTACGGCTTCGGCAGGAGGCACTCCATCTGCCACCAGCTTATTAATATATGAAACCAGGACCAGTCCGTTTAAGACCGCCACACCAAACAGCGCAATAAAGCCAATTGAAGCCGGCACGCTCATATACATTGAGCGCACTCTCAGGGCTGCAATTCCGCCGATAAAAGCAAACGGCACGTTCAAAAGCACCATCAGCGCATCTTTGACTGATGAGAATGTGGCTGTCAGCAATAGAAATATGATGAAGATCGAAAGCGGCACCGCCAGAAAAAGTTTTTTCTCGGCTCTTTGCTGGTTCTCAAACTGCCCTCCCCAGCTAATGTAATAACCGGGTTTCAGTGTTACTGAAGCCGCAATACGTTTCTGGCAATCTTCCACAAAGCTGCCTATATCCCTGCCGCTTACATTGCATTGCACTACTATACGTCGCTGCCCGAATTCTCTGTTTATTGTCTCGGTAGCCTCTACGTTTTCAAGTTTTGCCAGCTGGCTCAGTGGAATGCGTTTGCTGCCGGGCAGCTCCACAAGCAAGTTGCCTATATCGCTGGGCTCAATTTTGCTTCCTTCCGGAAATTTGACACGCAGGTCGAAATGTTTTCGCCCTTTAAGAACTTCCGATACGGAGCTTCCCATGATTGCAGTTTGAGCCAGTGTTCTTATGTCATCTATACTGGCTCCGTATCTTGCAAGTTTTTCCCGATCCGGAATTATGAGAATTTGCGCCGAACCAGAAAGCCTCTCTACTTGCAGGTCGGTGCAGCCTTTTACCTTAGATACGAGTTTCTCGATTTCTTTAGCTTTCTCCTGCAAATAGTTTTTGTCTTCGCCGAATAGCTTGATTGCAATGTCCGATCTTACGCCTGAGACCAGCTCGTCAACACGCATTGCAATCGGCTGGGTGAAGTTGAAATTTGCACCTATAATTTCCGCCTCCAGCCGCTTTCTAATTTCCTGTGTAAGCGCCTCTTTAGTCAGGCCGTCCCTCCAGCTTTCTTTCGGATGCAGCATCACGAAGCAGTCGTTCTGATACACGCCCATGGGGTCTGTAGCGAGATCCGGTCTGCCAATTCTTGAAATAGCCGTTTTTACTTCCGGGCTCTGCATTACGACTTTTTCGATTTTCTCAGATTCTTTGATAGCTGCCGGAAGTGAGATACTGGGAAAGTTGCGCACTTCCACAAGTATGTCTCCCTCGTCCAGCTTTGGAACGAATTCCGAACCAAGAACCGTTATTGAGCCAAGTGCTGTAAGAAGCGCAGCGACTGCAAGCAGCAGTGTCAAGACTCTTTGCTTTAAGGCAAGCGCAAGTACAAATTTATAAACGCGCCTCATAAGACTTATTATGATGCTTTCTCGCTCTTTGACATTGCCCTTTAGAAGCAGGCTGGCAAGCAGCGGCACCAGGGCAAGTGAAATTAAAAGCGAGCCTAAAAGAGCCGAACAAACAGTAACAACCATCGGGGAAAACATTTTCAATTCCATGCCTTCAAGGCAGAGAATCGGCATGTAAACGACCGTGATAATGAGTATGCCGAAAAGCACTGGTCTGGCCACTTCCCTGACCGAGTGCATGATTACTTCCATTTGGGAAGTACTTTCGTCTTTGTTTTCGCTTAGATTCCGGAGTATATTTTCGACCATAACTATGGAACCATCCACTATCATTCCGAAATCCACGGCTCCAAGACTCATGATATTGGCGCTTACCCCCAGATAGTTCATGCCAATGAAGGAAAAGAGCATGCTCAAAGGAATCGCAAGTGCCACAATCAGGCTTGCACGCAGGCTGCCGATCGTAAGAAGCAATACAAGAATTACCAGAGCCCCACCTTCAAGCAGGTTTGTTTTGATAGTATCCACAACCTGATCGACCAGTTTCGACTGATCGTAGAAAGCTCGCAAACTAACGCCCTCGGGCAGCGACGGGCTGATCGCTTTAATTTTCTCTTTCACCAGATCGATTACTTTGCGACTGTTTTCACCTTTGAGCATCATCACCAGGCCGACGACAGTTTCACCTTCACCATCCCTGGTGGCGGCTCCCTGCCTTAATGCCGTTCCGTGCATCACAGAAGCCACATTCTTGATGCTGACGGGCACATTATTGTCGGATTTGATCAGTATGTTCTCAATATCGGCAATTCTGCCTACTCTTCCAATACCCCTTACTATAAATTGCTCCGATTCGTGATCTATGATTCCAGCCCCGAAGTTCTCGTTGTTATTTTTCAGTGCCTCAAAAACATCGTGTATAGTTATGTTGAACTGCTGCAGGCGTCGGGGCTCGACAGTCACAACATATTCATCGGTGAATCCTCCCCAGGTGTTGACCTCGGCAACTCCAGGCACCGTGCGCAGCAGATATTTGACTTCAAATTCCTGGATGGTTTTCAGATCTGTAAGGCTGTAACCTTTGCCTTCAACAAAATACTGATAGATCTCACCCATGGCCGTGCTTAGCGGACCAAGCTGAGGATTGCAGGACTCCGGCAATCGGCTGCGAGCTGATAGCGTTTTTTCAAGCACAAGCTGCCTGGCAAAATATACATCCACACTATCTTGGAACACAACGGTCAGCACAGAAAGTCCGTATTTTGAAATTGATCGCACCTGAGTAACTTTGGGAAGACCATTCATAATGGACTCGAGCGGGATTGTAACCAGCTGCTCAACTTCAAGGGGAGCCATGCCGGGAGCCTCTGTAAGCACCTGTACCTGGTTATTTGCCAGGTCCGGAAACGCATCAATCGGCAATTTCAACAGGGAATCTACGCCGCATGCAAAAATCAGCATAAAAACCAGAAAAACAGGAAGCCTGTGTTTGAGTAATCCAGCAAAGAAAGATTCCATAACTCAATCTTCCTGCCCGGTTTCTGATTTCAACAGTTCAGACTTGAGGGCAAAGCTTCCCTGGCCTACGACCTGCTCACCGACTTTTATGCCCGAGTCGATAAGATAACCGTCACCCAGGCGCTGCCCGAGACTTAGAACAGCTTTCTCAAAATTCTTGTCATCAATAACCTTAAATACAAACGTTTCATTTCCGTACTTTTGCAGGGCGCTGTCAGGCAGATAAGGCATTGTTTTGCCGGCGGTGTTTTCAATACGCACCCGACCAAACATGCCTGGCTTAAGAACCAGACCAGGATTGGTCAGAACTGCACGAGCGGTGAAAGTTCTGATATTGCTGGCGCTTGGCGGTATATAACTAATGCTGCCTTTAAAAGTTCGCTTCGCTAAACTATCACTGCTAAACTCGACTTTTTGTCCGATTTTGATTGAGTCCAGGTCTTTGTCGTAAACCGCCACATCAAGCCATACCTGGCTTAAATCTGCAACCACATATAGTGGCTGCTCGGCTGTGACCACATCACCCATTGTGATGTTTTTTTGAATGACCACCCCCGCTCTGGGCGATTTCAACGGACTGCCTGTTTCCACCTTCTGGCAGTCCGGTGACCCCAGTTCCACTCCGTAAGCCGAAAGTAGCGCCTCCGCTTCAGAACGAATGTGAACCGCGTGCTCCTTGAGTCCTTTAAGAGCAATCTCAGTGAGGTTGACCTGATTTTGAGCCGCAAGAACTTCCTTTTGAGCCCCGATACCTTCGTCAAATAGTTTTTTTGCTCTTTCCAGGGTCTTTTTGTAGAGGTCAAGTTTTTCCTGAGCTTCCTTAATATCTATCTCGTTCTTGTGCGCCTGGTGAATATAGTCTGCGTAGGCTTTGGAAACTTCCAGATTCTGAACAATCGCCAGCACCTGACCTTCTTTTATCATTTGCCCGAGGCTTACATTGTCTTTGACAACACGACCGGAAACAATCGAGTTAATGTGGAAAACTCTTCCTTCATCAGCTTTTATCTCGCCGGTACTTGTGATCTCCGCCATCGGCGAACGTCCGCTTACTATGAAAGTTTCTATATTTGCGGCTTTGCGTGCCTGTTGCGTCAGGTTGATGATGCCCGCCTCAGTCTTGTTTGCTTCCGGCTTCTGCAAAGCGTGCTGCTGAGCTTCCTCGCTTACTTTAGTGCAGGCAGTAAGGGTCTGCAATATCAGGCATTGCAGCAATAAAATCAAAAATCCGCGAAGTCTTACTGTCACATAAATATCCAGATTCTTTCACCTTAATATTAGATCTTCCCTTCTCCTCGATCTATTAATTGATAATTGAAATAAAGCACTTAGAGCTCAAATCAAATTTGATTATCAGGCTGATTACTGATTTTGCTGCAAAATCGGGCGCCGTCGACTAAAATTGTTGCTAGACGGGAGACAGATAATTGCAGCCAGATGCCACAAGAATCCTGAAGCCAATAGCTTGGCTCTTTCTACCGCTTTTCCTCAATTTAGCCTTCTCTTGTTTTTATCTGGCTGCCGAGGCTCAGAGTAGCTGGCGCAGAGAAAGTCCGCGGTCCGGGCAGGACTACGGTCCTGTTTCGGCTGTGTTTCAGCGCATCGAAGAATCTCTATCGAACGCACAACAAAATCTCAACCCAAGCGAATATTATGAATTCCAGGCAAGGCTCTACAGTCTCAAGCAAAGCGCTTCACTTGAGCTTTCACGAGGCGCCGATGCGTCTGCTATTTTGCAGCCGGCAAGCAGCCTGGAGCATGAAGTAACAAACAGGATCAAAGAAACCAGCCAGCATAATCTCGGCAAAAAATCTCTAATAGATTCGGCAATAAATCATCTGGAAACCCAGCTAAAGAACAGATCCGCCGAGCTAAACAGCGATGAAAAAAAGGAATTCTCAGATTTGATAGACGCCCTGAAAAAACGCGTAAGCGAGGCATCGCTTGACGACGCCTCCATAGTTAGCTCGATTCTTCAGGAAACTCATGAAATCGAGTCGCGGCTTCTAGATCATCTTATGTTTCCATCTCGCTACAGAAAAAGCCGGGTTTCCAGCGAAAATGAGGATTCCGCCGAAAAAAATCCGGCTAATTCTAATACAAATAAAAAAGCTGAGGGAAAAACCGGGGACAAAGACGATCCGGAAAAAGCAAATGCAGCTGCAAGAAAAAATGCAAGCGATAAGAATTTAGAAGCTGCTGGTGAAAATCCGAAACCCAGTTATGTCAGGGAAAAACCTAAACCGCTCTTGCCTCTCAATAAGGTAATCGAAAACATTGAGGAAGAGTTGATGGACTTTCACGACAAGCGCCAGATCGGCTCATTCGACATGGATTCCTTTACAAACAGGCTACTTTCGCAAAAGCGCAACCTGCACGTAATGATGTCAAAAACCGGCAGAATATCTGCCCGGCAAGAGAATTTGATTCGCCAGGAACTTGAGGATTTGCACCAGGCTATAGTTGACCGCGTGACAGGCAAAGATTGAAATGAAACTTGTTATTTTTTCTTTGGCAAGCCGGGCAGCCGGTCCTGATTCTTTGCGGCTTCGTCCCTGTCTTTTTCAGGCACGTCTTTATCAGGCACCTGCTCATTCTGATTCTCCGGCAAAAACTCTTCCGGAATTTGCAAATGAAACGGCTTCATAAGCTCCATTTGAGGCGGCTTTAGAAGATCTTCCAGATTGAATGGAGTTCTAGCGGGGCTGCCGTCCTGACTCTCCGTTTTTTCCAGCACCCAGCGATTCTTGATGAAGTCGCTTGCCTGGCGCCCGGCAATTCCGGCAAGGGCCAGCGCTACTCCATATCCTCTGAGCCGCGGCATCATCGTCATGGCAGCACCACCGAGAGTACCCAGATCAGCTGCGCTTGCTAGCCCATATTTGAGGGTATCGATCTTATCAGTACTTTGCAGCAGTTTCTGAGCATCCGATCCGATTTTTGTGAAACCGTAAAGGGCCACACCGGCAGAGGCCAGTTGAGGGTAGCGAAAAGCTGCTTTTGCTCCAAGTCCGCCTGCAAAAACAATGGCGGCGGAGTTTAGTGCGGCTTTTGTTTTGTCTTGCTGCCAATCGTTCATGAATTTCTCTGCCCAGTCTGCTCCCCGAGCTTTATATGTGAATTTGAACTCGCCGTTTTCCGCAAGCATTTTCTGGAGATTGTCCACAGGTCCAACAAGAGTTTGTCCAGATCTTATCTCTCTGGCATTGGTCATAGAAGTGATACCGATAACATTGCCCGAAGAATCAAGCACGGGGCTGCCACCGGAACCTATTTCCACATGCATTTTTGTTTCAATCAATGCTTGCGAAAGAAAATCCGAAGCCTTTTTTCCGTCTTCCACACCCATGATCGAAAGATTCATTTCAAGAATTTTCAATGCCTGCGGGCTTGTTTGCATGATCAGATTGAGCGGGGAGCTCAGCCCTCTGATATATCCGGGCGAAGCATATGCTTTTGATGATTCGGCTGCTTGAGGATGTGAAAGAGCCAGCACCCGGTGGTCTTTATCCAGGCTATCTGTATCGCCAAGCGGCAGAACCTTAGCATTCGGAATGCTGCCGTCTTTTATCTTGAGCAAGGCAAGATCAGCCATATCATCGAGCTTGAACAGCTCCAATTTATACTTTTTTCCGTCGGAAGCAATCGCAAACTGTTCTTTTGAGCCCATGATTGCCCGGGCTGAAGTGACTACAGTGTTCTTATCACCGGCAACAAAACCGCTTCCGCTTCTGTCTCTGTCGGTGACAATCTTAAGGACGCTGGCGCTGGCTTCTTCATAGAGCTTTTTCGAGCTTTGATCGAGCAACGGCTGGCCTTCACCCGGCAATGCCATCGGAACTTCTGCTTTCAAAACTGGAATATCGGAGCCCATATATACCTCGTGCTTAGAACCCCAGGGTCTTCTGTATAGCCGGATCCAGAGGCGGTCGCAATGAATCGTTCTTTCTGTTTATGTCTTTAAGAACCAGATGAGTGGGAATGAATTCACAGGCGAGCCTACCACCCAGAGACAGTGCAAGCCCGATCATGCCACCGGTTTTATATTTGCTGCCGAGAAAGGTAATTCCGCTTGCTAGAGCACCAAGATCGGCAGTGCTTGCAAGACCGTATTTAACTTTGTCCAGAGTGTCGGTGCTTTCAAGCAGCTTGCTTGCATCATTTGACAGGAGCAGTCCTTCGGCCAGAAGCGCCGAACCGCCTATTGATTTGGGAAAGGTCTTCATTAGCCTTGAGGCAAAGAAACCCGCAGTTCCCGCTGCGGCGGTTTCACTCAGAGCGATCAGTGGCTTTTCTTGCCAGGTGTTCTTGTATTCTTGAGCCCATGGCGCTGCAAGACGCTGGTAGCTGAACTCGAATTTGCTGTCCTGGCTTTCATATAATGCCTGCAATTTCTCGGACGGCACAAAGAAGCCTCTTTTGAAGCTTGAGATCATGTCGTTCATTCCGAGCACTTCGCCCTTAGAATTGAAAACCGGACCACCTGAATCTCCCGGTCTTATGTGAATTTCAGCAGAGAATAAGGCTCTGTCAAGAGCAGCTTTAACATCGGCTTTTTCAGCGTTAGTTACAAAATTTTCCAGACCGTTTTTCAAATCCGCATCCGCGTTCGGGTCAAGTTCGCGGATCAGTCCTTCCTGAGTCAGAGCTTTTTCGAATTTGCCTGGCGATATGTAGGCCGGACGCAAGCCTCCTGGATGCCCCATTGCAAATATCGGGTCACCAGCTCTGAGCTGCGTGCTGCCAGCCAGTTCGGCGTGGGGCCGGCTGCCCGGCTTGAATCCCAGCGGTTTGAGAATTACAGAATCGTTGATATCGTCCATCTTTTCGATCTGAACTTTGTATCGGGTGCCATCACTGGTAATGGCGAAGTGTTCCCGGGCGCCCAGCAAAACGTGAGCGGCAGAACCGATGCTCCCGTTCCTGTCCATAAAAAAGCCGCTGCCCACCATTTTGCCGCCGTCGTTGACTATTTGCACTGTTTTAGGCAAAGTGTCTTCGTAAAGCTTTTTGGCCGCAGCGTCTAGCTCCGGCTGCTCTTTTCCCGGCAAAGCTATATCCACACCCGGCTTCAGCACCGGAATGCTTTCTCTGGATTCTATGTTTTCCACCGCTTATTCCACCCAGGGGGCTCATCCCTATCTAGGCGGCATGATAAGCCCGCCGCCCGAACATGCCTATGGTGGTATTCCCAAGTGTAAGGCTGCTCTGCCTGAAATAAAGCTAAGGCCTGTCTGGCTCATAGTTAGAAAACGGGGGAGATCAGTTGGTCTTTAAGTTCTTGCCGCTTCCGCCGGAGAATCAGCCTGAGCCGGTTTCAGTTCAGATTCTTCCTGCTTTTCGTATTGAACTGACTCGAAATCCGGAGCAGGAACATCCTTCTGTTCAGGCATAACTCCCCCCGCCCGCAGCTTGTTCTGAAATCTGACAAAAGCCACAAAAGCTGAAACTATAATCAGAGCAGCCAGGCCAATCACCCCCCAGCCAAGTGCATAGCCCTCTCTCACAAGAAAGGTTCCTGCTGCTCCCAGCAGACAGGCAACAAACAAAGAAGAGGGAATTAAATAGGCTTTCAGCCCCTGGATCAGTTCTGCTTTTTCAATCTCGTTCAATGCCATAGATCTGATTAACCGTAATTTGCAAGTTTCGCCAAAATCTTAGCACCACTGGTCTTATTAAGCCAAGTTAGTCTTAAGCCAAGTTAGTCAAAGTCTGGCTGACAAGCTCCCACTTATTCGCTATCCTCATAAGCCTTACTTATTGGCATCAGTCGTAAGAGTATGAAGATAGCTCGAAATGACTGTGCATAGAGGGAGAATCTTGTGCCTTTAAGCCTTTTCTGTCGCCGCTGCAGTTCTCAAGTGGATTTAAGTGACTCGTTTTGCCAGGAATGCGGTCTGGGGCAATCAAGTGAGCTGCCCCCTACAGGCTTTCAGCCGGCAGGTTTTCAGCCGGCAGGCTTTCCCCCGACAGGTTTCCCCCCGACAGGCTCATCGGCTCTGACAAATAGCTTTCAGCCAGGCGGCCTTGCAGGCGGAATTTCCGATAATGACTGGCCAGCACTGGCTCCCGATCCGCTGCCGCCGCAACGTCAAGCAGAGCCGGACCAAAGCCCTCAAATAACTAGTTTATACGGGCAAACATATAAATTCCCTAACTATCAACTGGATCTCGATTCATGCTCGTCTGAGAATCTTCAAATAAACGAACAAGCCGAAGATGCCGCACAAGATGAAGATGCTTTAAAAGAAAGCGCTCAGAAAAGACTTCATTCACCAATATTCGAAGGCAAGCACAAGAGCAATCAGAATCTGGGGATGGGTGGCGGTCTTTTCATGCAAGCTTCTGATTATTTGATGATTTTTTCAGTGCTTGTTTTTTCTCTTTTCCTGGGTATTTTTGGCTATCAAAGCCTGAACAGACTGGAAAAGCAAAGTAAAGCAAAAACTGAGGCCGAATTTTCAGAGAAGCTCAAACAGGCAAAGTCATCACTGAACTCCGACTACCGGAATTCTTACAAGAAACTCCTGCCTTTTGTCGAAACGGGAAAGCTTGCAACTGACTCTGTCGAGTATGCCGTTTTCAACGAAGCAGCTTACAGGCTCGGAGTAATTGAGCTGGAGCAGGATAAACCTGAACTGGCAGTCGGCTACTTCAAGCATGTAACAAAGAGTTCGGGACATTATGCAAGAGTAAGAGAATTCCTGCTTCATTATGTTTCGCCAGTGGCTGTGCAGGTTCTGCCTGAATCTCGCCCCGCCAAGCAGAGCTCATCAAGGCGCTTGTTTATTTTAAGCCGCAAACCGGTGCTTCAGATTCCAGCACTGGCTGAGCTTGGAACGGCTGAAGCAAGCGGAAGTGCCGCAGACGCAAATACCAGTGGCGAAGTTCTAGCCGAAAAAAACGAAGCCATAAGGAAATTCAGCGAATCTGAGATTTCCGAATACAACAAATTGCTTGCGGCGTATTTTGCAAAGCATACGGACAAGAACCGGGAAGAAGCCGCTACCGAGATTCCCAGCTTTAGAGAATGGATTAAGCAAGACAAGCCGGCGTTCTAAACAAGATGCCGATTCTAGTAAAACGACTGCCGCCAGATAAAGATATTTACGACGAACTCAAGTTGATAACTGAGGAATGCAAAATAGAGGCTGCGGTTGTACTGAGCCTTGTAGGTTCGGTAAAGGCCGGTGCGCTTCGTTTTGCAAACAATGAAAAAAGCACGAAAATCAGCGGTCCGCTTGAAATAGTATCAGCCACAGGTACGCTCTCGCTTGCCGGCTTGCATGTCCATGCCTCTTTAGCCGACTCAAAGGGCAAAACTTATGGCGGCCATCTCACAAAAGGAAACATCGTTTACACAACCTGCGAAATTGTTTTGCATGAGTTCAGCAATGAGTGGAAGTTCGAGCGCGTACTTGATCTTACAACTGGGTATCCTGAACTTGTAGGGGTACGTCTCCACCTCAAATAAGAACGCTCAATAATGAGCAGGCACGAAAATAACGCAGGCAAGAAGCCAGGGCTTCAGGTATTTCACAAGGGTCTAATTCTTGTGATTGCCCCTCTTTTGATAGAGATTCTTATGATCTCGGCGCTTGCTTATCTGCTTCAAGAATCTGATCGGGAAAGCGTCAGGGAAGTTAAGCTCAGGCGCTGTGCTTCAATTTCGGCAAAGTTAATTTCGCTTGCAAACGAACTTGTAATAACAGCCTTCTTTGCATACCATGGAAACTCCTTGCATTTCATCCAACAGTTTGATTCCGACATGGAACTTGTGGCTCAAAAGGAAAGGCAGCTTTTGAAAAATGCAAGCGCAGATCCGGCTTCGGAAAACGCCGCAACCCAACTGATAGACAGCATTAACGACCTCACGCCGCTTCTAGAGAGAATAATCACACCCGCAAAACACGGCATGCGAATTCTTGAAGTATCAGGCATGATGAAAGATCTGCAAAAAGACCTGAGCGCCAAAAGAGACATCAATATCGAGCGCATGGCATCGGTTGCGAAAATCCAGGAAAAGATTGCAGAAGAAAGCTCGCAAAGAGCCCGCCGCCTGCAAGTTTTTCAGTTCCGAATTCTTGCCTTCGGCTTTGCTGCAAATCTTGCTGCCGGTCTTTTGCTTATGGCTTTTTATCGCTTCAGCATCCAGAAAAGGCTGCAGGTGGTAATGGAAAATACGCGGGCCCTGGCTGAGAATCGCCCGCTCAAGCCGCTCTTAAAAGGTGCCGACGAAATTTACCAGCTTGACTGTGCCTTTCACAGCATGGACAGAGAACTTCGTGAGGCTGCCGAGCGCGAGCGAGCGCTTTTTGAAAATGTAAGCGATGTTATTTCTGTTATCGACGAGAATCTCTGCTTCAAAAAGATCAATCCGGCTTCAATGCGTTCCTGGGGCTACGCGCCTGAAGCTCTCATAAACAAAAGAGTCAGCGAGATCCTGCCGGACTCAGAAAGAGAGAGAGCAGAAAAGCTCTTTTTAAAAGCTGTGGAAATGCATGAGTTATCCAGCTTCGAGTTGAAAATTAAATGTCCGGATGGACGTGAACTCGAAACGCTTTGGGCTACTTACTACAGCAGTGCTGAATTCAGCTTCTATTGCGTGGTGCACGATATCACCGAAAGAAAACAGATTGAAAGAAACAAAGAAGCATTCCTCAAATTAATGAGTTCCGATCTGCTCCAGCCTCTTCATATAATGCAGGATGATTTTTCTACGCTTCTGGGTCCTCTGAAAAATGAACTGAGTGAAAAAGCAAGAGCCCGTCTGGACAGCGCCCGAAAGAACCTGGGACGCCTGTTATTACTAGTACAGGATTTGCTCAAATTGAGCCAGACTCAGCTTGAAAAACTGGACTCCCGGAAACAAGAATCTCAAGTCGAGGAACTGCTCACACGCTCTATTCAGGATCTGGAAGGACTTGCCCGCAAGAGGAATATCGAGTTTGAACTCGAGCTTAAAGACCATGCTGCAAGCATTTATGTCGACCCCAACAAAATCATGCAGGTTGTCGTTAATCTGGGCTCAAATGCCATAAAGTTCTCTCCCCAGAATTCAAAGGTCGTATTAAGCGCCGAACTCAAAGGAAAGTTTGTGGAGATTCAGGTACAGGACCGGGGGCGTGGAGTACCGGAAAGCCACCAGCAACAGATTTTCGAAAAGTTTCAGCAAGTAGAAAGTCAGGACGGCAAAAGACAGGCAGGCACCGGCCTTGGCCTTCCAATCTGCAAAGAAATCATTGAAGAGCACGGCGGCGAAATCGGTGTGCGGAGCATGCCGGATTCAGGCAGCACCTTCTGGTTCCGAGTACCGGCCGATCAAGCAAGCTATGAGGCAGCACTTGCAAAAAAACAAGAGCTGCTTGCTCTGGAAAAGAAGCTTTCAACTTTGCCGGAACAGCAAACTGCTCTCTTACAAGCAAAAAGCGTCGGCGGCAAGCTGACTCTGACCCAGAAAGGCCTCTTGCTTATCGGCGTTCCCATTCTTTTCGAACTTGTATTTGTCGCCAGCTTCTCTGCTGTTTTATTGCAAACCGAGCAAAGCCGAAAAGAAGAATCTCTGCAACGGCAGGTTGCATCGTCTGCCTATAAACTAATAGACTCATATCTGTCAAACAGTATTCAAATTGTTCATACAAAAAACTTTGAAGGCTGGCTTGTTTATGATCGCACCTGCTCGGATATGATTGCCGCTGGAGAGAAACTGAAAAAATTGCTCGCCAGAGACCCCTATCTCAAAAGGCTGTATGCGCCGGCCGAAAAGGTCCACGAGAAGGTAGTGAGCAATATTTTGCGTGGACGAAAACTGGTGGGCGAGGGCTACACACGAGAGCGTGTTCAATCAGTACTACCTGATCGAATCGAGATCTGGGCGAAGTCGGGTCTGATTTCAAAACGGCTTGGAAAACTGATTGACGAAGCGGAGAAAAAAGAATTCGTCAATCCAAAAAAGCAGGGCGATCTGCGAAAAAGTCAGGGGCTTTTGCTCGCGCTCGGCCTGGCAAGCAATGTGCTGCTTTCCCTCTTTCTAGCCAGATTTTTCAGCAAAGACATCACTTCCCGCCTGGCCTTGCAGGCTGACAATGCCTTGCGCCTTGGGCGAGACCTTTCGCTGAACCCTGTTTTTCCCGGCGCCGATGAAATAGCCAGATTGGACGCAGAGTTTCATCAAACCGCCGAAAAGCTGGCTGAAGCCAGGCGCAAAGAAAGGGCGATTCTGGATAATTCAAAAGACCTCATTTTTGTTCTTGATAGCCACGGGCAGTTCTTGAGTATCAACTCAGAGGCCGAAGATACATTTGGGCTTGCTAAAGAAGAGCTCTTATCCCGGTCGATCTTTGATCTGATAAGCCAGGACGAGCGTGAAGAAATGAAAGCGCTAATTTCAGGCGATTTGAGCCATGGTATATCAAAAGAGTTTGCAGTACTGCCTGCTCAGAGAAAACCTGTTTACTTGATGCTTTCGCTAAGGCGCCCCCCTGAACAAGAAAGCATATATTGCATTGCCCACGACATAAGTCATAGAAAAGAGCTCGAACAGCTCAAGCAAGATTTCCTTTCGGTAGTAAGCCACGATTTGCGAAGCCCGCTGACATCAATTGCAGGCACAGCTTCATTCATCGAAGAAGGCGGCACCGGAGAGCTGGGCGCCGGAGCTCTGGCTCTTGTTCACGATCTTATCGTGCAGGGCGAAAGACTGATTGAGCTGATTAACGATTTACTAGACCTTGAAAAATTCGAAGCTGGAAAGATGCAGCTTGAGCGAAAACTTCTGGACTCGGCAGATTTGCTTGAGAAAGGCTGTGCGCTTGCCCAGTCAAAATTTCCGGATGTTGAAATCGAGCTTGGGGAAGCCCTGGAGAATGAATTCGTGGAAGGTGACTCGGAGCGCCTCTTGCAGGCCCTATCGAACATTATCATCTACGTTGTTGAGAAAAATCCGGATGCTTCAATTATCAAAGTGGATGCAATCAAATCCGTAAATGAAATAAACGCAAGCGAAGAAAACGCAAGCGAAAAAATCTGCTGGCGGGTTCACGATCCTTCCAAAAGAATGAGCAAGCAGGCAGCCGCGGACATATTTCTAAGGCCGGGTTTTGCTGCAAACAAGCAGCCGGGAGCTGGAGAAAAACCAGGATCGGACAAGGAAAAAAAATCGGCTCTTTCAATTCTAGCTTTGAGTCTTGCCGGAAAAATCGTGCTGGCTCATAAAGGCAAACTCAAGGTTCTGCCGGGTCTGAAAGGCGGGAATCTTTTCGTGATCGAACTTGCCGGAGCAGGTGAGAGCAAGTCCTTTTCGGAAATCTGATTTTCAGAAATCCGAGTTTTCAGAAATCTGAGTTATTTGCAGAGTCTTTCAAGTTCAGCCAGATCCTGGCTGACGCTTTTACTTAGTGAAAACTGCACAAGCTTTCTCCAGAACGGGCAGCGCACGCCCGGGTCAATCTTAACGCTCAGAGAAACAATCGTGCTGTCAGAGTTTGAGCCGGGCTTCAGTTTCCAGCATCCTTCAAATTTGCGAAAATGATCGGAATTTATCATTTCATAGTTGATCCTGCCTTCATGAATTTGCTCCAGTTCCTCGTAAGTGCAGCTCGCATTGCCGATTACCGGTATGGAATCAAAGTTTTCTTTGATAACAGCAAGATTGCCTTTGTAAGAAATGAGCTTTCTTTGCTTGCTTGAGCTTCGTCTTGCTCTGATAGCTTTCCAGACCTTTGAAAGTGGTGCTTTAATTTCGATTTCTTTGCTCAACGCAGGGAGATTATCTGAACACATCTCTATATTGTCCTGCCCGGCACCGTTTCCCGGCTCAGAGTTCTCGATGCCGGCTTTAGCCCCTGCTTCGGCTTGAAATGAAAGAATAAGCAGGAATAAAAGGAATACTCGAGAAAATGTCTTCATGATTAATACCTTGGTGAACAGGGAAGCTGTACCGTCAACTGGCTTCATAATTTAATACTAGTAAAGAAGCGTAAGTAATTCGTGAGGGGGAGCCTGGAGCCCTGGGGGGTCTTAGCGCTCCCGTATCATTGACTGCGTATCAGGCTAATTTATGCGGGCAACGGGTATCCTGAATTTGGGGGCTTGCAGCCAGGCTCAAGCCGGAATACCATCCATACGTATGCCCTTCAGGGGTTCCTATGTCCGAGCAGGAGGCTACAAAGACAAGCAAGATACAGGTATGCGTTCTCTGTCAGAAAGAAGTGACAGGGGAGCATCCTGTTTGCCCCTATGATGGCGGCCCGCTGGTTTTAAGACGGCCCGACCGCATGCTGGGCACTACGATTGCAGGCAAATACGAAATTCAGGAAGTCGTGAACCGGGGCGGCATGGGCGTGATTTACCGGGGCCGCCATCTGGCGCTTGAGCGACCTGTAGCCGTTAAATGCATAGCCGAAGTGCTTACTTATGACCCGTCAATGTGGAAACGCTTCGAGCAAGAAGCCAAAAGCGCCAGCCTTTTGAACCATCCGAACATCATCACAGTTCACGATTTCGGCGTTACTGAACATGGCGACCTTTATCTGGTAATGGAATATCTGGAAGGTGCAAGTCTCAACGATTTTATTGAGCTCAACGGCCAGCTCGACGAAAGAACCTGTGCCAGGCTCTTTTGCCAGGTATGCGACGCCCTGCACCACGCGCACGGCATGAATATTTTGCACCGCGACCTCAAGCCGAGCAATATTTACATTTCATCGACCTCCCGGGGCGCCCATGTAAAAGTGCTTGATTTCGGTCTGGCAAAAGCAATGATTGCACGTGATAAAAACCGCGAAAAAATAACAAGAACAGGTGAGTGTCTCGGAACACCTGACTATATGAGCCCGGAGCAAACGCGTGGTATTGCCATGGATCAAAGAAGCGACATCTATGCATGCGGAGTCTGCATGTTCGAGGCGCTTACAGGCAAGCTGCCATTTTCTTCCGAGGATCTTATGCAGATTCTCAGTAAGCAGATGATTGAAAAACCGCCTTCATTTAACGAAGCCAATCCTGCAAAAAAAATCGACCCGGAGATGGAAAAAATTGTTATGAGATGTCTTGAAAAAGATCCTCAAAAACGGTTTCAATCTATGGCTGAACTACAGGCTGAGCTGAACAATTATTTGCAAAATGCAAATGGAGGCAGCGCTCAAAAGAAAGCAGAAAAACCGGCGCCCAATAGCCAGAACAAAAATAATGAAGTAGATACAAAACTACAGGCTGCCGGCCCAGCCGAACTTAAGCAAGCGAAAACAGACAGTCTGGATTTCAGAGGCAGTTCTGCCGGCTCAGAAAGAATCAGCCGCCTGACAGGACGCAGTGCCAGACTTGCGTTATGGGGTTTTGCCACTGCGTCGATTTTGCTTATATGTACTGCAACTGCAGTTTTGATGCCGTCCAAGAATGACAACCCGGTGGTGGCTCATACTGTCAGCGGCGTGCTTTACTATTTCGACAGCTCACAAGATAATCCAAATGTAGAGCTGAACGTGGGTGGCAAAACTCTCAAATTTAGCGCTTTCAACAATGAAGCTATAAAAATCACAAATCCGGACGGGCTCACCAACGGCGCTGTCTGGGACTGCAGCTACCATCAAGGAGCCAACGGACTCGAGCTTGACTCGGCTTATTTCAGCGGCATGGTAGATCCGATTGTGCGCGCAGCAGATGCGCTTTTGAGAAGGCACTATGGAGAACTCGGCAGAAAACAATGGGAAGCCGCTTATGACAATCTCGATCCTTTATCGAGCTTGAGAAAGTCCAACTTCGAAGAGTTTAAACGCGGATTCAAATTTTCAAATCACAATCCAGATTCCGAGCTGGCGCCCGCAAATGCCACCAAGGTAGTTTCGGTTTCCAAAGACTCAGCCCGCGTGCTTGTGGACATGAGCTATTTCAGCAAAGGGGGCAGTGGTTACTATGCTTTTTCACTGCTGCGAAAAAAAGGGCGCTGGTTGATAGATTCGGTGCGGAGTATTAACCGAACTGACTGGGAGCGAAGCTGAGATGAGCGTGCAAGCTGGAAAGATTTGCATTGTTTGCCATCGAGAGTTTCCTCACGAGATCAAGGAATGTCCTGTTGACCTGGTACTTTTAACCGAAAAGGATGCCCGGATCGGAAGTATTTTCGATGAAAAATATGAGATTCTGGATTTTGTCGGTGCTGGCGGACTGAGCCGGGTTTACAAAGCCCTGCATAAAGGATTGAACCGAGTGATTGCTCTGAAAATCCTGAAATCATCGGATCTTATTGATCTGAAAAGATTCAGGCGTGAAGCTGTTTCTGTGGGTCAGCTCGAACATCCTAACATTGCAAGAGTTTATTCATTCTCAGTTTCTCCGGAAGGCTCTCCATACATGGCTCAGGAGTTTCTTGACGGAATAGATCTTGCTGAAAAACTGGCGCGCTATGGTCCACTTGATCCACTCGAGGCCGTAAGAATATTTTTGCAGGTAGCCGAAGCCCTTGTTCATGCACACTCACGCAAAATTATTCACAGGGACATAAAGCCTGGAAATATCATGCTCTTGCCCGGTCCGGATCAGTTCGGAACAGTTAAAGTGGTTGATTTCGGAATGGCAAAACTATATCTTGAAAGTTCAGGAGAGCAGCAGAAAATCACCCAGGAGGGAGAAATTTTCGGCACCAGGCAATACATAAGTCCCGAGCAATACAAAGGCATGGAAGCTGATGAACGGGCCGATGTTTATTCTTTCGGAGTCAGTATGTTTGAGGCCGTTTTGAAAGACGGAAAAATTCCGGACCAGTTACGGGGCATCATTGCAAGTGCCACGCAATCCGACCCGTTGCTTCGCACTCAATCTTTTGAACAGATAAGAGACGAACTCAAAGAATTGCAAGAAACTCTGAGCGCATCCAGCATTTACTATGTGGCAAGTATTAACGCAGCAGCGAAAGAGCCGAAGAAGGATCTTTTCAGCACCTTCTATCTCTGGATTATGCTAGGTGGAATGCTCGTGGTCGGGGTATCTGCCGTAGTAGTGATCAAAGAGCGGATTGCTCGGCTTGAGGCAAGTTCGCAGCAATCCTTATTGAGAACCTCTCACAGCAGAGTGGCACCGCTTGGATTTGAGGCCACTCAAAACCAGGCGGAGTCGCTTGCATCAACAGGACAGCTAAAGGACGCAGTACAGTTGTATCTGCAATGGCTGCGCCGCAAAGCACACAACGAAAAGACCTGGCGTCAAGAAATCTGGGCTCATTACGAGCTGTCCTTGCTTTATTCAAGACTGGGCAATCTTGATGCAGCAGTGAATTCGGCAAGAAACGCCCTCAACTTATGTAAAAAACAAGCGGGAAGTGCAGGAAGCACCGAAATCAGGATACTTACACAAATGGCTGCACTGGAATACTTAAAAGAGAATCTTGACCGGAGCATTGAGTTCTCAAAGAGAGCATTGGCTCTGGCTAGAGCAGAGAATTCAAAAGCCGAGCTCGATTCTGAAATCGTCAGCCAGTATAATCTGGCTCGCTGTTTTTTGGTACAGGACAAACTTGATGAAGCCGAAAAACAGACCAAAGCAGCTCTTGAGCGCTCTGTTTCTTATTACGGAGTCCTATCGTTTTCAGCAAGCGAAGGATATGATCTGCTTGCTGCAATCTATGCCGAAAGAAAAAATTATCCTGCCGCAATTGAATATGCCGTAAAAGCTGTAGACTGCTATCAAACTAACAGCAGTTCAGTCGATATAGGGTATTTAAATTCGATTTCAAACAAAGCGGCCCTCAAGCTGAAGTCGGGAGACAGGGCAGGAGCTTTAACAGATTACAGGTATGTAAATGATCGACTTGCCAAAGCAAAACACACCAATCCCTATCTTGAAGACCAGATAAGGGCGAAGCTCAAACAGCTTGACCTTGAGTTGAAATCAAGCGAAACTTCCCAAAAATGATGCTTCTTCGGTATGTCAGTCTTTCTGCCGCATTACGGTTATGAATTTGCTGCCCCAGTGGCTGCGTCCTTGAAAGGCGTGAGCAGGAAGGCTGTGCGAATAGATTTTGTTGTCCGAGCCTACAATGCCTACGTTACGTCCTCTGGGATCCATGCTTGTAAAAAGCAGGTCGCCGGGTCTTAAATCATCTGCCGAGCCAAGAGTCCTTGACTCCCAGCCAAGTTTATCCAGTTGCTGTTTCAGGATCTCGATATTGCCCGTTTGTTTTACACCTGCGCCAACATATTCAAGAAGCCTGCTTACAGCAGTACCGGAAGATTTATTGTAATCGGAAGGCAGGCCTATGTCCGTGTTGTTGAATGCAACAGCTGCTTTTGCCAGCGTATCTGCAATATCGTTTTTGTCGGCAACAGGATTGATGCCTTGCTCAGAGAGCAAATCACTAAGTGCCTCTTTGCTTTCATATTTCGGCACGGACGTTCTGTCAAAATCGTTCCTGCCTGAGACAGGCATTTTCAAAAAGTCGTCCATGTAGCTAGCATGGATATCCTCTTGTAATTCTGAGCCAGGCTTCTCCTGGAGAGCAGGTTTTTCTCTTACTGTAAGAGAATCAATGTCACACATTTCAATCACCCCGATTAAAGTTCATACTGCTATTCTTGCCCCAGATCACCGGGCAATCGAGGTGCGAGTTTGCATAACTAGATGCATAATTCTGCAGCTAATCCCTGCGTGTTTAACTTCAAGTACTGCTTAAGGCTGATTCTTTTATTAGTCACAACGGCTGATGTTTGATATACAAAAACCTGTCTTAATTGACATGTGCTGAGTCATTTTTGCCGGTGAATGGCTCTCTAGTAAACCGGCGACGGAGCAATTATCTCATGTCAGAGTCTAAGAAACCTTCTTATCTTCTAGTATTAAATGGCTCGGCAGAAGCTCAGGCCGCAGCTGGATTTGCCTGGGGTCTGGCAGACAAAACCGGAGCTCAGGTGATTGCCCAGCAGGTTATTGACGTACCGGCAATCTGGCACTTTCTCAATTTCAAGCTCCCCGGCCTTGTTGGAAGTGGCGTCTATTTTGAAGCAGAAAAGAAAATCGCCGAAGCACTCAGATCGATGGCAGACACAGTTTTTCTCTCATACCAGACCCAGGCTGAAGGTCACGGAATAAAAATCGAAGGCTGTATCGATGAAGGAGATACAATAGCTGAAATCTGCCGCCGGGCAGAAGAGCATGACCTGGTAATTGTCGGACGTTTAGACGACGACGGCTTCGGACCGCAAGACGCGAGCTTCAGCTTCCGGCTCACAAAAGACTGTCGGAAACCAGTGGTTTTTGTGAAGCTGGAAGATGAAAAAGTGCACTTAAGCGTCGCAAATGAAAGCTTTGATGAAGAAGCTGTGCTTTCTGTTTGTGAGTTTGCCGAATCCATGGCAATTCCGGTGGACGCAAAACTTGCAAGCCGTTCGGCTAGATAAGCGAGCAGTCAGTTCTGATTTGTGCTTTCAATACCGATTTTTGCGCTATTCAGCCTGAAACTTCAAGGCAAAAAGTTTGCTTTTTCCTAATAGGCAGCTGTGTGCTCTAGCATTTTTTGAAGCCAAGGGCGATTTTACTCGATAGCAGAAAAATGTATTGGGCACCATTTTGTGAACGACACCACTGGCAACCGTATCACAGTTCCACTGCCAGTCTTCGAAGTCAAATCCCTGCCGGTAGTCTGCAGGGCTATATGGATGTGCCAGAAAAAGTGAACGCCGAGCAAATCCATTTGTAATCCACACAGAATCTTCCATCAACGCCGAGCGCGAAAAACTTGAATCATCGCTGTCAAAATAGACGTTTATCATTTCAGTTTCTCCAAAAAAGATAGTACCGAATGGGTGCAATACGACATTCTCGCTATCTGTAACCCGGGCGAACTTGTAGGCCTCGAGCAGCCAGTTTGGGCTGAGAAGGTCATCTCCATCCTGAACTGCGATGAACTTTCCCCCGGCTTCCATTGCTGCTAAATTCCTTGCCATGCCCGGATCAGAAAAGGCGGTTTCTATAATTCTAGCCTCATTCGGCGAGCATCTATCAATAACGGAGCGAGTAGCACTATCCGGATTGTCCAGCACAAAAAGGTATTCGGTTTTCAGCTTTGCTCTCCGGGCATTTTCCATACAGATAGCAGCTGCAGAGATGGTTCTGGAAAGCAGCTCTCCCTCTGCGTGGCAAATGATTACAAGCGAGATGTCAAATTCTTCGTCTGAGATAAAATTGCATGATGTAATCTGTCTTGCTTCATCAAAACATGGTTCGTCCATTGCATTTTCATTATTGAAAGTGGACTCATCTGATCTGGATCCAAAACATGAACAATCCTGTAAACAAGAACTTAAGCTCAATTGTTGTGCGTACTCGCAAAAAAGTATTTCCCCGATCTGTGAATGGTAGTTATACACGATTTTCGGACTCGCCTGGAGAATAAATCTTGCCACAATCGACAGACGCTCAGGCAGAGTAAGCCCATCCGCAAAGCAGTCAGGACCAAAGCAGCGTGTGCCGTAAGGAAACCTTGAAGCAATTTCCATACTGTTTATTTTGGCTCCGGGATCTGCTGATATAACAAGCAGCGATGCGCCAGGCAAGCTGCGCGCCAGGTCGCCAACAGATCCACTCTCTGTGCATTTTTTGCAGCTGAGCTCACCCATCAAGATCAAATGAGTAAACGGTATATCTATTGCTTCAGCCAGCTTGAAATAATTGTCTCCCGCCAGACTTTTTCTCAACGACTTTCGCAATGGCAGCTTGCTTAACTCGCATTCAGGGGGCAGCAGGGGTTCCAGCTCCTTCAAAACTGGATAGAATTTGCAAAGTGAATCAATATTTTGTTCAATAAACTCGTTGCAGCAAAGCCTGTCTTCTGCTTTCCCATAAACAGCGTAGTGGCAAAGTGGTTTCATTCCGGATTCTGACACATCAGGATTCTGCCTGACATAAAACTCGACATCAAATCCCGGGCTCGGATTCAGCCCAGCTTCAGCGCCATACTCCAGGTAATGCACAAGCGGATTTAAGCCGGAAAACTCAGCATCCGGATATCGGCTGTAATAATACGCAGTATCAAATAGAGGATGAGGATTGAGCTTTTCTTTAGCGCCGTGAATCAGAAAATGAATGAGAGGGTTAAATTCATTTTCCATTAACTCCTGATACTGTTGGTAATAAAACTTACTGTCAAAGAGCGGATGCGGGTTTCTCTTTTCTGCTCCCCCGATCCCGATAAAGTGGGTAAACGGATCGACTTTGCCAAAGTCAATATCCGGATTGTTTTTGACATAGTAAGAAGCATCAAACAATGGATGGGGGCTTCGCCACTCATTGGCACCAAAATTGAGAAAATGACACAAAGGATCAGTTTGGGATTCGGCTACATCCGGATATATTCTCAAATAATACCCAGCATCAAAGCAAGCTGAAATTTGCTCGATCATTGATTTATCAGAGATTCGCTTCCTAGAATTTTCTATTTTCACTTAACCGTTGCCAGCTGTGGGTGAGAAAGTTGTTCGATTTGCCGCAATCCGTGCATTTTGAGAATGCTGTCACTGTGCTTGCTAATCTAACGGCTGGATTTGGAGCGCAATTAGAAACAGCTACCCCGGCTCCCCAGGATTAAACGAGTTGTATTGCACAGGGTACACAGTTGCTGAAATAATTTCAAATTGGAGGAGTTTTGAGTGGTCCCAACAATATCTGTTTGCTTGCCCGTATACAACGGTTCTGCATATTTGCGCGAAGCGATTGAATCCGTGCTCAATCAGACTTTTGAAGACTTCGAGCTGATTGTTTGCGACGACTATTCATCTGATGGCTCAAGAGAAATCATTGCTGACTTTGCTCAAAGAGACAGCCGTATTGTTTTTGTGCCACAAAACAATCGGGTCGGGCTCTTTGCCAACTATAATCGCTGTTTAAGGAAGGCTTCCGGCAAGTACATTAAACCATTTGCTCAAGACGACCTCCTTGACCGTGGAGCCCTCAAAGCCATGCGGCGCATACTGGAAGAGCATCCGCGGGTGGTTCTGGCCAGTTGCGCAAGCAGAGTGATTGACGCCAGTGGCATGATAGACACAGACAATACGGGCCCTGAACATCCGTTTACAATTGCGTCCGGTCGGCCTGTTTCTGGAGGGGCGGTTATTCAACACAGTCTTCTGCCAATAGTCAATTTTATTGGCGAGCCGGTGCGAATAATGTTTCGACGAATTACCGCAGGAAATGGTTTTGACGAAAGTTACCAGCATCTTGGAGATCTCGAATACTGGTTGAGAATCCTTCGTCACGGTCATTATTACTTTCTCAATCAAGAACTCTGTGCATTTAGGAAACATGCAGAAAGCTGCACTGTTCACAATCTCAGATCTTTGAATTTTGCGGCAGACATGATCCGTATGGCTTCCGACTTTCGGCCGGAACTGGAGAAAGCCGGCTACAGCCATGAGCGCTACATAGATCGCTTAGTTACTGATATAGGCAAATGCGTGAATGACCTGAATCAAAAGGGAGAATTGCTTGAAAGCGATCTCGACCACTACATTACAGCTGACTCCGGTTCACAGGCTTCTGACATCGCTTTCCGTAAGCTGGCGTTTTATAGCCTGTCTAGAATTGGGAATCACAATGAAATAGAAGCGCCTGAGTATAACCTAAGCAGGCTGGTTCGGCACCGGGAGCGTTCCCTTAGAGCGCTCTTACGCAGCCGCTCGTGGAGGTGGACACGCATATTTCGTGAAATAAGAAAGGGGCAAAATCAAGTCAAACTGGAAGACCAATTTCTCGCATCCATTGAAAGAGAATACCAGACCGACTCGGGCGATCTTCTTTACTTGCATTATTTGCGCAAAACAATAATCAGCATCCGAGCAAGCGCCTCATGGCTTATTAGTTCTCCTCTGAGGCTGTTCGAGCATTAGACCACGATAAACTCCAGAGCTCAAAAATTACTCTGCAGGCGACTCACCAGATATCCAGCATCTCGACTCGTGACAGGAAAGCTGTCCAACTGTGGGTTGTTTTTACTCTCTCCAGCAAATTTGCTGCGCGCTGTTGAGCATCCTGGCGATGCTCGATAGCAGTGCGCAAAGCTTTCACGTATTCGGAAATGTCCTGGCAATCATCAACAAGCCATCCTGTACTTTCGTCTATCAGCTCACTGATGGCGCCTGTATCGGCAGTTACGATTGGTAGACCGGCTGCTGCCGCCTCGACAAGGACATGAGGCATGCTGTCCGAGCGTGACGTGTGCAGGAATGCTGATTTGTCAGCAATCGGGATTTCGGAAAAGTTCGCATACTCCCCCATCAGTTTAACGTTTGGTTGCTGGCGCAGGCAATCGATATCAATATGTTTGTATCCGCGACCATAGACATGAAATTGGACCTCCGGCATTTGCTGTGCAATTGCTGCCAAAATAGCCGGCTGTTTGACACCATCCACACGACTCGCCCATAGAATTTTCGCTGGCTCCAATGAAGGTGGGTTTCGCGCACCCTGCGTAAGCGATTGCATCAATTCTTCAGTTAGAGACTTGTAGCAACAAATGATTTTCTGTTCTATGAATGGCACGGCGCTGTGCCGCTCCAGCAAAGTGTTTCTCAAACGCTCATTGTCAGTGACGATAAGCGGCAAAAGAGGGGTGAGAGTATTCACAGGTCCGTTATTGAAACCCCAGCCATTCATTTCTACATAGTCTTCATAGCCGCCTAAGTATCCTACGAACTTCGTCGGCAGCTCTCTAAGGCAAACATCAATATGCCAATCCAAAGTCTTCCAAAAAGTAAAGGAGTTGAATCCCAATACGGCATTTGGACGAGCTCGATTCACAAGATCCAAGAGCAACAGAGATCTGTCTTCGCTGCTGAGATTGTTGTCCAACTCAAGCAGGTTGATGATGCGAGCACCAGGTGGCAGCCAATCTGCACACGTCACCTCCAGCTCGTCAGCAACCAAGAAGACGACATTGTCCAATCCAGCGCGGTGCGCAATAGCTGTGAAAAAATGGCATGCACAACGCACTGCACCGCCGCGCACAAGTGATTCAGAAACAATCATATGAGAAAATGGAACGTGCGTGAGCTCCCGCACTTTCTTCAAAGCGGACTGAAACGAGATATCTCTTACTAGCGATGTCGCACTCGAGATCCCAACAATGTTTCTGCGAGTTCTTCCTTCCACTTCGCCAGTCGTCACGTAATGAAGCAGCGGATTGACGCCTGCTGAAAATACATCGGAATATCTTTCACAATATGCTTTGGCGTCAAAATCCGGACCAGGATTAAGACCAAGCTTGCTGCCAATCGAGAGATAGTGAATGAGTGGATTGCACTCGCTCTTGCTCTCATCCAGTTGCTCGAACTGCTTCATGTAGAAGGCTCCGTCAAACAAAGGATGCGGATCAAACCCTTCGCTCGCGCCCTTTTCCAAATAATGAACCAGCGCACTTGACAAACCGTTCTCCGCAGAAGATCCTTGTTGCAAATAAAAGGATGTTGAAAAAAGTGGATGGGGGTCGAAGCCTTTTCGTGCACCACGTTGTATGTAGTGAAGCAGTGGATTTTGCTTTTCATTGCCTGCTATCCCTGCTTGCCTGCGATAGTATGCACTATCGAAAAGCGGATGTGGATTGCGCCCTTCAAAGCCTCCATGCAAGAGATAATGAGTCAATGGATCTACTTTTTGCGCTGCCACGTCGGGATTGTTTGCCAGATAATAAACTGGATCGAAAAGACCACTATCTATGATGGCTGATCGATCCAAAGGCTCGTTATTACTTTCGCTGATCGAGATGAGGCTATTGCTCGACTCTGTCAAAGTTTTCAGCCCTTCTACTCTGCTGAGAAATGCTGCCCAGCTATGGATTTGGTCCATGCGCGATTGCAATTTTGCTGCCCGCCGCCGCGCCACTTCGGGATAATCAAGAATGTCTTTGATTTGACGCACATATTCTTCAACGCTGCCGGACCGGCTTACCAACCATCCGGTGGAGTCATCGAGCAGCTCACCAATACCTCCGATCAGAGGGGCAATTATTGGCAATCCGCAGGCGCCCGCTTCAAGCAAAATGTGGGGCATGCCGTCGACTTTTGAAGTGTAGAGGAAGGCGGTAATGCCGTATTTGGGAATATCCGAAAAATCGCGAAACTCACCATACATGTGAACATTGGAGAGGCCGAGCAGTTCACTCGCATCGAAGTCGGGATCGCAACGCCCATAAACTTCGAAGGTGACATGCGGCATTTGAGCTGCCACCTTCGCTAGAACATCCGGTCGTTTGAATTCCTGAAGCCTGCTTGCCCATAGAATTCGTGGTGAAGCGGAGCCTGGTTCCGGCAAGGACTGCGTAGAGGCGAATTCAGAAGAGCAAGTCTTGCTCTGTGATGCCAGTGTTTGGTGCAAATTTTCAGGCAGTGATTTGTAGCAGGTGACTACCTTCGACTCAATTGCTCCTGCCTGACTTTTGCTTTGCACCATTGCGTCACGCAAACGCTGAGTGTCGGTGATGAAGAGATCAATCTTTTCGATCTGTCTGGCAAAGGCGCCATCGTTGAAGCCATGATTGTTGAGATCTACATAGTGTTCGTAACTGCCAAGGTAACTAATCAGCCTGGTCGGCAGCGCCTCTTTTCCCCATGCTTCGCTATATGTATCAAGCGCTGACCAAAACAATGGTGCATTAATTGCAAAAACGGTGGACGGTCGCTTGCGCGCGACCAGATCCATAAACAAAAGAGACTTTTCTTCGGTCGTGAGAGTCGGATTCATGGAAGCCAGGTTGGCAATGCGAACATTCTCCGGCAGCCAATCGCGACACGTAATCTCTTCGGTATCAGTTACAAGAACAAGAATGTTATTGATCCCAACTTTTTCAGCGATTGCTCGCACAAAATTAGATGCGCAACGTTCATATCCGCCTCTGAGCAAGCAGCCAATTACGATGAGATGGGAAAAACTCTCCTCCGTCATGTCTTGCAGGATCACACGGGCATTCTTGAATGACAAAGAGCCAAATGAATTTATGTCTTGACTGAGGTTTGCGAGCTTCAGTCCCATTCTGCTTTCATGCTGTCCGGAGCGTACATAATGTAATAGCGGATTGGCTTTAGATGCTGCCACATCCGGATACCTCTCGGCATACAAAGCACCATCGAAAATTGGGCTTGGATTGATGGTATTGTTGCCATCTGAGAGATAGTGAATAAGCGGATTGTCCGGCAGATTCTTCACACCCGATTCTCTTAGCCGGTGAAGATAGTATTGCGTCTTGAACAGTGGATGGGGATCAAGCCCCTCGTCTGCGCCGGTCGAGAGGTAGTGCAATAGTGGATTTCCATTGCAGTCCTCCAGCGTGAGTCCCTGTGTTAAATAGAAGCTGGATGAAAACAGCGGGTGAGGATCAAACTTCTGGCGAGCGCCTTCGTTGAGAAAGTGGACTAGAGGATTGATTTGTTGCTCTGCGACAGCAGGATATTTCTTCAAGTAGAACGAACTGTCGAAGAGCGGATGAGGGTCTCTTCCTTCGATCCCGCCGTGTGAAAGAAAGTGCGCAAGCGGATCTAGATCCGGCTGGCTCGCCACATCTTTATTTTGCAAGAGGTAATAAGAACGATCAAAAAGAGATTGCATCGCTCAGTTCCTTCGGCAGAAAGAGAAACTCGCAAGTATGCGGAGATCTTGAATAAATGCTGACCGGAAATTCTGAAATTTGCCTAATGGACTTGAGCCTCTGCCTATGAGCTTGCCCGGGATTGAGCACAATCTGGTAAAGCTGATAGTTAAGCTCGGCAAGAGCCTTCTGGATTTGACTTTTATTCCTTCTGGACTCTCCCAGAGATTGGGCATTGTGTGCATGCAAAACTTCGCAGAGAATGATCGGTCGCAGACTCGAAATGCATTCTGTCGCACCAGACAGTACCTTGAACTCCGCACCTTCCACATCAATCTTCAGAACGAAATGTTTGCGCAATGGTTGGTGCAACGATTGGAACTCTTCAATTGCATCATCAAGCCGTAAACATTCAATTTGTTCGCAATCATCATGTTGGTACTTGCCAGGCCGAGTATTCGGCAAAATAGTGGCGGCACCATCGAGCGGCGAACCTTTGAACAGTGGTATCACCTCTTGGGTATCGGAAAGTCCGATCTGGCGCACATAGCATTCAAATTTATTAGCCTTGATCAGCTCTGAGAGAATCTCATAAGCGTGCAGATTTGGCTCAAATCCAAAGTACCGAATTTGCGAAGAAGCCAGGCGCACTTCCAAGAGAGTCTGCCCAATGTGAGCGCCGATGTCGACAAAGTCTTCGACTTGCAAATGCTTCTGAAAAAGCTTGAGAATATCATAGGTAAAACTAGGCTGAAAACTCAGAAGTTCGGTGCCACAATCATGTGCAACAGGAATGTCAAATGATCTGCCTAGAATTTCTGTTCTTTCCTTTAAGCCCGTATGCCGATAAACCCCGAGCTTTTGAAGAAGTTGAACTTTCCAGCTGCGCATCTGTTCGGAATAGCTGGTTTGTGAACGAGAAATATCACTTGCCGTGCCAATCCTGCCTTCAGCCTGCCCCTGGGCGACATAGTGAATCAGCGGATTCACCCTTGCAGCTCTGACATCTGGGTAGCGCCTGTAGTAAGCGTTTCCGTCAAATGTCGAACTTGGATTGAGTCCTTGCTGCGCCCCTTCACAGAGATAATGCAGAAGCGGATTGCACGAGATGGGCTTACCCTCTATCAGCTCCATTTGCTGAGTATAAAACTTGCTATCGAAAAGTGGATGTGGGCTCAACCCAGACTTTGCACCGAACTCCAGATAATGAATCAAGGGATTGATTGAACACACATTTGCCTGCTGCATCTGGCTGAGATAGAAGGAGGTGGAAAACAGCGGATGTGGATCAAGCCCTTTGCTAGCGCCATCATGAAGGTAGTGAATGAGCGGATTGATCTGCAGTTCGGCAAGCTCAGGATGTTCCAAATAGAAAGAACTGTCGAATAGTGGGTGGGGGTCTCGTCCTTCCTGTCCGCCGCGTTCAATGAAGTGCTTGAGGGGATCCACTTCACTGTTTTTGGCCACATCAGGATTTTGCTTCAGATAGTAAGCTCGGTCAAAGAGCGGACTATCTGCAAGATCCGCAATTACGCTGTCATTTTTCCAAATGTTCAGGGCGTTTATCCTGTTCTGGAATCCCGACCAATTGTGCCTATCACCAATCAATGCCTTGAGTTTTTCAGCACGCTCCACTGCTTTATCTGGGTGCTCATGCAAGAAACGCAAGGTGCTTATATAAGCCGATACGTCGTCACTCTCGGGAAGCAACCAGCCTGTTTGATCGTTGATGAGCTCACGTATGGCTCCGATATCCGGCGCGACGATAGGCAGCCCACAAGCACCGGCTTCCACCAGGACGTGCGGCATACTGTCAGCGCATGACGTATACAAAAATGCTGAGACGTCGTTGGTATCTATGTCTTCAAAGCCGGCATACTCGCCCATGAGTGTGACATTGGGCAATGGGCGCATGAAAGAAAGGTCTTCCCAGTGAGGCATTTTCCTGCCATAAACTAGGAATTGCACATCCGGCATTTTTTCTGCGACCTGCCAGAGAATATGAGGTAGCTTCACCCTTGTGAATCGGCTTGCCCATACTATTTTCTTGTTCGCCGTGTTGATAGAAGCTGATTTTTCGCTGAGCGACTTGTGCAGACTTTCGGTGAGTGATTTGTAGCATACGACCACCTTCAAATGCAGATCCGTCCTGTCACTATGACGCTCTAGCATGGCATCACGCAAGCGGATGTTGTCGACAATGAATAGATGCATGCGGTCTATTAGCCGGCTCATTGGACCATCGTTAAAGCCATAATCGTTGTCGTTGACGAAAGGCTCATAGTGACCGAGATATCCAACGAGCTTTGTTTCTAACTTACCGACCCAGCTGCTCATATGCGTATCCAGGACACTCCAAAATGTTGCTGCGTTCATGCCCAGGGCAAATGCCGGTTGCCTGATCATGAGGAGATCCAAAAAGAGCAGTCCTCTCTGCTCTTCAGTCAAATCGTGATCGATTTGAAGAATGTTGGCTATGCGAACACCGTCTGGCAACCAGTCACCACATGTGATACTGCGGAAATCCGTAACCAGGATCACTACATTGTCCGCGCCAACCCGCTGGGCAATGGCCGCTGCAAAATTCGCAACACATCGCTCAGAGCCACCGCGCACCAGGCAAGAAGTAACTATCAAGTGAGTGAATGGTTTTTCCGTCTCAGCCAGGAGCGCGCTGAGGGCAGAATGATACTTTGAGTCTCTTGCAGCATCGTTGTCCATGGTACCGCCGGCACGACATTCGCGCTGACCTTGCGTTACATAATGAATCAGCGGATTTATGCGTGCCAGCGCGACGTCACGATATCTAATGCAGTAGGAGCGAGCGTCAAATGCCGGGCTCGGCTGAAGTCCACGTTCTGCCCCTATCGCCAAATAATGCACGAGTGGATTGAAGCCTTCGGCACCTTCTTCACTTTTCGTTAGTTGATTTCGATAGAATTTTCCGTCGAACAGGGGATGTGGATCCAGTCCTGCTGCCGCTCCCACTCTTAAGTAGTGGAGAAGAGGATTGAATGAACAGTCCTCCATGCTGAGACCCTGGCCTAGGTAATACTCAGTGGAAAACAGTGGGTGCGGATCTAATCGGTTTTTCGCTCCTTCCGCAAGGAAGTGAAGAAGCGGATTTTCTCCTTCTGCAATCAAGTGAGAATGTTTTTCCAGATAGTAGGAGCTGTCGAAAAGTGGATGTGGGTCTCTGCCCTCCAAGCCACCGTGCGACAAGAAGTGAGTCATCGGATCAATGACTTTCTGGCTGGCGACATCTTTATTGCTTGCCAAGTAGTAAGACCGATCAAAGAGAATGCCGGCTTCTACGGCTGCTAATGAAGAATGGCTAGCCAACTGCGCAGTCTCGCAACGGGAAAAGCAAAAGGAATGTTCGATTCCTTGCTAACATTATAGAAACCAGGCAGCATGGCTATCTTAAACGCCTATCATGCGCCTGCTTGCCCGCCAAGTGATCCGTAAGTTCGTCTGCAAAGCCAATCGTGAAACCGTCCTCGAAATCGCCTACTTGACAAACCGCAGGGCTGTGCTAAAGCGCGCAGTTTAGGGCAGCTCCACTGTCGCAACCGGCCCCGAATCGAAACAGCGTTGGGCGTCTGAGGAAATGACTTTCAGAGTTACTTCATGGCGCCCGGATTCCAGTTGTTTCGGCGAGAATACCGCAGCAAATCCCGTACGGGCAGTTTCTCTCTTTTCCGCTGAATTACCTACCTCTGGTCTGTTTAAGCCATAAGCCGCACGAATAAACGGTTTGCCATCGATAAAAATCCAGACCGCGCTTGCCGGTGCGCCCGAGTGAGTATCAAAGGCCCAACCGCTTATCGAAACATCTGTCTCACGGTTTAGAAGCCAGAGACCATTGCTTTTCAATCTTCCATTGATATCACAGACAGCAGCAGCAGTCTCTTTCGTGCATGGAAGATGGGACGGAAACTTTTCCCGGGAGAAGTGAAAGAATCCTAACGGCTCCAGAGATTCTTTGTTTTTTTCCATGCAATTTATCCATGGATATATCCGCTTCAGCGAAGACTCACTTACCAATTGATGATTTGCCAGAATGGATTTTTCTGTGAGGCGAAGATTGCGCCAGACTTCTGCCGTTGGGATGCCGATTGACCACGAGACGAAGACGCAGCATGCAATTAGAGCAGAAATGAAAGCCGCGTTGATCTTTGATAGCAAATCGCGGCGATAACTCCAGAGAACAAGCACATACAAGCCGATCAGAGTCAAGCTGTTATTGGTCGCGTAGCGAGAACAGAGTGCGTTGAGAAATGCCCCAGGATCTCCATTTGATACTGAAGGATCTAGTGCAAGTCCAACACGCCCTAGAAAGACGAGTACATCAAAACTCAAGCCAAAGAGCACGATCATGCACGCCGTAATGGAAAAGCGGTCCCAAGCTCTTCTTTTGAAGCAAGAGATAAGAACGAGAAAAGTGGTCACCAGGAAAAATATGCCCCATCTCGTTGCAGCCCCGATGTCGTTTGCAAATAGAGTGCCGAATGTTCCCAGGAAGAATTTGATTGTGCCGACTGGATTTTCACTCAAAAACTGCAGCTTGAATCGAAAGTAACCCTGCGGCTGATAGGAGTGAAAGAACCAAATGAATACCGAAACAGCAGTCGTAAGCCAAATCAAAATTTTCTTGCGCGGGACCTGTTTTTCTTTTGGTGCCGAGTCACTATCCTCTGCACGATTAGTTATCCTCCACTGAAGAATCATTGCGAGCAAACCGAGTGGAAATGTCAAAAGCCCATTGCCATTGCAATTACATGCACAAACTGCAGACAACAGGCTTAAGGCGAAATTCCGGTCAATACCTTTTGAGCGCTCTAACAGTATGATTGAAAGCAGAAAAAATAGATTGACAGAGAAGACGCAAGTCTGAAATGCAAACAGTAAATTTTCCCACTGGCGAAAATTGCATACAACGATTGAAATGGGCAGAAGAATCAGGGGCGACCAGTGCAGGGTCCTCAGGCGTGCCCACGCCCAAGCCAATAACAATATGTTTGTCAACGAAAGTATGGCGACGTTTGCCTGCATCATTGCTACCCAATTCCAGCCAGAGCAAAGCCCGATGACAAGAAGGAATAGATAGGGAAGTCCCATCCGGTGGTCGTTATGCTGATGATTGAGAAGATTGAAGATGGAAGTCTCATGAAAGAGCAACTGACCAGCTTCGGAAATAAGAGCCCAATCGTCCTGGTACGGGAGATTTGTGCCAAACGTTGCAACAAACCAAAAGCACGACACGAGTGGCGCTACCAGGATCGCCGCAAAAAGTGACTTTCGGAGAATCAGTTTCATCACTGACATAGTATGTCATTTTTAGAAGTCCTGTTCACTAGAGTGACATGGTGCACTTAGAAAGATTATAAGCAGCCTTAACTGCCTATTATTCCTGACCTGAAGCTCACAAAAGCAGGAAGAGACAGGAAACTGCTATTAAAGGTCCGTGAACTCCGTATCAATTCCGTCCTGCAGTTCTGACCGTCAGAACCTGCACCGGAGTCGCATCGGGCGGATAAATAAATTCAAGCGAAAGCTCCCTCCGGGCGCCGGGAGGCATATTAATCTCAGCAATCATCTGTCCTTCGTCCCCGGCTTTCTCAACCAGGTGCAGGTATTGTTTTTTCTTGCCATCCGAAAATAATACTGTCCCTCTAAAGCTTGCCCGCGGCTTCAAATCATCGTAAAAACAGAGTTTTTTGTTTTCGATGTCAGATTTAATTGGTGACTGCAGAAAGAGCTGCAGCAATGCCTCTTCCGTCCCGCTATTATATGCAGGAATCTTGATTGAATATTTGACTCCATAGTTTCCGTGAGCTGCATAGGCAGTGTCGGGGTAGCGAAGCAGAAGCCCGGCACTTTGAACCTGGCCTGTTCCGAAACTGCCGCCAGCCACACTTGCAATCGGGTAACTGTATGCTTTGCCCGGCTCAGGAATTGTCAGTTTGCAATCTTTTGACTGATCGTGATCGCAAATCAGAGAATTCCAGGTCGAACCGATTGAAACTCCCGACACTCTCCCGTATATGATTTTATCCTTTTGATCCGGCGGGCTCGGGGCCTTATCACGTGGTTGCGCCAGATCCAGATTGTTCAGTGCTTCGATACACTCTGCTTCAATGCATTTTTCGCTTTCATCTTTTTTGAAGATAGCAAGCAAAGCCAGATGTACAGGACCATCGCTTTTTAATTTCACAAGTGTAGAGCGCCCGTTCAATGGAGGAGAAAGCCCCTGCACAGGAAGCGGCAGGCAGAAAAAAAGCCTGCTCTTGCCTGGAGCTAAGCTGAGTTTTTCTGGAAGAAATCCGGCTCTTTTATTTTGTAGAATTTCAGATGCTACTCTATCCCCCGGTCCTGCATAAATCTCGCCGCTGCCGTTTTCCTGTTTTGCAGGCATCTCTATAAAAGGAGCGTCAGGCTGGCTGAGATAACTTGCAGCACTCAACACCGTCAAATTAACCGCTTTCTTTGACCTGTTTCCAATAATAAACGCAAGAAAAAGCGTGCGCCTGTCCTGAGGGTTTTCGTTGCGAGTCACATGATGAGCAAAAATATCGAAGCTACCTGAAAACGCATGGTTTAAATGAGCCCGCGGATTCTTCATAGCATCAGGAGGAAATGTGGAAAGCAAAACACCGTCTGACAGCACAAGCTCAGGAGAATTGCTGCTGAATACCTCGCATTTATCGAGCCCGCCGGGCAGAGCTCTTATCTCGCTTTCAATACAATGAAGCGGCTGGCAGCAGGCCGGATTATTCAATGCTGAAACAACAAAGAGCAGGAAGCCGGCAGCAAAAAGCATAAGCAATTGCCGGCTATGCCTTAGAAATTCGTCATTGCTCACTTCCTGCTCCGTTTGTTCTGCCGCTGATCTTGCTTCGTCATTGTTTCATAGATAGACCAGCTTATTTGAATTCGTTACGAAGCAATCCAGCTCCAAGACCGACAGCAGCTCCGATTCCACCGGCAGCCAGGGTGTTCCTGGTGCTTGCATGACCGCGGCTGGCAGCAAGACCGAGCCCCACTCCGATAGCTGTCCCTTCTGCCACT
The DNA here is from genome assembly GCA_964615655.1 of uncultured Candidatus Obscuribacterales bacterium. GTDB lineage: Bacteria > Cyanobacteriota > Vampirovibrionia > Obscuribacterales > Obscuribacteraceae > JAIEPM01. Next base: position 48,862 of record CAZTQO010000020.1, on the reverse strand, counting down.
TTGCTTGCCACAGGATGCGCTTTCAAAGTCTTGCTTGATTTTATCAGTCCGACTCCTGTTCCGGTTGCAGCCCCGATGGCCGCTCCCCTTACGGTGCCTTTGCCTGAAACGAGCCCTGTAAGGGCACCGGCTCCGGCACCGACGCCTGCACCGATTGCGGTGCGTTTCACTACCGGATGTTTTTGCAAATAGGTCTTTTCCTTTACAGTTGTTTTGCTGACAGCGCCCTCAATGGGAGCGGCTGTCACTTGTGTACTCAAAATAGATGCAAGCACAAGCAAGGTGCTGCTGCCGATTTTGATAAGTCTCATAGAATTTCCTTCTTTCTAATTCATTTAACCAGAAGACTGCAATAATCGTTATATAGGAATGCTCCACCAGTGGTGGCAAAAATTTGTAATTTTGATAGAAGCTGAGTTCGTGATTCAGTTCATGCTTTCTGTCATCGACGATGTGCAAGAACCTAAGTTCCTGCTCTTTACAAGCCAATTTTGTCATGCCGAGAAAAAGCCCTGTGCACTTTTTTGGAATTAAGTTGGGATTAAATGGAATGCAATACTTGACGATCAGCTTAGAAATTAGAACCCCTTTACAGCATGATCAGAGGCAAGAAGTCATAATTAACTGCAATTACTGGATACTGCTGATGACTGGAGATGACTAAGGACTGGCATGGCAAAGGAAAAGCGAAAGAAGCGCAAAGATCAAGACGAATCGAATTCGCAGGCCGCGGAGAGCAACTCGCAGATCAATAAGGACCAGGGCAAGCAGCAAGACTCCGACGACTCCGGAAGCAAGAAGGAGCCCGCCCTCGATCTCGACAGGCTCAAACATACAAGTGCGACCCAGGCGCCCAGATCTACGCCAGCTAAAGCAAGCCCGATCGCAGGCACGGTAAGAAACCGGGGCGGGGGTTCTGCCATGCCTGAAATGGACTGGAAGTTCTCGATAATTGCAGGTGTAAGCGCCGCTTTTATAGGCATGCTCGCGCATATTTTCAGCATTAACGGCGGTTTAGTGCTTTACGACCGCTTCAACCTGGCTTATTTGCTCAATAAAATGCTGATGGAACGCGTGTCAAAGACCATTTTGATTGACATGCTCGGAGCCGGACCACTTACGCAACCCTGGCTGAAATCTTCATTTATAAGTGATTTCGGTGATTATGGACTCAATTTTGCCTGGTATCATGCTGTCAATGTTTTATGGCATGCAGCAAACTCCGGCTTACTCTTCTTCTTTGTTTTAACTGTAGCCCGACATCTTCATCACCAGAAACGGCTCAAGCTCAATCCTTATTATTTAGCCCTTGTTACAGCAGTGCTTTTTGCCTGCCATCCACTGAGTTGCGAATCAGTAAGCTATCTCTCGGCGCGCTCTTGCCTGCTTGGAGCCAACAATTTTTTTCTTGCCTTGAATATATTTCTCTGGGCGGCTTTGGTCCGGCATAAAGTAGCGCGGCTATGTTTCACTGCGCTGGGCTTGCTGGTTACAGCAATGTCCGTGTGGTCGAATCCGGAGTGCATGCCACTGCCTGCAGTAGCGCTCTTCACAATCCTGCTGATAAAACATCCGCTTTCCGATTGGCAAAAAAGCATGGCCGAACATCCGTTTATATCAGGCATATTGCTGGCGCTCAGCATTTTGTTTCCGTTTATGACTATGCTGGGTGTTGAGCATACTACCGCACTGAGCTATTTTTCAGCAGTTCCCCAGCCGCTTGTTTATTATGCCAGCCAGGTAAAAGCACTGCCTTTTTATTACCTGCGTTGTTTTTTGCTGCCGATTGGGCTGTCTATCGATCCGCCGCTGGTGATTGCGCAGTCACTTACGGATCCGTTTTTCATTGCTGCAGTACTTATGCTTGCGGCTATCGCTTATTTGCTTGCAATCCGCCTGCGGCAGGCAATGGCTGGGCTTGCGTGCCTGTTTTTGCTCGCCGGTTTTCTGCCTCATGCGCTCATGATTCAAAAGGAGATAGTGGCTGATTGGGTAGCATATTTGCCGCTTGCAGGAGCCATGATTTTTGCGGCTTATCCGCTGCTTATTCTGGCTGAAAAGAATCTGCCAAGGGCTGCGACCGTTTTCATTTCAATTACGATTTTATTTCTTGGTCTGAGTATCTACAGAGACTGGCAGTGGTCCTCGAATACCATGCTCTGGCAATCCGCCCTGCATCTTCGTCCGAAAAGTGCCCTTGCAAACGCAATGCTTTCAATCGAGTATTTGAAAATGCATGAATTTACAAAGGCCGAAGAACTCGTTAATAAAGCAGTTGGCTACGGACCCGAGCTGCTTCAGGCGCGGCTGGCTCAGGGAAAGTTATTGCTGGCTCAGAACAAGCCGGATCAGGCAAGCGCAATATTTGCAGGCGCCCTGAATCTGGCAGAAAGACAGAAACTTCCAGAAGCGGCTCTTTCGGAGTGCCGGCTCGGAGAGCTTGAATGCCTTATTAAAAAGCAGAATGAAAAGCAAGGCAACGCCTTGCTTAGTAAACTCTTTCAGGAGCTTTCCGGAGATGCCAGGCTAATTTATCTGGTAGCACTCGCATCATATGAGGGCAAGAACTACGAGAAGGCATTCAAGCTCTTTGATCAGGCAGTAACAAGCGACCCTTCATTACAGGAAAGTTACGAAATGATGGCTCAGTGCGCTCTTGAGCTCAGAGCTTACGAGTATGCGCTACAGGCAGCCCAGAAATATATGCAGGCCTACGATTGCGAGCATGCGCGCCTGCTTTATGCCCGGGCCGCCATTGCCGGTAAACGTTACTCTGAAGCTGAAGAAATTCTCAAGCAAATTCTGGCTAAGGAGCCGAAAAACCCGCGGGTGCTCTATTTGCTGTCTCGCATGTATAAAATGAGCGGAAATCTTGAAGATTGGAAGAAGTACAAAGATGATGCGATAAAAATAGATCCTGATACAGTAGTCAAGTTCGCTTTGCCTGAACTCGATTATGAGGAGTCTTTAAGGCCCTTGGAGAAGCAGGGTGATTCCGGCGGCAAATGAAACTCGCTGGCGCGCCCAGGCACACTGACTAGAAATCAAAGAGAGAAAGCCATGAAAGACGTTTTTATGATACTTGTAATTCTGCTGGTGATGCTTACGCCGCTTTTTCCGATTTTGCTCAAAAGCAAGTGTCCGCGCTGCAAAAAGCGCAAGCTCGAACATCTGGAAACTGAAAACACGCTCGTGAACAACCGGGCCACATTCATTACATACTACAGCTGTCACAACTGCTTCCGCCGTTTCAAAAGAGACAACAGCGGTCCACTTAAAGAAATTACAGAGAGCCAGAGCGAGCAAGCAAGCACTGCCGAAGCCGAAACAATCTCGGTCTGAGCTGTTCCTTTTTATAAACCAAGTCAGGGCTGCTTTGAATTTTCATTGCAGGCGTTTTTTAGCAAGCCCGAGAGTCCGTATACAACAGCCGGTGTTGCAATAAAAGATGCCAGGCAGATAAGGCAATCTAAAAGCAGCAACGGCCGGCAGAGCATTATGAACTGGGACGAAACCGCAAGAACCATAAAAGCATAAGCTGCCGCCGCCAGCGCCACTGTGTTCTTGCTAAAAAACGAGCAGAGAAAATAACGGCTTATTACTAAAGCGGCAAAAATCAGAGCAGTCAAAAGCAATATATCAGGGCTCTGCCTTGTAAGACCTGCTATTGAAAAGCTCAGGAAGGCAAAGAATGCAGTTTGCTTGATTTTTCCTTTCAAAAAACGCCCGAGAAAACCATAAATACCCCCTGCAATTGGAAAGCTCAGCAGCGAAAGCAGCAGTGAATAAGCAATGGTATAAGCGGCCGGGCTGTATCCTTCTGCAAAGGCAGCTGCAATATCATATGCATTGACGATTGCCTCATTGCTGTACAAACTCACAAGCTGCACGGCCGCAGCAAGAAGCATGAAAGCAACGGCTCCGGCCGCGTAGCCTGTCATTATCGAGCCGGAAAAATCCTTCCAGATATTTTCGCCGGATTCCGAAAGAGGAGCAAATTGTTTTCCGGCATCCTTAGCCAGTATCAAAACAAGACCAAGCATGCACAATAAAGGCAGGTAGCCTGAGGCGCTTGCACAAAGAAGCTGGATTAGTGATGCCGCAAATGGCGTCTGGCTATCGTAATTTGCCAGGAGCACCGGAGCATGCAAGCAATTCAAAATCATGTTTATTAATGCCACACAAGCGATAAATCCGGCGGCCCAGCGTATATTCGGAGCATTTTTTGCCGGTACTTTTAAGAGCCATAAAACAATAGCCACCAGCGCAAAAATTATTTGAATTACAAGAGCAAAAATTGCAAGTGCGCGCCTGATCGTAAACTCGCGATAATTGAAAGCCCATTTGTCCGGCAAATCCCAGTAGGGTAAATAGCCTGAGACCACGTCGCCCACAAGCCCGCAGTCTATGCGCAGCCTGAGGTCCGAGCAGCCGAATCTGCTGCATTCCCACTTGGTCGAATAATCCCGGCGTTTTTCTCTTTCTACTGTTTTTAACCCTACAAGCTTGAACGGGCCAAGCTCCTTATGATACTCGTTCAAGAACTCAGTTATTTTCTTCAAGGCTTCTGCTTCAGAAAGGCTTGCTCCCGGGGCGTCATCGGGCAGAGTCAAAGTCAAACCAATCAAGGCTTTCTTGCACGCATCTATGTCTACTCTCATCTCTTTTATCTTTTGCTCTGCGCAAAATCTAATCGTCCATACCAGCGGCGTGCTTGTTTCTTCAAAAATCTGCTTAAATTTACGCTTTCCAAGCTTATCTTGAATGCACTGATTGCTTTCGTCGTTCGTGTTGCTTTTCAACCTTTCGACAACGAGCTTCAGTTCAGGATCATAAAGGCCTGTTTTATGCAAATAGGCAGTTGCAATCGCCTTTGCTTCTTTTCTTGAAAGAGCCAGACTCAATTTATCGGGAGCAGGAACAAAAGTGAGCGCCAGGCAAGCCGCAAGGGCTGCAATGCATAAAATTACAGCCTTAGCCCTGCTGAGACTTTTCAGCTCAATAGAGTAATTTTCATTGACGCGAGCTTGCTCAGTATCTGCTTCTGCTTCAGCTTCTGTATGTGCTTCTGCTTCCGATCTTGCAGGCGCCGGAGTCTCCACTTGCTGCCTCCCCGATTCTTGACAAGTGCCGGACTCTTGCTGCTCGTGCAGTTTGGTTCCCGGAGCGGCCCGGTCACGGCCGGCCCAGTACCTGGACAAAAGCAGAAATGCAAACGGAGGAAGAATCGCGGCTGCGCCGGAGAGCATTAGCAGCCAATCATTTGCTTTGAATAGCATCGGCATGAATGAGTCAAAGAGATAATGAGCTATGAATCCGGGCAGAACACCGAAATACTTGAGCACGGCTCCGTCGATAATGCCGCTTACGGTCAGTTCGCCAATGCGTGCCCATACGGGCGACTGAGGGTAAGCAGTGTGGCCCAGCGACCATATGAAAGCCTGCATAAAATTAGCCAGCCAGAAACTGCGAAAAACACACTGGGCAACAAGCAGAAAAATAACCCTGTAAGCAATTTCCTCGGTTAGCGATGCCATGGAAGCAATTGAAATCAGATTTAAGAAAGGTGCCCACGAACCCAGCACTTCCGGGTGCTCTATGCTGAGCGGACAGGTGACTCCAAACTTTGCACCAATGAAGTAGTAAAGATTTTGCCAGCCCTGAGATATACCGCACAACGCCAGGCCAATAACAGCTGCTCGCCTGAACTCAGCCGTTTTAATGCCGCTACGGCTTACAATATCTTCGAGCATCAGACCCTTTGCGTAAAGTGCTCTATAGATCTTTTCTGCCGGTGCAAATAAGGCCACGTTTCCTATAAAAGATTGCAGGCCGATTTGAAGCATCGCCGAGCCCAGTGCAATTGCAAATGTGAACTCAGGCAACTCGGTTGAATAATAGTGCATGATGTTCGGGGCGCTGGCAAGAACTGTAGCTACGCTCAACACAGAGATAAGTATTGCTGCTCTCAGGGCAAATCGCCATCTTACGGTTCTTGCAACAAGCAGTTGCAAAAAATACAAAAAGGCCGCAGCCAGCATCGTACGATGCGCCAGCCAGAAAAATGCACTTATTGCATTGTTGTAACTGCGCATGATCTTGTATTTGAGATCCCAGCTGTCGGGCAGGTGGAGATATCTTCTAAAGAAAGAAATCTGATTGCCGCTTACTGCAAAGTCAAGCCTGAGACGGGCACCGTGGTAGTCCTTATCCCTTTCCTCAAAAACATAGCTGAGATCCTGCCTGCTTTTTCTTTTTTCACTCTTTGAAGAAAGCTTTTTGAAATTCTCCGGCAAAAGTTCGGTGTTTTCTTTGAGGAAGCTATCAATCAACTTAAGTCCCGCTTTTTCATCAAGGGACGGCAAGACCAGATCGTTTCCGATCTTGTGCCTGATTGCCACCAGGCGCCCGTCAGGTGTGCTTTTGCTTGAGAATTCTTCCAGCCGTTTTGGACTGCAGAAGCGACTTGCCCAGCAATAAATCGGCAGGCCGTTCTTTATAAGCGAGTCTGCTTCCGCGGGGCCATAGTTATGCTGCAAAAACAAAAGCACGCTGTCGTCTGTCTCAAATACAGTGCTTTTAAGCTTGCTTTCAAGCTCATATCCGAGCTTGCGGGCAAGAAGCAGAGCATTCTTTTCAATCTTTTCTCTTGGGATAGTGAATTTTAACGAGGACGAAGGAAAGGCATTCTGGTAATTGAGCACAAACAACACAAAGCCGGCAATACCCAGAAGCAAAAACCAGCCGGGAGCTTTTCTAGTTTGAGACTCTGCTTCTTCACTCATTTCAAAAAAAATCTGCAGGCCAGGGAGCAAAATTTGGTCCAAGATAGCAGAAAAGCAGATGAACTGAAAGAAATCAGCTTGCCAATAGTGTAAATTGACAGGGGGAATTAAGGCTAAAATGGATACCTGGTTTCAATTCGCAGCTGTTGCTGCAATCATTTGCTTTACGGGCGCTAAGCTCAGTTATCATGGTGATGTGATTGCCGACAGGACCGGGCTTGGCCGAAACTGGATTGGTCTTGTACTGCTTGCGGCAGTCACTTCGCTTCCGGAACTTTTTACCAGCATATCTGCAGTTACGTTCAACGACCTCCCGGATATGGCGGTAAGCGGCAATATCGGCAGCTGCATGTTCAATATGTTGATCATCGCGCTTCTGGATTTATTGTCCAGGCACAAGCCGGTTTCATTATTAGTACACGAAGGTCACATTCTATCTGCCGGCTTCGGAATTGTGCTAATGGGTTTTGCAACCATCGACATCTTGTTTGAAAAGCATCTTCCGGACACAACTGTTCTTGGATTCATTGATCCGATGAGCATCTTATTCATTATTATCTATTTGCTGGCAATGAAACTCATATATGCATATGACAAAGCCAGGATCAAAGAATTTGTGCAAGAAGTTGCTCAGGACGCGGAAAACAAGCACGCCTTAAAAAACTCTCTTTGCTGGTTTCTTCTATATTCAGCCATTATCGTTGCGGCCGCCTGTTACTTGCCTGAGCTCGGAGAACGAATTGCCAAACTTACAGGCTGGGGCGAAAGCTTCATCGGCAATTCATTTATTGCAATAAGCACATCACTGCCTGAGATAGCAGTTTCGGTAGCGGCGGCTCGAATGGGTGCGTTCGATATGGCTGTAGCTAATTTATTCGGCAGCAACATCTTCAATATTGCAGTAATTGCAGTCACGGATCTTTTTTACAAAAAAGGCGCACTTTTGCGCACCGTTTCCGACATCAATACCATTTCGGGCATCAGCGCCATGATCTGCATGGGTATTGTAGTAATCGGTCTTACCTACAGGTCGGAGAAAAAGTGGTTTTATCTTGCCGGTGACGCAGTCGCCATCGCTCTTGTTTACATTTTCGCCAACGTTTTGCTTTTCGCCCTCCAGTAACTCAGAGCAGCTCTGCCAGAGCCTGCCTTAGTTGCTCCGAGTTATTTAGCGGAGCCGAACAAGTGAAGTTGCGGCAAATGTAAACTGTGGCTTTCCCGTCAAGAAGCTGCCGGCCGGCTAGAAGCGGGCAGCTCTCTTCAAGCAATTTATAGTCAGCGGCATCTAAATTTGCAATCACAAGCACCGCGTTCGGCAGGTAGTTTTTTCGGATCTCAGCCAGTAATTCACCGGCGCTTTCCTCGGTCGCATTATCATAAACAACTGCAATCTCAAGCGAGTCGGCCAGGCAAAAATCGAGGGCACAAAGCATATTCGAGAACTGATCCGGTGCCTTATGAAAGTAGGGCAGGTAAAGTTTGATCGTTTGCTCCGCCTTATCTTGAAACTCCTTTTTACCGGAGAGTCTTGCAAGTCTTAACAAATTCATGACTGAAACCGAACTTGCAGAGGGTGTTGAACCATCATAAAAATGCTTGGTTCTTGTAATCAGTTCTTCATGCTCATCACTTGTAAAATAAAAACCGCCATTCTCGCTATCCCAGAAGTGTTCGAGCACAACCTTATTTAGCGCAAAGGCAGTGAGCAGATATTTTGAGTCTTCTAAGCAAGAAGCAAGGTCTATGAGAGCCTGAATGAAATATGCATAGTCTTCAAGATAAGCATTGAGCTTCGAAACGCCTCTACCATAGGTTCGCAACAATCGCCCGTCTTTAAGCAGATTCTCCAGAATGAAATCTGAGGCCTTTTTTGCTGCTTCCAGATATTTCAGAACCGAGCTGCTTTTATATCCGTCGATCAGACATGAAATCATCAGGCTTGTCCAGCTTGTGAGCATTTTGTCGTCACGACCTGGCCTTACCCTGGTTTCTCTGAATGCAAACAACTCTTCTTTCAAATGATCCAGGCGCTCCCAGAACTCTTGCGCCCCGAGCCCGGATCTCTTTATTGCAGGCTCCGGACCTTCGGGAAAATTAAGAACGCTGGTTCCGTGCTCGAAATTGCCGTTTTTACTTACGTCAAAAACATCGCAAAAAAATGCAGCATCGTCTTTGCCAAGACAGCTTTCTATTTCGGCAGCTGTCCAGACATAGTACTTGCCCTCGACCCCTTCGCTGTCAGCATCCAGGCTGCAATAGAAGCCGCCTTCCGGCATTGCCAGCTCTCTGAGCACAAAATCGATTGTGCCGGTTCCGACTTCAAGCCAGTATTTGTTGCCTGTATTTAAATAAGCATCAAAATAGTTTCTCGGTATAAGCGCATTGTCATAGAGCATCTTTTCAAAGTGAGGAATCAGCCAGCGGCGATCAACCGAATATCTGGCAAAGCCGCCACCTAACTGATCATGAATACCGCCCCACGCCATTCTATTTAGCGTTGTTGAAAGCATTTCCTTGCATTCAAGTTTTTCGGCAAGTTTACCTGCAAGTTTTTCACCCTGACTTTCGCTGCTCCGTACTCCAGCCCGCATCCTGCGCATAACAAATGAAATGCTTGCTGTGTGCGGAAACTTGGGAGCGCCGCCAAAGCCGCCCCAGTTGCGGTCGAACACGCGCAAAAGTGGTTGCAGAGCCCGTTCCAGAATTTCATCACTGAGCTCCTGCCCATTTGCTTTTACTTTATCCATCATCGCGATATGCTGAGTGATATCACTGGAACTTTCTTCCACTTCCTGACGCTGGGTCTGCCAGGCTGTTTTTACTCCGGCAAGAACGCGCTTAAATGACGGCATGCCGTGGCGATCTTCAGGGGGAAAATATGTTCCTGCATAAAACGGTTTTAGCTCCGGGGTCAAAAACACGGTCATCGGCCAGCCGCCATGCCCTGTAAGCAGCTGCACGGACTTCATATAAATTTCGTCAAGATCCGGTCTTTCTTCCCTGTCAACTTTGATATTAATGAAGCTATCGTTCATAAGCTCAGCAGTACTCTCGTCTTCGAAAGACTCGTGCTCCATGACATGGCACCAGTGACAAGCCGAATAACCAATAGAAAGCAAAATCGGTTTGTCCTCTTCCCTTGCACGTTCGAGGGCTTCGGGTCCCCACGGATACCAATAAACCGGGTTGAATGCATGCTGCAATAAATAAGTACTTGTTTCATCTACAAGCTTGTTCGCTTTGTCTTTCTTGCTCACGTTTTCTGCCTTTTCCCGCTATTAGGTATCAGTAGCCGGCCCCCAGTTTAGCTTTTGAGCTTTGATTTGGCTTCCGTCTTTAAGCTCAAAGCTATTTCATAAGCCTTGAGGGTCTGTTCAAGTGTTTGCTGCCAGTTAATTTTTTCAGCGCTTTTTGCCGCGTTTGCGCTCAGACTTTTCAATAAGTCCCTGTCATTTATCAGTTTTTGCATGAGCTCTGCCAGCTCATGAGCATCCAGGTGATTATGCAGTATTAAACCGTTCTGCCCGTCGATCACGGTTTCAGCAACACCGCTAACTTTGCTTACTATAGGCACCAGCCCTCGTTGCATACCCTGCACCGGTGCCATGCCGAAAGGTTCCACCCTCGACGGCAAAATAATTACCAGCGCTTCTTTGTAAACAGCATCCATATCCTTTTGGAAACCAAGATATTTGACGCAAGCTCCAAGACCAAGCAAATTCAAGCGCAGCCTGTCGGCAGGTTTCTCTTTCAGACCTGCAATCAGGAGTCGGAAGTTCAAATTTCTTTCTTTTAAAATGCGACATGCATTAAGCAGAATGTCCAGTCCTTTTTTTCGGAATCCCCTGCCGACAAAAAGAAAATTGAATGTATCATTTCGACTTTGCCCGGCTGCTATGCCGCCGTCATTCTCAAACGCGTTCTGCAAAGACGCCCCGGGATGTGCCACCACATATGGTTTGGAAGGGGGACCCTGCAAAAATGGGAAATTGCGATAGTAGTCGTCTTTCATTACTTCTGCAGGAAAAATCAAACAATAGGCCCGGCGAAGCAGGATCTCGTCCTGCCTGTCTTTCAGTTTATATGCAGATATGACTCTGCGTTTTTGGTTATTAAGAGCCCTTTCCCACCAGAGCCCGACTTCACTGAGTCTTTTGCTGCTGTGATTGTGGAATGTCACAACGTCCGCCTGAGCTGCCGGGCAATGCTGCGAATGGATCAGGTCGAGATCGCCAAGAGTAGAAATCGCCTCGTTTGCGGAGTCGAAAAGGAACTTAAGACGCTCTGACTTGCTCTTGTTTTTTGGCTCCGCTGCGATCATTTTGAAATTCAATTTCAACGGCTTGTGCTCCAGCTCGCTTAGATTCTCCTGGCAGATGACTGTGAGTTCCATGCCGCGTTCAAGCAGGCCTTCGACAAGCTTATATGCATAAAGTTCCAGCCCACCGTGCGGTGAGAACTGCCTTACAAGCATGCCTACGTGAAGGCTCTTTCGCCGACTATTCATTTCAAATTTCTCAAATTTCTCAATTTTCTCGAATTTCTCGAATTCTTCCAATCTTCAGATTTCTGCCATGCCAACTGCATAATTATAGTGCTATCCTTTATTGCTTGCTGGAAATTCAAAACTCAAAAATTCAAGAATTCAGAAATCCAATATGATTGAAAGTTTCGAATATTGCGTACTCGGGGCAGGTGCAATCGGTTCTGCAGCGGCTTATTTGCTTTCACGCAGCTCTTCTTCGGTAGTACTTCTTGAGCAATTCGAATTTGGGCACGAGCAAGGAAGCTCTCACGGAGAAAGTCGCATCACGCGCTACTCTTACGACCACCCTTGTTATGTGCGCATGGCTAAGCGTGCCTACCCCCTCTGGGAAGAGCTTGCCAGTGAATCGCAGCAAGCGATCTTTCTTAAGACCGGCGGGATTGATCTTGATGAGGAGCAGGGCGAAAGAATCGCTTCATGCATATCGAGCTTGCAATCCGAAAAAATCGATCACGAGGTTCTCGACGCAAGCGAAATATCAAAGAGATTTCCGCAATTTAAGATACCCGGCCATACAAAAGGTCTCTACCAGAAGGATACTGGTATCTTAAACGCAACACTTGCTGTAAAGACCATGCAAAAGCTGGCCGCTTCTCATGGGGCCCGGCTTTATGAAAAAAGCCCAATATCAAAAATCGAGTTTGAAGGCAAACACTGCATACTTTCCACAAGCACGGGCCTGCGAATTAAAGCAAAAAAGCTAATACTGGCTGCAGGTGGCTGGGCCGGCCCGCTCTTGCGGGGCTACGGCTTGAAACTGCCGCTGGAAGTATCCCAGGAGCAATATGCTTTTTTCAAGCCGCATAAACCGGAGTTATTTTTGCCCGGAGCTTTTCCGGTTTTCATTCACTATGGTGGTGCCGGAAGTGGTGGCATCGGCTGGTATGGTTTTCCGATTTACGGGCAGCAGGGCGTAAAATCATCGGTGCACAGAAGCGGCAAAATTGTAAGCGCCGACCGCCGGGATTTTCAAGTAGACGAGCGAAAGCTTGAGGATCTCAAAAAACGGATGCTGGAGCTGCTACCGGAGGCCGCAGGGGAAATAATCTCCGCGACTACCTGCCTTTATACAAATACGCCGGATACCCACTTTGTCATTGATCATTTGCCGGGGCGTGAGAACGCGGTATTTTTTACCGGATGCTCAGGCCATTCATTCAAGTTCTCGCTTGTGATCGCCGAAATGCTTATCAATATGCTCAGGAAACAAGAGCTGATCGTGAGCATGGAATTGTTTGCCCTCAATCGGTTTAAATAGATAGGGCAATCCGACTTCTCTAGTTTGATTTCTATGGTCCGATTTGATTTCTATTCGGAGGCCTTTTTGTCGCTGCCCCCGGAGGAAGTCTGTTCTTCCAGAAGCTTCTTCCAGGGTTTTTCGCCGCCTTTTCGAGTCTGAAGCAACTGCCTGTATTTGATTCTATCAATCGTAGCCTTAGCTTCGTAAATTGCGGCGCGCATCTGATAATTGCTGGGATGACCGGGATCAAGCTTGATTGCTTCGTCGCAATCTTTCAAGGCTTCATCGAGTCGGTGCAGTTTTTGCAGGGCAAAAGCCTTATCCGAATATGAGAGTGAAGCCTTTGGCGCTAATTTGATGGCTTCAGTACTTGACTTGATGGCGTCTTCATACTTACCCAGAGCATTTTGAGCTCCCGAACAGACCATATAAGCCTGGCGCTTGAAAATGTCTGAGGCATCGGAACTTGTAACTTTGTTGCAGTCTTCGACTACTTCTGCATATTTTTCCAGGTGGTAGTTGCAGAGAGCTCTTTCAAGGTAGGCATCATAGTGCTTTGGATCTTCAGCGATTGCTTTGTCGAATAAACTGATTGCTTCTTTGTACGACTTCTTGGCAACCAGATCTTCGCCTTCTTTGAACGCCTGGTTATCTGCGGCCCCAATTGCCTGGCTTGCTGTTAAAGACGACAGCAGCGCAATTGCCATCAGCATACCCTTGTTTAGCTTCTTAACCATTGAAAACCTCGCCTCTTTCTTTGATCCTTTACTCGAAGAGTTATCACTAAATTATACTCGCCGCACTGGATTCTTGCAGATCTCGCCTTAATCATTCTGGAAAATCGCAGAAAGAAGTCCGTCATATAGCTTTATATTGGCATCCAGAATCATTTTCAATCCGTACTCCACAGAAGCCAGGCAGTCCTGGCTTTCTGCAAAATAAAGTGCAAGCGCGAGCGAATCATCGCAGTGTTCAAGTTCGACACTCAGGTGATGAAACCATATATGGTGCTGCAATTTTCTCGAGATAAATGTTTTTTGCAAGCAGGCAAATTCTTTTACTGCCAGCAACTCTGTGGCGGTAATCGCACCGGCGGCAACGGCAGCGGCTCTCAGTTTTTTAGCAATTTTTCGGCTGGGATTGTAATAAACGGAAGCTTCTTTGATAAAGAATTTTACTCCATCCTGAATTTTCGAGGAAAAAAATAATTCTGGGCTAATACCACAAGACCAGGCAAGGTCTCGGAGTTGCCCCTGATGATTCTTGCGGTAATCGCCGTTGCCGTATTCATTGCGCACATTCTCAAGCACGAAGCCCACAGCTTCTTCCGGCATGATTGACGCAGTTTTTAGTAATAGACGTCGCAATACAGATGCATGCGCATCGTAGTTTCTTAGAAGCCGGGCTAGCTGTATATCTGCCAGCTCGCTCTTTTCAAGGGTCTCGAACAACGGATGCTTAAAGCAGGGATGTGCTTCGGCAATCTGTACAAAATGCTTGCGCAATCCCGTGCTTTCGGAGCTTTCCAGCGCAAGAGTTGATAAATCCGTTGTCATTGCAAAACTGCTGCTTCCGGATTAGTCATGGCCAACTGAGGCCGGCACCGGCTTCTGGCTTCCGGTTTCTGCAGAATCAGTTTTTTTTTCGCTGGATTCCAATTTTTCCAGATACCACTGAGCTTCAAGCGCAGCAGCACAACCGGTACCAGCTGCAGTAACCGCTTGCTTATAAGTTTCGTCTTGCACATCGCCTGCAGCAAAAACACCGGGAATACTGGTTTTGACACCATCGGTAATTATGTAACCGTTCTCGTTGAGTTCGAGCTGACCTTTGAAGAGGTCCGAGTTGGGATGATGGCCAATTGCGATAAATACGCCGTCTGCAGGCAAAGTTTTTGTTTCTCCGCTTTTCAGGTAGTTCAGGGTAATTGCGGTAACCTCTCCCTTGCTCACATCAAGGATATCTTCAACAACGCAATCCATGTGGAATTTGATTTTCGGGTTGCTGAGAGCTCTGTCTGCCATGATTTTTGAGGCTCTGAAGCTGTCACGCCGGTGTACGAGATTAACCACCGAAGCAAAACGAGTAAGGAATACAGCTTCTTCAAGAGCCGTATCACCACCACCTACTACAAAAACTTCCTTTTCCTTAAAGAAGAAGGCATCGCAGGTTGCGCAGGCCGAAACGCCGTGCCCCATGAGTTTTTGTTCCGAAGCCAGACCCAGCCATTTTGCCGATGCACCGGTGCAGATGATCAGTGTATCCGTATGAATTTCTTCGCCGCTGGTTTTTATCACAAAAGGTCGTTTGCTCAGGTCTACAAGTTCGGCATTGTCATAAATGAACTCAGTGCCGAAACGCTCAGCTTGCTTGTGCATTTCTTCCATAAGTGTCGGACCGAGAATGCCGTTGGGAAAGCCCGGAAAATTTTCGACATCGGTAGTGATCGTCAACTGACCTCCAGCCTGCAAGCCCTGAATAACCAGCGGCTCCAGGCTGGCTCTGGCTGCATATATGGCTGCAGTAAGCCCCGCTGCGCCAGACCCGAGTATAGTCATTTTTTTTCGTATGGGCATTTCAAACCTTCCATCCCGGCTCGTTTGAGCCGGCAACCTTATGCTTGCACAATAGCAAAGCATCAACTGGGCTAGATAGCAGATGCAATCTCCTTGGAAGAGTCACCTGTCACTCTCAATTTTATGTGCTTGCATGAGTTAAGATGACAGCCTCTAGATTTGAAATTGATCATCTACGCTGGGACTTTCTGTCCTCGTACGGAAATGAAATGATTCCAGGTCGCAAGCCAAAAGGAAGATCCTTCTTAAGCTTTTGAAAGTCTTGAATTAATGCAGCTCTTTCCAGACGAAGCCTGGCAAGAGCGCCACGGTGCTCGTGCAAAGTCTTCAAGACCGGCTCCAGCCGGTCATAGTCATGTATTTCGCCAAGCAAGGTCTGGGCCCTGACAAGTGTCAGGTTAGTCAATCCCATGCATTCGGTAAGCAAATAACGCCATTTTTTAATTGCCAGCCTCAATTTATGCAGGTTTGCAGAAGTCGGAGCTCTAAGTCCCAGCTTCTTGACTTGCTCTTCATGACTTCTTAAATAGCGGTCGAAATGTGCAAAAGCGCTTTGAGTTTCGCCCGTGTCGACTTCGCTCCGTAGTCGTTCAGCCTGGCTTTCAAGATAAGATTCAATTCTCATTGCGAGTTTGTCCGGGTTCAACTTTTGCAGTCTTTTTTCAATCTGCAATTTCAGCCTCTTCCGGTTTTTTTTCAATTCAGCCAGAGTTTCTGCATCGCATTGCAGCTTTTCAGCAGTTTCAATATTGACATCACAGTCGCGCAAGCTACCCAGGCTTTTGAGAAACTCACGCAAGGGTGTAAGCACTTTTTTCCGGAATTTTTTCTTCTCCCAGCCATCCTTTTCAAGAAAAGACCATACTGAAAACCAGCGCCGGAGTGAAACACGAGACTTGTGCACTCTTTCTTTGATTTGTCGAAGCTTGAGCTTTTTGATTTCAGCTTCCATGGCGCCTACAAGCGCCAGAGCGGCTCTAAGCTCAAAGTCCACCCATGACTCTGAGTCCAGATGTTCGGGGTTTCTGTATATTCCGCTTTGCATTATTCGAGCTTATGCTTCCCCGGTTCTTTTAGAATTGAACCTGAAACCGAGCTGTCTGTATTTTATGGACTGTGACTTGAGCAATCGAAAAGAATGGCGGGCTTCTTAATAATTCGAAATACCAGCTCAGGCATTGTAATTCAGTGGCTGCAAAGTGGCATGTTGTAACGGGTGGGCGCTGGGGAGCTTTGAAATGGACAGAAAAATACCTTTGGCTGCGTTGCTTTCATTGCTTGTACAGGGCGCATATTCAGCTGCAGCTCCGGCCGAGAATCAGTATTTGCAAAAAAACCGGGCATCTTTCTTGCTTGCCGAGGCTGAAAAGCCGCAAGCAGCACACCAGGCGGATGATAAACCCAAACCGGCCGATGCGGCAGCAAGCGGCTCTGCGCCCGCATCGACAGAGGCTGATAAAACTCAGGCTCAAAAAGACGAAGCAAGAGCCAGAGCTCAAAAAGAAGTAGATAAAGCGTCTCAGGACCCGGCTTTCGTTTCGTCCTTGAACGCCGGCATCGAGCTTTTTAACAAAAGCAAATATCAGGAGGCCGAAAAGGAATTTTTAAAGGCTCTGGCAATAGGCAAGAACAACACGGCAGTGCGCAACTGGGTCGGTGCCTGTTATCAGCGCCTGAACAAGCATGAGGAAGCCGCAAAAATCTATGAAGAAGTCATAGAGATGGATCCGGGATATGCTGCTGCACACAACAACCTGGCTTTCAGCTACCAGCAGTTAGGCGAGCTTGAAAAAGCCGAGCCGGAATATAAAAAGGCAGTCGAGCTTGATCCCGGCTTCTTAGACGCGCGCTTCAACCTGGGTCGTGTATTGCAACTTGAAAAAAAGAACGATGAGGCAATCGCAGAGTTTGAAACCGTACTTAAAATGGACCCACAAAAAACGGATTGTATTTTGTGGATTGGCGACATGGCAAAAGAAAATAACAATCTTGACAAAGCTGTTCAGTATTACAAGAAAGCACTGGAGCTGAATAAAAAGGATCCGGCAGTGCTTACCAGGCTAGCGCTTATCGATAAAGAAAAGGGAGATAAAAGTAAGTGCAAAGACTCTCTTGAGGCTGTGCTTGATATTGACCCGGCAAGCTATGACGCCAACTTAAATCTGGGAATTATTGCATACGAAGACAAGGATTTTTCAAGTGCACTGAATTACCTGGCAAAAGCACTCGAACGAAACCCTTATGACGCGGCAGTTCATTACTGGCTGGGCAGATATTACTTTTCGCTTGATTCAATGAAAAACTCGATAAAGCAGTTCGAAGATGCCCTAAAGTGCGACGAACAGGAGCAGAAGTTTCCTGAGAGCAAAGAGTGGCTTGAAAAAGCAAAAGCAAAACAGGCGACTTTTTAGAAAAAATCAGGCAACAAGCAGGCGTGAGAGCTCCGGATCTTTCAATTTCCAGATTGCCCGGTCGCTCAAAAAATGATGAAAGTGAATTGCTGCAAAAAATGCTGCCGCAACTGCCATTGAGTCAAAGCCTGCAAGACCGGCAAGATAAGGAATCAGTTGAAAAAAAATAAGAGCAGCTAGAAGAAGCTTCAAGTAGTATTGGCAGGCAGGAGCCTCAGTCAAAAAAGTCGCAATCTGGCTTGAAGAGATGCCTTCAGGCAATCCCCTTTCTTTCAAATAAAGCGCAATTGAAACTGCAAGATACTGGCTTGCATGAAAAAATGCAGGCACGTAAATCCAGAGTGTACCGGTCATTTCTTTGCCAAGAGTAAATATGAGCACGCCGGTCAATATAACTAAGGCTGCCGGAAGCGGAAAGACAAGCCTCTCCTTATGAAATTTAAACGCAGCCTGGCAGAAGAAAGCAATCAAAAAGAAGGCTACTGCAATTTCGCTTGCATGAAAGATCCAGTCCGGCAGGGGCCCCCAGAACGGGATTTTATAACCCAGAAGCTGGTGGCCGCTCCACTGGCTATATGTAAGCTGCTTGATAATGGCTGAGGCCATAACAGCCTGCATCAAAAAAGCCAGTGTGTTTTTTTGGGCAGCTACCATTTTGTATCCCCGCTTTGCACAATAGAGCAAAGCAATGCCGTAAGTCTGAGCAGTAAAATGCTGGGTGACTAATAAGAGATAAAGCTTCAAATAAATTGGAATCAAAATGGGATAAAAACAGCCCAGAAACGCAAGTATGGCGCAGGCAATCGAGCCTATCAGCGAGACTGCTTTGAATTTCGCCTTGCTTTTTTCACGGCCGAGCCTTTCCAGCGTAGCAATCACATGGGTTTCAGAAAGCCCGATTGCGGCAAGCGAAGCAAGCGAAACCATTATTTGCACTGGCTTGAAGTTACTCTCAGGACCAAATGCAAAATAGTGGCAGGCAAAAAGGAGCCAGACTATACCACCGCAACAAAAAAGCAGGTCAAGAACCGGATGCAAAATCCAGCCGTAGTTTGCCGGGCTTTCAATTAAGAGAGCTCTTGAAGGTGCCGACCTATTTTGTTCATAGTTAAATCTATGACTCAATACACTTTTCAAGTCCAGAACTGGCTTGACAGTCCCATGCATCTTTAGACTCTGCATAAATTGCCTCAAGAAAATAGATTCCAGTCACGAGCTAGCTGAATAAAGAAGTTAAATGCAGGCGCTATGGCGAGCCCCAGGCTTATTGAAAGAATTGATTGCAATAATATTTTCTTGCGTTTGACGGCATTTTCAGCCCTGAACAAAAACAGAAGCAGTACAACTCCCACAACAATGCCGAGTACTTCGCATCCGTTTCCAACTATGTTGAGCAGAGCTTCCAAATTGGCAAGATTACAGGCTCTTACAGTACCGGCGGTGTTAACGCCTGCAATCACAGTTGAGTCACTGCTCTGAGCAATTGCCCCGGCAGCGGCAAAGAGAGCCACTGTATTTAGAAGCAAAAAAGCAGGCAAAAAGGAGCGACAGAGCTTAAGCACAGTAAGCCTCCTGCGTTTGAATCAAATAAATAAGCATGGTAAGCGTAAGCGTGTTTTTATTCTAGCTAAATAAAAGACATGGGCAAATCTATCAAAGGTCACAAAAGAGTCATGACCATGGGCTATTCTTACGCCGGCTTCTATTCTAAAGTGGATAATCCAAAGCCTGGGTCTAAAGCTTGGACATGCTCAGCCCGCCGTCTACTACCAGAGTCCGGCCTGTCAAATAAGCAGCAGCAGGCATGCATAAGAAAGCAGCGAGTCCTGCGACTTCTTCCGGATTGCCAACCCGCTGCAAAGGAATTTGCTCAAGAGCCTTTTGAGTAAACTCCTTTTTTTCAAGAAGCGGAGCCGTTAGCGGAGTTCGAATAAATCCCGGTGCAATGCAGTTTACCCGTAAGCCTTATTCCTTTGCTCCCGCCTATAACCACAGCTTTGATGCCTGCACGACTGAATCTTTTATTCATTGTTACCTTTCTCCGCACTAAAATCTTTTTTGATCATGCTGGATATTCTTGACTCAGCCTCGCAATACATCCTTGATTATTTCTCTGGAGCGTTTGACTATCAGCTCCTTGCCTCCACGCTCGTAAACGGCCTGGGCTCTTTCAACTAAACTCGGCATTTTGATCTTCTTAAACTGAGGAGGATGATGTGGATCGTTGCAAAAGTCCAAAAGCGGCTCCACAACTTTAGACCAGCGATATTTCTGAGACAGCCGCTGCGAGCCCTCTTTGAATTTTTGAAGCAGAGCCCTGTCATTTATCAGTTTTTTGATGGCTTCCGCATATTTTTCCGCATTTTTATAAGGCAATGCCATGCCGGCTTCTTCTTTTTCAATCTGTTCGGCAAGCTGGTCTCCGGTTGTAGTTAAGATAGGCAGCGCAGCCCAGAAGTAATCTAAAATGCGTGTTCTAAAAGAAAAGCGGGTTTCCGGCAGATCAAAATGCGCAGATACAGCAAGATCCGCGTCAAGCAAGCAACTGCCTCGATTTTCATATGCCGTCCATGATTCGGCGAAAAACACGTTTTTGTTCAAGAGCCCACTGCTTTCCGCAAGGGATCTTGCTTTCTGCGCCATTTGCATCACGCCTACCTGCGGGTTCGGCGACTGATAGCCCATAAAATAAAGTTTCAAGCCGGGGTGCTCGCTTGCAAGCATGCCAACGGCTTCAATTACTGTCAGCGGATCAAACCATTCCCAGATTCCGCCACCCCAGACCAAAAGAAAGTCGTTTTTTGAGATGCCTGGCACTACGTCTTTTATACCGGGACCGCTACGCTCCGGCTTTTGATCGGACAATCCAAAAGGCAGTACGTCAATCAGCTTGCGAAAGCTGGGGTCGAAAGCATACATTTCAGGTGTCAGGCGTCCGATTGCACAGTAACGCCCCAGCCAGTAATCAAGCTGCTTTTCAGAGGCACATACCGAGAAATCAGCACTTACCAGATGCTTTTTCAAGACCTGATGCATGAGCCTGTAACTTGCAGACGCGCTTGTGCTGTCGACTTCATATTGAGCAAGTATTGCAAGCAGGAATGGATCGTAGAGATCGACAACCAGATACTTACCAAGCTCGCAAAGTCCCGGATAAGGCTTGAGCACGTTAGCCTGAATAAAAATTATGTCCTGGTTGGCCGCCAGCTTATAAAGTTCCGACTTGCTCAAGCGGCAAAAGAGTTTGAAATTTTCAAGCTCGCAAAGCTCAGAAGCGTTTTTGAATTCGCTTGCCTGAGGTGAAAATACCGTAAGCTCGTGATGGCGGGCCAGCTGCTTTGAAATTTCAACGCATCTGATTGCCGGACCTGCCATCTTTTTGGAGATTGGCTCCAGTGTAATTGCAAGAATTCGACGTTTGAAATTTGACAAGCTCGCTTGCCTCCGGGCTCCTGCACTGTTGCGTTGTTCAGAATATCATGCGAACTAAGTTACATAGCCATAATCGTTATATAGCCGTAATTCTATTGACAAGCCTTCTGCGGTAGTATGCTCTTCTTGTTATGTACTTCTTGTAAATCAGCTCAGACGGCTTTCGATGACTCCGATGATTCAATTGAACGGCGAAGATTCAGGCTCCGACACTGAAACTTATATTTCAGGCGAAGCTACGGGCCGGGCGCCCGTACAGAAAGGGCTCGTATCAGTCGTGATTCCCAACTGGAATGGCAAAAAGTTCCTGCAAGCCTGCCTTGATTCACTTCAGAAAAGCGATTATGCAAAGCTTGAAGTCGTGATTGTCGACAACGGCTCAAAAGACGGTTCAATCGAATACCTCGAAAAAGATTATCCGTGGGTAAAACTGGTCAAGTTTGAAAAAAACACCGGCTTCAGCGTGGCAGTAAACGCCGGAATCAAAAATTCAAAAGGAGAATACATCGCGCTCCTGAACAATGACACGGTGGTGGACGCACTATGGATAAGCAAAATGCTTGACTGCCTGTTGAAAAACCCTGAAGCCGGCTCTTGCGGTTGCAAAATGCTTGCTTATGACGATCACAGCCTTCTGGATGGTGCCGGTGACGGCTATCGGCGCGGCGGCCTGCCAGGCCGTATCGGTCACAGAGAAATCGACTGCGGCCAGTTCGACAGCCAGCGTTATATCCTGGGTCCCTGCGGCGGAGCAGCTCTTTACCGGCGCAGCATGCTTGATGATATTGGCTTGTTCGATGAAGATTATTTTGCTTACTTAGAAGACGTAGACCTTGGATTGCGTGCTCAGAGCGCCGGTTACAAAAGTATTTATGTGCCAGAAGCAATCATGTACCACCTGGGCTGCGGCAGCACGGGCAGCGGCTATCATCCGCTTGTAGTAAGGCTTTCAGCCAAGAATAACTGGAACACCATGCTGAAAAATTTGCCTCTGCCCCTTTTACTGAAATTCCTGCCTCATATTCTTTACTGGCAGCTCTTTTATTTTGCAGTTGTAATCGTTAGAGGCGGACAGATAGTTCCCTGGTTACACGGCAGTCTGCAAGCATTGATGCAAGCACCAAAAATGCTTGAAAAACGAAGGGAAATCAACCGTAAACGGCGGGTGCCTCACTCTTATATGGAAGAAATAATCGTGCGCTCGGAGTTCGAGCTTCAAGAGTCGCGAAAGCGTTTGATCGAAACAAGCAAGCTAAGCTAGCTTTATTAAGATCAGGAATAGTCGTCATCCGCTTTTTCAAGACTTGCTTCAATGGCATTTTCAATTTCTTTGAAAGCGTCTTGCAAATGCGCTTGCACCGATTCCATCAGCTCTTTTGCCCGGTTGAGCTTTTTGCTCTTGAGCTGCTCGATTGCCTGCAGGATTTTCTGACTCGAAGAACTACAGAAAGTTGCAGCTTTTTCGAGATGAGTTAAGGAGAGTTCAATTTGATGATCTTCGCCCTGAAGGCGACATTGCTGGCAGGTGCCCAGTATATCGAAACGGCTGTGGCGATATTCATATCCTTTTCGATCAGCTACGGTCTTGCCGAATCCCCTTATGAGCTCGTCTTCAAATTCAATGGTAAGACTGCATTTTACACAGATCAAGTGATCGTGTTCATGAGTGCCGTCGGCTGCCTCGTACCTGCGTCCATGCTCTCCGGAAAGAGCCTGCACCTGCCCCTGCTCCGAAAGCGCATTCAGGGTGCGATATACAGTAGAAAGACTTACTTTTAGCCCCTTTTCTTTTGCACGCTTATATACCTCCGGAGCAGTCAAGTGTTCACCCCTGGGCAGCCCTTTAATAAAAGCTTCCAGCGCCTCCTGAACCTGGCTGTACCGGCCTCTCGTTATTGCACCATCTTCCACTGGCAACCCTTTTTTTTGCAGCTGCAATTAAATGCGGCAATTTAAATGCGGCAATCAAATTGATCAGCACGAATTACTTTGACTGGCTCCCAGGCAATTATAAGGTCAAATCAGACTTACCCGCAGACCGGCATCGAATGCTGCGAAACAACTTCACCTTTTTCAGCTATCTCGATTTGTCAAAATTTCGTTTTTTTATTGAGAAGTACTTGCTATTTATTGAGAGCAAATTTATCAAATGCATTGCTTGCTGATAGAACTTTCATGCTGTCAAGCAAGCTCAAGCTTCCCTTGGGAACCCGCAAAAACGGCAATATTTAAGAGCATCACCCCTGCTGCACCTTTTTGTAAACCTGGGTTGCGTATACAAGCTGTTCCATTGACAGGAGCTGCATACAGATCTAATCTATTGCCGATATTGTTGAGAATGATTGTCAGATAAACCCGAATTCATTGATACTCATTTTCTATTAGGGCTGATTCGTTAGTAAGTAATTGGTATTAGTTTTCATTTGTGATTTTGGTCTCTACTTAAATACATAAACTAAGGAGAAAAGAAATGCGTCGTTCAAAGAAAGGTCAGAGCATGGTTGAGTACGCTCTCGGTCTGGGTTGCGTTGCAGCAGTTTGTATGGTGGCAATGAGCTTCCTGGGTCACGTTTCAGGTGACATTTTTTACAATGTCCAGAAAGCAGTTAACTACGGCGGCTCCGCCGGCGACCACGGTGTCGGCAATCCGGGCCATCTCGTAACCAAGGGTCAGCAGCCCTGGGCGCTCGACTAGGCGCTCCTCCTCAAGCGAATTCGCTTGAGGACAAACTTTTTAAGAGAAGAACTTCAAAACTCCAGACCATGGATTGCTCCTGATGTCAAATAACTCCTTTTCAAAAAGAAAAAGAAAAAGAAAACAGCAAGGGCAATCCATGGTCGAATTTGCATTATGCATTCCATTTTTGCTCATGCTTTTGCTTGGAATGATATATTTCGGACGCTACTTTTTTGCAGCTCAGACTCTCGTTTTTGCAGCACAAGAAACTGCGCGCCTGGCAGCAAGAACTCCGAATCTCAGCGACCCGGCTGTCAGAGATGCCATCCGGGGTTTTTCCCAAGATGGAGCTTTGCTTGGGCCCGATGATACTGCAAGCAACCCTTCACCCGTTTACAATGCACTTTCGGCCGCACGAATGCTCTCAAGCGAAGACCGGGCTCACGGAAATATGCCTGCTGGAGCCAGCATAAAAATCCTTCCTTTTGATAATGAGGGCGGATCTGCAGAAAGTGAAATTGTGACTGTTGAAATCCAGTATCCGTTCGGTTTGACCATGGATTACAGCACCGGCGAAAACGCTGGAAACTATGGTGAATCAATAGACATAGATACAGGAGCAGGCAGCAAGCTTGCTTCTTTTGGCAATATGAACATCAAAGAGTCAGCTTCAGCGGCTCTTGAAATTTGTCAGTACTGAAGGAGGAGAAGGCTTTGCCTCAGTTATCCGTACACGAATTGAACAAGACTTTCAGCAAAGGCAGAGGCTTTGGGGGACAGTCAGACCGACCGAAAGGTCCTGCTTTGCAGTTCATTCTGCTGGCAGCGCTTGTGATATTGCTGGCAATCGGCTCGCTCAAGATCTTCATGCAAGGCAAACAGGAATCCCCAACCGTACAGGTTGTTGCAGCAGGTCAGGATATTCCATGCGGTTCAAGAATCAACTTCAATTCTCTGCATTATCTGAATATACCGAAACGTTATGCGCTAAGCGCCATGTTCAGCTCTTACGAAGAGCTGGTCGGCAAAACCACATCTACATATATAAAGAAGGGAAACCCGATTTTGAAACAGGATCTATTGCCTGCCTCGGTTTCACGGGCGATCAAGCCCAGCCATCGGGCAATAACACTCAGGCTGGAGCCTGAATTTCTAGTTGATCATTCAATGCTTCCCGGCGACCGCGTTGATGTTATTGCAACGATCAATACGCCGCAGAAATCAAAAAAGCTCGAAAGCAAGAAATTTACAAAAACCATCTGCCAGAACCTGCTGGTGCTTCTTTCTACTCCACGCGAAATGGCGCTTTCAAACTCTGGCAGATCCCAGGACGCTAATCGCATTACACTGATAGCCTCCCCGGATGATTGTGAAAAACTGACACAGGCTGCCGAATCTGCAAAGTTAAGGCTGGTATTGCGCAATCCGGCCAATTCAGAAAGCGAACATATGAATGGCGCAGACGATCGCGATCTGATACCGGCATATGCATTAAAAGAAATGGCACAGGCCGAAATCACAGGAGATTCCTTTGCACAAAATCCGTCGCTTCCGCCTCCGCCGCCTGTATTTGCGCAAGCTCCTGCCGCTTTTCCAGAATCAATTGCTTCGCAAATTCCGGAGGCAATAAGCCAGCCGGTGCAATGGGTAGTTGAAATGTTCTCCGGATCTAAGAAGGAAAACTATGCAATTCCGGCAAGATAAAATCAAAAGCAAAATGCAACCGCGCTTGCTTCCTCTTCGGCGGCAGCGCGGTTCTGTTGCGCCCTTGCTTGCTTTTTCTCTGATTTTTGTATTTGCCTTTCTTGCTTTTGTAATGGATTTGATGAGGGAAGTCCTTGAGATTCAGCAAATGAAACATGCAGCAAGGGCCGCAGCCCTCGCCATTCTTCCATATGCGTCCTTGGACAGCAGCGGTCAATTGCAGAACAATTCTTTAATAGATTCAGACGGCAGTTTCACTGAAACTTCAATGCTATCAATGAAAGCTGAACTTGAAAGAATAATGCAGTCTGAGCTTGCCCGGGTAAATCAGACTATTACGAATCCAGATCCTGCGAATCAATCATCATGGCTGAAAGAGTTGAGCTTTGATCCTGCAGATCTGAGTGCCGCTCCCGGCAGTTCGCAAAGCCAGGGTCCATATTTGACGCTGACTGCAAGGCGCAGCGACCAGGACCGCTTTTCATTTCTTTTTTTTCCTGTCGTTTATGCTGCCGCCAACCTGGGCGGCGCTGACTCAGCAAGCACCTTTAACGGCGTGGATCTGCTTCAGAAGGTAGAAGTTTGCATGCAGCCTGCAAGCAAAATCGGACCTGGAGCTCCTGCTGAAAGCAGCGGTCAGAAAGCAGCAGCAATTTTCAACGCTCGCCTTTGCTCTTTTCCGCTTGTACTGAATTATGATGATTTCAAAAGATTTTTGCAAAATTCAGCCGCCCAGACAGCCTGCACAATACACGTAAAATCGGCGGCAGGAAGTTCTCAGGCAAACACAAACACCGACATGAGGGGCTATTTCGCCAATCTCAGAAGCGGCGGCAGCACAGGCGATTATTATTTCGATGCTCAGTCTTCGAGCCGCATTGACGATCTGCTCGGGCTTTTCGATTATTTCAACAAGGCACCGGTTAGCGGCAAGAGCACTGTGCCGCCGGCTGCACTTGAACGCGGAGCGCAGCTCGACAGATTCGATATTGAAGGCTTCGATGACGAAACAAATAACAACCTGACAGCGACACTTTCTCAACTGCCGCTGAATCGCTCTTACATTCTCCCGGTTGTGCATGAATCCGCCGGAAGCATTTGCGAAGTGGCCGGTTTTGCGCTACTGAGGCTGAGCTCATTTACAAAACTCGATCAAGAGTACAGTTTCAGCTTTACGCTTTCTGAATCTCTGCCTGTCTTAAATGCATCCGCAGGCACAATGCGCTCGCTGCCACGCTTAGACGGAACACAGCTAGCACCTTTTGCAGACCGGCAAACAAACCCATTTCTGCCCCGTTCTTTTGACCCACTGAACAATGTATTTTCACAGGGCAAAGCCGGACTGGTTATGGCTCCGGTTTTATCGCCCAGAAAAATCTTCCTTGACTGATTGGAGTAATGTCGTGTTCAGATCACTTATAGATTTCAATACTTCGTTCAGTGGAGAAACTCTTTCGGCAGCACTTCACCCGAAGAAAAACCGTTTGATAAAGAACGTGAACGAGAGCCGTTTCTCACAAAAGAAAGCCATGCATAAAAAAGACAGGAATGCATTTTCAATTGGAGTACTTGGGGCAAAGGGAGGCAGCGGCGTAAGCACGCTGGCTCTCAACCTTGCGCTTTCGATTTCCGGAGATGGTTTTGACAGCACGCTTGTCGATGCCAACTTTCAACAGCCTGATATTGCCGTATTACTTGGTAAACAAGCAGAGCATTCACTTCTTGATTTTGTGTCCCGCTCAACGGATGAAACGGTTTTTGAAGCATGTGCTTTGAGCCTCAATGAGTTCATTCAAAAAGATGCGGGAACTTGCTACTTCATGAGCGGACCTCAAAACGGTGAAGCCGTTCTTGCGGCCAATTTAAGCCAGCTGGTTACCGCTCTTGAGTCATTGAAAAAGAACAACGACTACATCGTATTTGATCTCCCGAATAATCTTGATCGCCATCTGATTACCTTGCTTGACCGCCTTGATCTGATCTTGCTTGTTTTCGAGCCCCGACTTGCAGCACTGGCTGCTTGCAGACGCTGGATAAACAATTTTTCCGACCTGGGTTACTCGAAAGAGAAATACCAGCTTGTGCTCAATCGCAGCGGTTCAAAATCCAATGAGCTTGAGCAAGAGCTCCCACACTTGTTGCCGGGTCATGAAGTATTCAAAATCGCAAACTCATTCAAGGTTCTGGAGCAATGCAACAACGAAGCGCAAGTGGCCGTGAGTAGACACCCAAGAGATAAGTATTGCCAGAACATTAAGGAACTGGCCGGGCTGATTGAAGCAGCCGGACAAAAACAAGCGGGGGAGCACAATGAGTAAACTGAGAGAGGCTTTATTCACTGGCACTAAAGACGATCGGACGGCAGCTGGCACCCTGGAAAGTCCGCTTGCCGCTCCTAGCCCGGTAAAACAAAAGGCTGTAAAACAAACAGCAATGTCTTTGACCGGCACTTTTACAAGAACTCAGCTGAAGCCCGAAAACAATTCATATGAAGTTCTGAAACGACGTATTCACTACAGGCTGGTTGAAAGCATCGACATATCACGGCTGATGCAGCTGGAAGGCAACCCGGCTCTCGAGCAGGCAATTGCCGAAACAATCCATCTAATTCTTTCAGAAGAGAAGCTGCCCATAACACAGGAAGAACGGGAGAACCTTGCTCAGGATGTTTTAAATGAGACTCTTGGGCTAGGCCCGCTTGAACCGCTGCTCAGCGACCCCGACATTAACGACATTCTGGTTAACGGCTACAACAGTGTCTGGATAGACCGAAATGGCAAGTTGCTCGAAACCGAGATCAGATTTGCCAGCGAAGAACATTTGCTTCATGTGATCAATCGCATTGTCGCCAGAGTCGGCCGCCGTGTTGATGAATCATCTCCGATAGTGGATGCCAGGCTCCCGGATGGCTCAAGAATCAATGCGATTATTCCGCCGCTTTCACTTGAAGGACCCGTACTTTCGATAAGAAGGTTCCGGGCCACTCCCTTTCACCTGCAAGATCTGGTAGAGAAAGGCACCTTAAGCGAGCAGATTGCCGAATTTCTCGGATACGCGGTGCAGGCTCGACTTAACATCCTAGTTGCCGGCGGCACTTCTGCCGGCAAAACCACTTTGCTGAACGTGCTATCCGAGCATATTTCGGATTCGGAACGGATCGTAACCATCGAAGATACTGCCGAGTTGCGCATGCAGCAAAAGCATGTAATTCGCCTTGAGTCGCGACCGGCAAACATAGAAGGAAGCGGAGCCGTAGGTCAGCGCGAGCTTGTAAAAAATGCTCTGAGAATGCGTCCTGACAGAATTGTGGTAGGCGAGGTTCGTGGCGCCGAAGCGCTCGATATGCTGCAGGCTATGAACACTGGTCACGAAGGTTCGCTTACAACCGTGCATGCAAACTCACCACGAGATGCTCTCTCACGAATCGAGACACTGGTGCTGCTTTCAGGCGTAGAACTCAGCCAGCGAAGCATACGAGAACAAATAGGTTCGGCATTCGATCTGATTGTGCAGATAAAACGACTCACTGACGGCAAACGTCGAATTGTTTCAGTGTCGGAAATTACCGGTGTGCAGGAAGGCGTTATCAGCATGCAAGAACTCTTCACCTTCAAATACGAAGCAGCCGAACGCCAGAACAACGTAATTGCCGGTCAACACGTTGCTTGCGGGCTCAGACCCATGTCGCAGGAGAAATTTGCAGAAGCAGGCATCGAATTGCCCGCCCGTCTTTTTCAGTTGTTAAAAGAAGAGCTCCCTGAGGCGCAAAAATCATGAATCAGATAATGAATCAGGGTATTTTCCCCATTTTGATCCTGCTTTTCGCAATACTTGTTTTGCTTACAAGTGTCATTCTTACGCGGGCCGCAGTTGCAAGAAGAAACCGCCTTTCGCTCAGGCACAGGCTTGAAGAGCTTGTCGGATTCTCACAGTCAAGAGAAGAAAAACTGATACTTACCAGGAGCAGTCCCAAATTTACAGATGAATTAAGCGCTGAGCATGCCGATACAAATAAAGTCGCTTTATTTAGCAGAATTTCCGATTTCCCTTTCTTCCGGCATCTTAAAAAAATCTGTGAGCTTTGCGAGCTAAAAATCAAAGCAGGCGAATTTATTTCTCTGCTTTTGCTATCAAGTCTTCTGATTCTTTGCCTGCCGTTTGCTTTCGAGCTGCCTCCTTTGTATTGTGCTGCCGGAGCACTGCTTTTTCTTATAACGCCCTATTTCTACTTGCAATTAAAAGCCGATTCGCTTCGAAACAAATTTGTGCTGCAGCTTCCGAATGCAATTGATTTGATGGTCTCAATCCTGCGTAGCGGGCACAGCATTCCACAATCAATCAAATCCATTTCAGATGAGTGCCCGGAACCGCTTGCCGCTGAGTTCAATAGAATCTTCCATCATATGAATCTGGGTAAAAGCCTTCCCGACGCACTGGGACAAACCGCTGAGAAATTTGACTCTTTCGAGCTTGATCTGATTCGCCGCGCAGCGACACTGCATAAAGAAGTGGGAGGCAGTCTGGCTGAGGTGCTTGAGAAAACCAACGATACTTTGAGACAGAGAATCAAATTGAAAAACCAGATCAATGTGATGACCACGCAGGGCCGGATGTCTGCGTTCATTTGCGGGCTTTTGCCTCTGGTGATGGCAATCGTTTTTAACCAGATCAATCCCGGATACTTAGATCCGCTCCTTGAATCCGGTCTCGGGCGCACGCTCTTGACTCTGGCATTTGTGTTGGAGTTAGCCGGATTTTTGATAATGCGAAAACTTTCAAGCTTCAGGATTTAGGACTATGGCGCAGTTCTTATTGCAAAATCTGGAATTCTCACTGGCGGCACTTATAGCGCTTTGGCTCTTTGCGCTGCCAAAATCGCAAAGAAAGAACAGTGAAGAAGTACCCATTAATATTTTTGATGATCTTGCGATTTCAGGATTGAATCTCTGTCCGCAAAGATATTTGAATTTCCTGGAAAGAATGCTTGCATACGGAGGCAGCAGTTCTAAACAATCGCTTGCCCGGTTTGCTTCGCTGAAAATTTATCCGTCGCTTGCAGTTACATTGCTCTGCCTGCTGTTTCAGCCCTTTATAGGAATTGGCATAGCACTTGGCTGGTTTTTCCTTCTGGACCTTTTCGTTTTTATGAAAGCTAGAAAAAGACAGAATGAAATCGCTTCAGCATTGCCTCAAGCAATCGATATCATGCTTCTTGGTGTTGATGCCGGACTTTCCCTGGATGCGACTTTACAAAGGATTGCCAGCGACCAGTCGTCGGTGTCAAACGCTCTCAATAATGAACTGGCCAAACTTGGCCGGGACATCCTCCTGGGCGTAGACAGGGAAAGCGCTTTTGCGGATCTCTTTCAAAGGACGGGAGTAGAGGAACTCAAGTCTTTCGGTTCTGCTCTTAATCAAAGCAGCAAGCTGGGTCTCAGCATCGGCAGAGTTCTTCGTGCCCAGAGCCAGTTTATTCGTATGAGACAGCGCCAGAAAGCCGAAGAGAAAGCTGCTCGGCTGCCGATCTGGATGGCATTTCCTCTCTGGCTTTGCATAATGCCATCACTTTTGTTGATACTTCTTGGTCCTTCGTTGCTCTTGTTTTTCGAGCGCATATTTTCAATTCGCTGACAATTAGTGACGACAATTAGCTACAGAAGCTGCCCTTTCACTCTTGTGTAAAGCGGCTTTTTCAAGCCAGCTACTCTTGGCCACCCGCACCGGGAAAAGGTTTATCATTTAAGAAGGGATAAAAATTGTTAGATTAATAGGCTAGATTAATTTTCAAGAGAGTTAATTTCTATTGCCAGGAAGGAATAATTTAGTAGGGGTCGTTGTTGACGTTTCCAGTCAATGGCGTTTTTTCGCCCACCGGGGCAGGAAGTGGAAGAATAGGCACAGATGTCCTATCCAGACAAAGAACAGATAGGCAAAATTGAACAGGGGCTGGAAAAGGCGGAACAAGAGTTTCGCCGCGCATATGAAGCCAGAGATTTTGCGTTAATCTTGCAGGCTCACAAGCAGATCTGCAAGCTGGTAGCCGAGCTTAGCGCGGCTATCGGCGGTGGCAAAGCAACTGTTTTTGCCAGTTTCCTGGCAAAGCCAGAGGATGAAAGCTGCGCTCAAAGCACAGAATCCGCAGCTGCTCAAGAAGCAATACCGGATATTGCCGTGCTTGAAAAACAGCTGGCAGAACTGGCGTCTAAAATGCAGAAGTGTCTTGAAGCTGGAGACATGGACGGCATGTTGCAAGCTAACGAAAAAATGGGTCAACTCAGCGAACTGATGGCCCAGGCCGAGGCCTTGCAAAAGGACAAGCAAAGCGAGAAAAGTGGAGTGCTTGCCGAAATAGACAGCGCGGTTGAATCTTCTGCAGCATCAGCAAGCCAAGAGCAGCCGCAAACACAGACCGCAGGCTGGTCCGCCGGCGACACTCTTGCCTTTGCAAAACAAAGAGCCCAGGAAAGGAAGAAACAACAGAAACTCGCCGATTCTTTTGAAACGGTGGTTGGCCAGGTTCTGGACAAACCGGAAAGCATTGCAACTACGGCTCCGGACCAAGCCCCGCCAAGCGCCCTCTTCAATGATCGTATGAAAGCCAAACTCCAGGGTGGCGACTCCGGGCAAAATAAGGCAGTCTCCAAACCGGCCATGAACCAGGAGCAGTTGAGAGAAAAGCTTGAGGAGTACAGTTTCTATGAAGTACTTGCAGTACCCTCCACAGCATCCTTCGAAGAACTGCACAAGAGCTTTTTGCGCAAAATCAGGCGCTTGAACAAGAAACTTGCCAACAACAGCATGCTCGACTGGCAGTTTCAGGAGTTTGTTGCGGCACTATGTCTTGCACACGACGTTCTCAAATATCCAAATGCACGCTTGCAATACGACCTGGTTATGTTCGGTCCCCAGGACGGAAGCGGCATGGATGTGGAGCTTACTGCAAAGCAAAAGATGATGCCGTTGAATGAGATGCTCAAGTTCTCGACTCTAGTAAAAATCAGCGACCTCTCTGTTGCAATTGAAAAGCACCGGGGAAACAAGGATGAGAGAGCAATCGGTTATTATCTTGTCGAACAGGGATTGCTTTCTTCAGAAGAACTGGATTCAATTTTGTTTGCCCAGAAATTGGTATCGGCAGGCAAACTTACAGTCGCACAATTCGAACTTGCGATGCAGGAAATGCGCGAGAATTCGATTCCCTTACTCGACACGCTTGTGGCTTCTGAATGGATACAACCGCAGGACGTATTCAGCGGAGATTTATTATAAGTGCTCCGTGAAGCTCCTCCGTCGCTTCACTCCGCACGTCAATCCGCTTCGCTTCGCAATGCTCCTCGCATCGCTTGCTGCGCTGCGGGCTCTCGTACGTTATAAGTGCTCCGTGAAGCTCCTCCGTCGCTTCACTCCGCACGTCAATCCGCTTCGCTTCGCAATGCTCCTCGCATCGCTTGCTGCGCTGCGGGCTTTTTATTTTCTGGGGATAACGCCAAGACCGGGGCGATCCGGCGGGACCATTAATCCGTCTTTGTACTCGGCGCCTTCAAACGGATCGCTTTCAAGCAACATCGCACCGTCAAGATCCAGGTAATCTACCAAAGATGCAATATGTGCAGCAGCAGTAATTCCCACCGATGATTCAATCATGCATCCAAACATGATTTTCAAATTGTGGGCACGGGCGGTATGAATCAATCTAATCGCCTCCGAGATGCCACCAGTTTTTGCAAGCTTCACTACAACGCCGTCCACAACCTGAGAAAGCCGGGCAGCGTCATTTGAGCGGCAGCAGCTTTCATCGGCAAATACAGGCAGCGCCGAATTCTCTTTTACATATCGCCATTCCTCAATATGAGCGTTTTTCGGCAAAGGTTGCTCGATGAATTGCACCTGATTCTCGTGCAGAAACTTAGACATTTCTACTGCTTGTTTTGCTGTCCAGGCGCCATTTGCATCAACCCTGATTGCCAGCCCCGGCGCATTTTTTCTTACACAATTGATAATGTCGCGATCATAGGAAGTACCCTGTTTGACCTTTAAGATCTTGAATCCGGCATCTACGGCCTCTTTAGTTTTTCGTTCCAGCATTTCCAGATTATCTATACCGATTGTAAAATCAGTTATCGGTGCGGCAAGACGGCTCAAACCATACACTTGATAAAGCGGTCGGCCCAGTATTTGCCCGCATATGTCTTGCAAGGCCAGCTCAATAGCTGATTTTGCCGCATAATTGCCGGCAATCGCCTTATCTAATAAGCGGCAGATCTCCTGAATAGCAAACGGATCATCTCCGAGCAAATCACGCTTAGAAAGATCCTCTAGAACTGCCATTACCGTGGGAATCGATTCGTTGTGATAAGACGCAGGACAGGCTTCACCGTATCCGATCAAGTCGCCGTAACTCATTTTCAAAAGCACGCTATGGCTGTCTGACGAGCTACCGTAAGAGATTCCAAATGGGTGTTTCGTGCGCAGTTTGAGAACTTCAAAAGAAAAGCTCAAGTTCGATTTTGTTTTGACTTTATTCACTTAAGCGACTCCTTATATACTCTTACGGCCTCAAAGAGAAGATCAGCTCCCTGCCTTACAGGATCACATACCGGAATACCCAGCGATTGTTCAGCTTTCTCAATTGCAGCAAGCGCCTCGCTTTCGGTCATGCCGTATGTATTGAAAGCCACTCCCAGCACTTTTGCTGGACGCATGTAAGAACACAAGTTTTCATAGATGCTAATAAGTTCTGCAAGCGGCAGCAGATCGTGTGATTTCAGACCATGAATCTGCGTGCGCCGGGCATTGTGGCAGAGGATCAAGCCCTGAGGGCAGGAGCCGTGCATCAAAGAAAGCGTGACTCCTGAGAAACTGGGATGCACTATCGAGCCCTGGCCTTCCACAAATAGATATTCATTGCCGGGCGCCTGCTCGACTACCATTTTTTCCACGGCTCCGGCCATGAAGTCACCGATGACGCGGTCAATTGCAATTCCACTGCCGCAAATCATGATGCCTGTCTGGCCGGTTGCTACAAAGCCGGCAGTCTTATTGGCTTTTTGTGCCGACTTTTGAAGCTCCAGAGCAGTTGTCATCTTTCCAACCGAACAGTCGCTTCCAACAGTCAGCAACACAAACGAATCTAGCTTGGCAGCCAGCCCGGTGCCTATTGGCAGCTGATCGGGAGTTTTTCTTACATCAAGCAGTCTTACATTATTTTTAACTGCGGCAGCCGAAAGCTCAGGATCGTTTGCAAGAAAGTCGTGCAAGCCATTAATTATGTCAAGACCAGCATTTATTGCTTTGAGCAGGTCCGGACGCCACGGCTCCGGCAAAGCACCACCAGACCAGGCCGTACCCAGAAGCAAAGCATCTGGCTTCAGAGCCAGTGCTTCATCAATTCCGGCTACAATCGCCGCCTCCGAATCAATGCCGCAAACCTCTTTAATAGTTTTGCCGACCTGATTCTTGTCAATCACGGCAACAATAGGATTGGATGCGTATCTCAAAACTCCAAGAGCCGTCTTGGCGCTGTCTCTGCCCAGTGCTTCCGGCGCATAAATAACCAAGCGGGCCGTCATATCATAGTAAGAACCGGATTTTTCTTGCTCAGTTGCAAACATGCTTCACCTGCCAAAAGCTGAAGATTCCCTGCGGTTTGCCAAGGGAAGGGTAAAATATAGCGTTTAATATTACTTACTTTGTCGGAAAAAGCCAAAGCTAAGGCCCATTCGTGGCAACTAGCATAAAATAGTTCCTTCGGGGGCTCTCAAGACAGAGTGGTAGATCACTGGGGAAGCCAAGTGATCGGTCAGGGAAATCCCTAGTATGCTCAAGTTTTCTGGTATCAAACACAGGTCACTGGGCATGTCGATTTAGGAGGACACGGGGCGCAGATGCCAGACGACGACGAGAAAAATCCGCAATCCGGAGAGGGCGAAGACAAAAGCAACAGAATGGATGCTGCCAAAGCATTTTTCCGGGCTATGTATGCAGGTGAAGAACCACCGGCTCAAACCGGGGAAGCCTCGCCGGCTGACTCAAGGCGAGTTCAGGAACTCGAGCAGCAACTGGGGATGCTGGAACAAAAAGCAACTGAGGCAGAAAACTTGTACAGGCGTATGGCTGCTGATTTTGATAATTTCAGACGCCGCGTGGAAAGAGAACGTGAAGAACTGAGCAATGCCGGGGTGCGCAAGGCTGCGGAAGCCATCATGCCAGCGCTCGACGATCTGGATCGCGCCATGATGTATCTTACTCCGGAGACTCCCAGTGACAAACTGATTGAAAGCTTTCAACTGGTAGCTTCAAGAATTATGCAGTGCCTGGAACAGGCCGGTTTGAAGCGGCTCAACACTCAAGGGGGTGTGCTTTTCGATCCTCGATTCCACGAGCCCGTTCAGCAGATTGAAACAGAAGAGCATCCTGATGGCACTATCGTGCATGAATTGCGCGGAGGCTACATTTTAGGAGAACGAGTGATTCGTCCGGCGCTGGTTAATGTTGCATCAAACAACAGCGTGACCGTAACGCCGGTGCCGGAGCTATCAGCTTCTCAGAGCGCGGCAGCCACACAGGCTGAAAAAGCAGAAGTGAAGCCGCAGAATTCTTCCGTTGCTACGGCATGCGAAGAGAAAGAAACTCAATCTCAAGGCAAGAAAGAAGAGACCCGAGCAACTGAGCATGGGGAGCCGGAAGACGGCTCCAGAGTTTTTGATCTCGGGGATATGGATGACTTGGGTTAGTCGCTGGTAAAGGTGTTGTATGACTTCCGAAAAAGTAATTGGAATTGACCTTGGAACAACCTACTCGTGTGTTGCGGTAATGGAAGGCGGAAAGCCTGAAGTCATACCGAATGCCGAAGGCTCGAGAACGACACCATCGGTAGTTGGTTTTACCCGCACAGGCGAAAGAATTGTAGGACACCTGGCTAAAAGACAGGCAGTCACGAATCCGGGACGAACAATCCTTTCAATCAAACGCGAAATGGGCTCAAACTACAAGGTCAGCATAGACGGCAACAACTACAGCCCCGAGCAAATTTCGGCAATGATTCTGCAAAAGCTCAAAACCGATGCCGAAGCTTATATCGGTGAAAGCGTAAGCAAGGCTGTTATTACAGTACCTGCTTATTTCAACGATTCGCAAAGACAGGCTACCAGAGACGCCGGGCAAATTGCCGGTCTTGATGTTTTGCGCATCATAAACGAGCCCACAGCTTCCTCGCTTGCTTATGGACTCGATAAGCTTGACCAGGGTGGA
This sequence comes from uncultured Candidatus Obscuribacterales bacterium, assembly GCA_964615655.1. Taxonomy (GTDB): domain Bacteria; phylum Cyanobacteriota; class Vampirovibrionia; order Obscuribacterales; family Obscuribacteraceae; genus JAIEPM01. Next base: position 12,241 of record CAZTQO010000020.1, on the reverse strand, counting down.
ACCATTCTTGTTTACGATCTGGGCGGCGGCACATTCGATGTAAGCATTCTCGACATTACCGAAGGTGTTTTTGAAGTAAAAGCTACCGCCGGAAACAATCGTCTCGGCGGCGACGACTTCGACCAGGCCATTATCGACTGGATGAAAGCCGAATTTCAGGCAGCCAACGAAATAGATCTTTCAAACGATTTGATGGCGATTCAACGCTTGAAAGAAACTGCCGAAAAGTCAAAAATCGAACTCTCATCTGCAATGGTAAGCGAAATTCATTTGCCGTTCCTGACTGCCGACGCAAGTGGTCCCAAACACTTCCAGTCCTCACTTACAAGAGCGAAATTCAACGAAATAAGTGCTCATCTTGTTGAATCCACCATGGAACCAGTGCAGCAGGCGATAAGCGATTCCGGTCTCAGCCCGGAGCAAATCGAGCACGTGCTTCTTGTCGGCGGCTCCACAAGAATCCCTGCTGTTCAGGATGCGATTAAGCGCTTTTTCCAAAAAGAGCCGGTAAAGTCGGTCAATCCTGATGAGGCAGTGGCACTAGGTGCAGCTATTCAAGCTTCGATATTAACAGGCGAAACTCAGGAGATATTGCTCTTAGACGTAACACCGCTTTCACTCGGAATTGAAACCGCCGGGGGTCTTTTCACCAAGATAATTGAACGCAACACCACGGTACCTACAAGCAGGAGCATGGCATTCACCACTTCCGAAGATGGGCAGTCTTATGTGGAAGTTCATTGTTTGCAGGGCGAACGCGATCTGGCCAAGTTCAACAAATCACTTGCCAAATTTATGCTTGACGGTATTCCGAGAGCCCCAAGAGGTGTGCCGAAGATTGACGTAACTTTTGATATTGATGCGGACGGAATTGTGCATGTAAGCGCCAAAGACGCTGCTACAGGCAATCAACAATCGGTTTCAATCAGACGCAGTTCCGGTCTTTCACGGGCCGATGTCGAGCGCCTGGAGCAGGAAGCAAGCGAATACGCAGAACAGGACAAAATTCAAAAGGAACAAATTGCTGCTCGCATGAAGGCAGAAACACTGGTCAACGAAGCCGAGCGCACCCTGACTAAGTACAACGGCGTGGTCGATCAGGATTTTCTCGATCTGGTATCCAGGAACCTCGATTCACTAAAAGCCGCTCTGCAAGCCGGAGATGCGCCAGATCTGCCCCAGCTGGTCGATCAGCTTGATGCAGCGTTACTTGAAGTAGGGCGCGTCTTGTACAGCAGCGGGGCCGGCAGCAGCTAGGATCTTTTTTAGCAACTGGTAGTTGTGGGTAACACTAAAAATGGCAACTGGTGACTATTACGACATTCTGGGCGTTGGAAAAAACGCCGGCGCCGACGAAATTAAGAAAGCCTTCCGAAAGAAGGCCGCCGAGCTTCATCCGGATAACCAGGACACTGGCGACGAAGCCAAATTCAAACAGCTGGTCACAGCTTATGAAGTTCTTTCGGATGAGAACAAGAAAACCCTTTACGACCGTTATGGCGAAGACGGTCTGAAGCGAGGCGGGGCTGGAACCGGTGGCGCTTACGGTCAAGAATTCGACATGAGCGCCTTTTCGGATCTATCAGAAATATTCGAATATTTTTTTGGTGGCGGCATGGCAGGCGGCAGGCGCCCACGTTCAGCATCTCTTAGAGGAGCCGATCTGCGCTACGACATGGACCTGGATTTTCTTGAGGCAGTTTTCGGAGTAGAAAAGAAAATCCATATAAAGCATTTGCGCTCATGCGAAACATGCAAGGGCTCAGGCGGTGCTCCTGGAAGCAATACTCAGGTTTGCAATTCTTGCGGCGGTCATGGTCAGGTAAGACAGACTACCTCTACCTTGTTCGGTCATTTTTCCCAGATTACAACCTGTCCGGCCTGCGAAGGCGAAGGAACCAAAGTAGAAAAAGCTTGCGAAGACTGCAAAGGCAAGTGCTTAATCAGAAAGGAAAGAACCCTGGAGCTGAAGATTCCCGCCGGAGTTGACAACGGCTCGAGAGTAAGAGTTTCCGGTGAGGGAGACAGCGGCAAACGAGGCGCCGGCACCGGCGATCTTTATGTGATTCTGCACGTTAAGGGTCACGACAAGTTTGTAAGAGAAGGCACCACTATTCATATTAAGCAAGCAATCAGCATGTCTATGGCGGCCCTGGGCGGCGAAATGGTCGTGGACACTGTTGGCGGTAAGCGGCTTTTGAAGATTCCTCACGGGACACAAACCGGAACTGTTATGACTATGAAAGGTGAGGGAGTTCCTCATTTGAGTCATCCGGACCGCAGGGGTAACCAGCAAGTTCACCTCTATATCGAAACGCCTTCGAAATTATCCGATGAGGAAAAAGAGCTCTACAAAAAGCTGGCCGAGTTAAGAGGTGAAAAGCTCGTAGTGCCGGAGTCCGAACGCCCCGTGCCACCGCCTGAAAGCGGTAAAGATGCAAAAGAACATGGCAAAAGCGATAAAGAACACCATTCTTTTTTTGATGCGATTGCCGGCGTATTTAAAGGCAAAGGTGCTAATGGCGATTAGGTTCTTTCTAGTTTCAGCTTTCCTGTCAATTCTGCTTTTGCTTTTCGTTCTTTCAATAGAACAACCCGTGTTTGCCACCAGGTTGCCGGCCGATTCAAAAAAGACGGTTCAGGAAATCTACCCGGCAGGCAATATACGTCTTGACGGTTCTGTCGAACTGCCTGACCGAAACTTGCTCCTGCCACTGATACCGAGTTCCAATCCTTTGAAAAAGCTAAAAGTGGACGGACTGCGCAAGTTCCCTCTCAATGCCGACGAGCCGGACCTGATTATTTATGAAAATGGCTGGGTCCATATCAAAACCCAGAGAAAAGGACAGGAAGTAAGTTTGCATTTTCCGGACGACCTGCCGGATGCGTTGAGAAAACAGCTCCTATTAATGAAGCTACCCTCCGACCTTATTGTTCCCAATGGTTTTGTCCTTCCAAAATCGATGAAATCGCTAAAAGGCGATTTAAATGTTCCGCTTGCAGAAGATGTGGCGCTGATGAAGCCAAAGTTCGGCCGCAAGCCCGAACATACAAACCAGAAATACGAAGGTTCCGGAACACTGGCTCTGGTGTCGATAAAAGATGGAAGCATAATTCTTATGGACGCCAAAAACTTCAGCAAAATAGCCGAGTTTCCGACCGAAGGCACTCCATCAAGCATGACCTTCGTTGACGACCGGCTCTATATTGCCGACCAGGCGAAAAACCGGGTCTTACTGCTAGATCCTCTAAGCAGGAAATTTTTGGGTCAAATTGATCTGCCTGCCCACAGCGCTCCCAAGGGAATCGCTGCGCTGCCGAACGGCAAATGGATTTATGTTTCCCTAAGCGGCTCCTCCGAGCTTGCAATCGTTGAAACAGACAATGGGAAAGTGCTGCTAAAAACCAAGGTACCTACCGGTCCCAGCCGAATGGCGATAACAGCAGACGGAGTGTATCTGGCACTATTGAGTGTAACCTCTCCCGAACTTACAGTGCTTGCAACTTACAATCAGCAGCTTGTCGGTTCTGTAAAACTGGATTCTGTTCCTACCTGCCTTGTATTGCACCCCAACGACAAGATTGCTTATGTAAGCGATCGCCTCTCCAACAAGGTTTCAATCGTAGACCTTTCCAAACGCATAATACTGAACACCATTAAAACCGGCAACTCTCCAACCGGACTTGCCGTCAGCCCCGACGGACACAAGCTCTACGTTGCTCACGGACGAGACAACACCATCACCATATACGATACCAGCTCGCTTCAGAAAATTCAGGAGGTAAAGCTGCCTCTCGATATTGACTTCCCATTGTCAATTTGCATGACTCCGGATGGACAGCATCTTGTGGTAACCAGCCAGCAAACAGACACAGTCGGCGTACTCGACACCGAGTCGCTTGAATTCAGCAAAGAAGTTCAGCTGGGGCACACAACCCAGGAAGTTATCTGGCTGCCCTCGGGTTAATGCGCATATTCTGTTTCGATGAGTATTTGGAAGCCGGAGCCAGTTAGAAGCCTTGAGTGGGTCAGAATCCTTGAGTGAGTCAGAATCCTGGAGCCTGTCAGAATCCTGAATCTTTGGGTCTGCCGTAACTGTCGGTAGGCGGCTCGCTGTTTTCAAAATCGGAGGCCGGCGCATTGCTGCGCTGCGGCTGTCCGCCGCTGTTCTGTTGCAATATGGACGCTGAAATGATTCTGTCTCCGGGTCTTATTGCATAAACAGTATTCATGCCGTTTACTACCCGGCCAAAAACTGTGTATTTGCCGTTGCACCAACCTGCCGGACTCTTGGTTATATAAAATTGACAGCTGGCACTGTTAAGGTTGTTGCCGAAACGAGCCATCGCCACCATCCCAGCCTGATTATGGTTTAAATTGCGATTTAACTCCAGAGGCAGGTACTTTGTCTGGCCTGTATTAGAGTCGGTGGCGCAACCGCTCCCGTCTCCATTTGGATCCCCCCCCTGAATCAACCAGTTCTCCACCCGGTGAAATCTCAAACCGTTATAAAACCCTGAATCTACCAGCTCAAGAAAGTTTCCGGCATTGGTGGGCACCATACTGTAAAAAACCCTGATTACTATCGGTCCCTTTGTAGTTTGCAACTGCACAATCTGGTCAGCACCCTGCGACTGAGCCGGAGACGTTGTAATCGCAAACGGAATCAGTGCAAGTGCAAGCTTGAGCAAAGCCCCGCCTGTTTTATTCCTAATTTTATTCCTTAAATGTTCTTCTGTTGAAATCATGCAATAACAGGAAGATGTCTATTCTGGTGAGCAAACTACTTAAAATCTTATGCCCCTAAAATCCCCGGCTCATGCATGCAATAGTTCAAACTCTTACGAAACAACATGAGCGGACTTGTTCAAAAAGCGGGTGATGCTTGCCTGGTAAAGCAACTCGACAGTGCCCACCGGTCCGCTTCTTTGTTTGCCGATGATAATCTCAGCCTCTCCCCGATGCTCGCTTTCAGGGTTGTAATAATCGTCTCTGTAAATGAACATGACTATATCGGCGTCCTGCTCGATCGAACCGCTTTCTCTCAAGTCCGAAAGCATCGGACGCTTGTTCTGCCTGGCCTCGACCGCACGCGAAAGCTGAGAAAGTGCAATTACCGGAACATTAAGTTCTCTTGCAAGCGTTTTCAATCCGCGTGAAATTTCAGAAACTTCCTGCACCCGATTATCTGTTGCTTTTCGTCCGGTCATCAGCTGAATATAGTCAATAATTATCAAGCCGAGATCTTTGAGCTCTGCTTTAAGCCTCCTGCATTTCGCCCTGATATCGAGATGTGAAACCACAGGAGAATCATCAATATAAAGAGGCGCTTCGCCCAGCCGACCCATTGCATTTGCAAGCGCGGTCCAGTCGTTCGTTTGAAGAAATCCGGAGCGCAATTTATTTGCATCGATCTTAGCTTCGCTGCAAAGCAAGCGTTGAACAAGTTGCTCTTTAGACATTTCAAGCGAGAAAAGTGCAACCGGTGCACCGCATTCAACTGCAGCATGCTGGGCAACATTTAGAGTGAAGGCTGTTTTTCCCATTGACGGTCTGGCTGCCACAATCACAAGATCCGACTTCTGCCAGCCTGAAGTCATATCATCAAGATCATAAAAGCCTGTAGAAAGACCGGAGAGCGCATCGCGTTGCTCGTATCGTTTTTCAATACGCGCAAATGATTCGTTTACCACTTCTCTTATCGGCACTAATTGAGCCATGCTTCTGTTCTCAGCCAGGCCGAATATAAGACGTTCTGCTTTATCAACAGCCATGTCGGCGTCTGTCTCTTCATAGCAGGTGGCAACGATTTCGGTGCCTGCTTTGATCAGATTTCGCAGCAAGGCTTTTTCATTCACTGATTTTGCGTAAAACTCCACGTTTGCCGTGGTGGCAACCGACATTGCAAGATCGGTCAGATACTGCCTTCCACCGATGATTTCCAGCTTGCCCTGATCTTTGAGAAACTGCGAAATAGTGACAATATCGATTGGCTCGTTTTTTTCGAATAAATCAATTATGGCTGCGCAAATTACCTGATGTGATTTGCGGTAAAAATTTTCCGGCTTGATCTGGTCGATTACCTTAGCAACTGACTCCGGGTTCACAAGTACCGAACCGAGCACCGCCTGCTCCGCCTCAATAGACTGCGGCGGAATCCGCTCAAGCGCTGTGTCGTTGTATAAAGTTTCGGTTTCCATTTCCAAGGCTCACTTGACAAGTTCTCTCAAACAAAGGCACTAAATTCAATTCAAATGCTTGCTTATAATTAAAAGACGAAAGCTGCTGCCAAAAAGTTCAAATTCTCAAAGAATTTTTTCCTCTCGAACAAATACACTCACATGTCAGGAATCACGCACGTATATGCACAAGCATATAAATCGGCTATATTTCGGACCCGCCGGAAAACAGCGGAGCAGAAGGACAGAGCATGCATCTTCGTATTTGCTAATTATTGCATCAGTGAGCAGGAAGTCCTAATTCAGCTTTCTTCAGTTAGAAATCCGCCGGACATAATACTTCAGATGAGCGGGTATACAGATCTGGGCATCAATCATATACACACGCAAGCAAGCGTATATATTGGCGTGTACGGGCGACGGACGCAAGAGGAGAGAGCAAGATGAATGGAATCAGAACCCGGTACCTGACAGGGCTCTTATTGCTGGGCTCTCTAAGCTGCAGTCTTTCTTATGCCGAGAGCCCGAAAGAAGAAGCCGTTGTTCACGGGCCGCAAACCTTGCAGCTGGGAAAAGATCTGCTTACAGTAAAGCTGCCTTCAAATTATATTTTTGTCAAAGAAGAAGCAGCAAAAGCATTCATGAAAGAACGGGGCAGTTCTCCGGAAGGACTGCTCGGGCTCTTCGGCTCCGAACTCAAAGATCAGAAGTGGCTTGTAATTTGCAGATTCGAAGATTGCGGCTATGTGAATGATGATGATGCAGGCAAGTTGAACCCGGATGAGATCCTGAACTCCTATAAAGAAGGTACAAAAGAGCAGAACGAAAGCCGCAAAGAACACGGGCTTTCACCAATTTACGTGGGAAGCTGGACCGAAAAGCCACGATATAACAAAGACAAACATCAGGTTGTCTGGGCAATCCAGGTGAAAGAAGAAGACCGGGCCGATGCACCGGTAGTAGGTGTAAACTACAACACCAGAATTCTTGGCCGCCGTGGCGTGCTTTCGATGAATCTGGTTACAGAGCCGGACAGTCTCGAGCACGACAAACCAAGCGTGCAAACCCTGCTTGATTCAACCGCTTTTGTCAAAGGTCAAACTTATGCAGACTTTCAGCCCGGCAAAGACAAAAGTGCCGGTTACGGTCTTGCAGGTCTTGTACTCGGTGGCGGCGCACTAGCTGCGGCTGCAAAATTCGGAATTTTTGGGGCTGCCTGGAAGTGGATTCTGGCTGGCGTATTTGCAATGAAAAAATTCCTGATCATAATAGTCGCTGCCGCCGGTGCGTTAATAGCAAAATTTTTCCGCAAGAAAAAGCCGCCTGAAAGCGAGCCCTAGAATTTTGAATTCAGAAAAGAATCAGTTCTTAGATTCAGTTCTTAGATTCAGTTCTTAGATTCAGTTCTTAGATTCAGTTCTTAGAATCAGTTCCTAGCTTCCAGTATTCAATTTTGAATTCAATGCTTGCTTTGGTCGTTAATAACACGTATTGATTCAATCAACTCGCCCCTTGCAATTGCATCAACGGCATCCATGCCTGAAAGCACCTGGCCAAATACTGTATAGCCTCCGTCAAGATGTGGTTGTGGCGAATGCGTAATAAAAAACTGGCTAGCGCCGGTATCTTTGCCTGAAAGTGCCATTCCCAGGCTGCCTCTAAGATAGGGACGTCTGTTAATTTCACAGCGTATTTGATAGCCGGGTCCCCCATTCATATCGTTGCGCGGATCGCCACCCTGAATCACAAAGTTCGGCGCAACACGCATAAAACTCAGACCATCGAAATATCCTGAATTTGCAAGCTCAGTAAAATTATCTACAGTCAGAGTTGCTTCCTTATTAAACAATTCGATTTTAACTTCGCCTTTTTTGGTTTTGATAATTGCAAGCGGAGGCTCCGGCTTTTGACTCAGCTCAGCCATTTTCCGCCAGTAATCTTTTTTATTATGTGGATTGCACTCAGGGCTTCCCGCATTTAAATTTGCAAGCTTGTATTTATCGCCACCCGGCAAAAGCAGCTCCAGAGCCCGCCTGCGTACTATATAATCCGGGTCTCTTGTTTTGCCTTGAAGCGCTTCTAAATTGAGTGGATGCTTCAACTTATCGGCTGCCTCAAGAATTGCAAGACGAGCATCATTCATCTTGTCCTTTTTTGCCTTTCCCATTGCTTGTTTTAGAGACTCAATTGCGAGTTCACTTGCGCTGCCTTTTTCTGCAAGCAAGCTTGCCGCAGTAGCTCTCACAACCGGATCTTCGCTGTTAAGTTCTTTAAGCAGGATTTTTTCAAAGCCATCTGCATCTTGCTTAGAAAGAGCATTCAAAATATCAGTAACGGCTCTGGGGTCAGGCTTTACTTCAAGCATCGCAAGCAGGCATTCTTTTGATTTCGGGCTTTTGATTTCGCCAAAACCCTGCGCGTATGCGGCTGTAGACTGCCAGCTCTGTTTCTGCGGCTCAAACTCAGCTTGCTCTCCAAAAAATGCAGGCTCGCCAAATTTCGCAACTGCAATTTCAATTTCCGGTGCTTTTCCACCTGAGGCTGCTTTCGCGTTTCTCAAGTCCTGTAGAAAATCCAGCGCACGCTCGTCTTTTATAGATCCAAGCGCCTCGGCAATCAAAAGCAGCAGATTTTGCTCTTCCGGAACAATTTTAGTGAAATCCGCCTTCTTATATTCTGCCAGCAGAATTTCACCAAGCTCAATTAAGGGCTCGCATGCATCTTTGCTTGCAATCGAGCCAAGTGCGCTTATTGAATTTGCCTGCACTTTTTTGTCGTTATCTTTCAATAAGACTATTAACTCAGCTACGGCTTCATCCGACTTAAGAGCTCCAAGAGCACGTGCAGCATGAGCTCTTACAAGCGCCTCTTTATCGGAAAGCAATTTTTTTAATGCTGGCAGCGCCAATGATATGCCGTCTTTAAATCTGGCAAGCATATAAGCAGCCTGCCAGCGGCTATCACCTTCAACAGCTTCAAGCTGCTTTAGAAAAGCTTGCACAGCCGACGGATCTTTAATTCTTAAAAGCGCAGTAAGTGCAAGTCGGGTTAAAAGTTTTCCGTCCGGGTCTAACTTGGAATCAGGCGGCGGAACTATCTCAATGATTGCAAGGCTTGTGTTCTTAACAGCATCTGCGCCAAGCTCTTTTCCGGCTTCGCTATTACTGCATATTTTTCCAAGGGCCTCAGCTGCTCTTGCTTTCAGAATTGTGCTGGAAGCCGGGTCTTTAACTAAATTCAAAAGTATCGGGGCTGCTCTGGCCGACTCGATTTCACCGAGTGCAAAAACAGCCAGTTCTTTTGTATTTTCACCTCCTGCTCTGGATTCAAGAATTGCTAAAAGCTTCTCTAGCGCCAGTGAATCGCCGATTCTTCCAAGCGCGACTATGGCGCTTTCTCTGATTTTTTGGTCGCCAGATTCTAAGAAAGCAAACAATTTCGGGTCTGCTTGCCGCTTATCTTCAAACTCAATAATTTGCGCCTTTGCAGAAATGAAATTGCTTTTTAGGCTGGACGAATTCACTCCAGGTTCATTAGCCAGAGCGGCTCCTGTGTTCCATGGCAGAAGCAAGCAGGAAACCCAAAGTATTGCCGAAAGTTTTGTCGAAAGTGCCGCCGAAAGTGCCGTTTGCACAACTAATTTCCCAGCTCGCCTGCTAACTCTTGAGCCTCATAGATTTTATTCAGGGACTCTTTAATGGCACTTGAATGAACCGACACTGCCCGGGCCTGCTCGTCTGAATAAGCAAAATCAAGCACGAGTGATTGAATGTTTCCATCAAATATTATGCCGACAAGTTCGCCTTCTTTATTTACTACCGGGCTGCCGGAATTGCCGCCGATTATATCTGCAGTGCTTACAAAATTGAACGGCGTATCAGCGTTCAGCTTGTCTTTTTTCTCAAGCCACTGTTTCGGGAATTGGAATGGTTTTACATTGCCGTGCGCATCAGCATGTTTATAAGCTCCTCCCATAGTTGTCCAGGCCGGAATATCCTTACCATTCTCTTTGTAGCCTTTCACCGGACCAAATGCCAGGCGCAACGTGAAAGTAGCATCAGGATATTGATCCATACCGCCGGTAACGAATTTGGCATTTGCAAGCTTGGCATATGCCTGGCGCAAAGGCTCTTCGATTTTTTCTTCGTATGTTTTGCGCAACTCTCTTGCCTGCGGGTCGACAAGTTTTGCAAGCTCTATTAACGGGTCTGTCGATTCCTTTTCTGCGTTTTTATCATCAACCAGCTTTTTTCTGTACTCTACATCTTTCAATTTTGAGCCGCTGATAAGCTCATGTGCTCTTTCTTGCGGCGATTTGCCTGCTAGAATTTTTTTGACGAATTCATCATCCGCGCCTTTTTTGTTCATTAAGTTAGACAGTGAATTTGCAAGGGTTGCAGTTTCAAGACTGTCATAAATGGGAGCATCAGAAAATAATTCGAATTTGAGTGAATCGAGATTCGACTCCCTGTATTCGCGCAGCCTGTCGGCGTTGGCTTTTCCTGTTTCTTCATTTAGTCTTACGATTTCGCGAGCTATAGAGAAGAGCTTGCTGTTGAAGGCTAGCCCCCTTTCGTAGAGACCATGATCAAGGTAGATCTTTTTCCAGACAGCCAGTGTTTTTTCAATGTCCTCAAAAACACCGGCGCATTCTTTACTCAGTTTTTCGTCTTTAGCAATTGCTTCTTTAAGCGCCTTTTCTTCAGCGATTTTTTTAGCCATCAAAGCAGGATCTTGCAAGCCGCCCTGCCCGCCTATTCGGGCCTTACGGCTGTTCTGCACTCCTAAGAGATCTTCCTTTGCCTGTCTTGCATTTTCGAGGCTGCGCTCACTGTAGGTTTTGAGCAATACTTCAAGCCGGTAGAGATTATCGAGCCGGTCCGGCATCACAGTATCTCTGAGAAACTCAAGATGAGCTACTGTATTGAGCCTGTCGGTTTTGCCGGGATGCCCGGATACAAAAGTAAGTTCGCCGTCGGCGGCGCCGGCTTTGCTCCACTTAAGAAAGTGCTCGGGTTTTAACGGCTTGTCATTTTCATAAACTCTAAAGAAGCAAATATCAAGGTCATAACGCGGATACTCGAAGTTGTCCGGGTCGCCACCGAATGAGGCTATATCATGCTCGGGGGCAAAGACTAGCCTTATGTCTTTGTATTTCTTGAATTTATACAAGTGATATTTGCCGCCCTGATAAAGCGTTACCACATCGCTTCGCAGCCCGGTTTTGTCGAGTGATTCTTTTTCAATCGTGTTCATAACAGCACGCCTGGCTTTCTGCGCCTCGGCGCTTCCCATGCCATCTTTGACGGCTGAATTTACCCGGTCGGTAACATCTTCTATTTCCATGAGCACATTGAGTTCAAGGTCAGGACATTTGAGCTCTTGATCGGCAGATTTTGCGTAAAAGCCGCTTTCAATGTAGTTTTTACCGGGAGGGCTGAGCTTTTGAAGCGAATCTGCGCCCACATGGTGATTGGTCATTACCAGTCCGTTGGAGGACACAAACGATCCGGAGCCGCCGCTATTGAAACGCACTGATGACTTTTGCAAGTGTTCGAGCCATTCTTTTGTCGGCTCAAACTGGTATTTCTCTTTGAGTATTTCTAGAGGCGGATGATTGAACAACCACATGCCCTCATCTGCAAGTGTCGGCGCTTGTAAAGACAGCATTAACAATGTCGATAGCCAGACGGCAGTTTTATTTTTCTTGCAGTTCATTGATTGCGTTCCCTTGTCAATTGTGGCGGTGCCGGGCGGCTCGGAGCCGCCTGCGGCAAAAAAGCTTACTAAATCCTGCCGGAGGAATTATTAGTTCGGGGAAAGGCGGTTTTCAAGATTTAGTGGATGGCAGATTAACTGCTAGTTTTTCTGCCAACTGGAAACTCATGGCAGATTAACTTCGGGTTTTTCTGCCATCTGGAATCTCATGGCAGATTAACTTCGGGTTTTTCTGCCAACTGGAGTCTCATGGCAGATTAACTTCGGGTTTTTCTGCCAACTGGAAACCCCATGGCAGATTAACTTCGGGTTTTTCTGCCAACTGGAAACCCCATGGCAGATT
>CAZTQO010000019.1:31453-117338 GCA_964615655.1 uncultured Candidatus Obscuribacterales bacterium | reverse complement strand
CCCCTTCGGTGTAAACGAAGTGCCCATCCACTTGACGAATGGGCGATACATGCTTCAAAATAAAGTATAGCAGAGGACTGACGGATTCTGAGTTTTCGTTAAGATTCACGAATTTTCCGCGATTTTTCTAAAATTCATAGCCCCGGCATAGCCCAGTTTTTAACGAGACGGTCAACGAAGTGCTCAGCGAAGGGGTCAGGTTATGGCTAGACAAGAGCTTCCTTTTACAAAAAACGAGCTTGAAAAAATTCAGCCGGCACCGGCGGGAAAAAGGGTTCTAATTTACGACACCCGAGTGCCGCACCTGGCTATTCGAGTCTCGGACAAAGGCGTCAAGACTTTTCTCGTGTATAAATGGGTCGAAAACAGACCCGTAAAGCGCACCATTGGAAAGTTTCCTGAGATCACAATCGAGCAGGCTCGAAATGTAGCGCTGGAAATAAATGTGGCATTACGTCACGGCACAGATCCTCTCGATGCACACCGTTTGCAACGGGAGGAGCTTTCACTGGGTGAATTGTACCTGCTTTACTTTGAACAATATTTGAAACAGCGCAGCACAAATCCTAATGAATCAATAGCGAATTTCAAGCGCAGTTTCAGCGACTGGTGGCCGCGCAAACTGGGCACCATAAAAAAGATTGACGTGCAAACGCGGATAAATAAGCTGGCTGAAGGTGGACACTACCATCGGGCTAACCGGGCACATGACGACTTGCGCGCTGTGTTCAGCTGGGGAATTAAGAAAGACTTGTTCGATAAAGAGAATCCGACAATCGGCATCGATCGTTTCAAAACAAAATCCAGGGAGAGATTTATAGGTCCTGACGAATTCAAGGCATTTATGGAATCGCTTGCAAGTGAAAAAAATGAGAAGCTCAGATCTTTTCTCTATATGAGTTTGTTCACCGGTGCACGCCAGGCAAATGTCCTCGCGATGCGCTGGAACGAAATTGATTGTGAGCTAGGTATTTGGACCATTCCAAAAACAAAGAATGGCGACTCGCAGACAATTCCGCTTACAAGATTTGCAATGGAAGTTCTGGAAGTCAGGAAAGAAAATGAAAAGGAAAAATCTGATTGGGTATTTCCGGGAAGCGGCGTATCAGGGCATCTTGTTGAGCCGAAGACAGTATGGCGCAGGGTAGTTAAGCGGGCCGGGCTTACTAATTTACGGATGCACGATTTACGCAGAACTTTAGGTAGCTATATGGCCATGACTAATCAAAGCCTGCATATAATCGGGCGCGCACTCGGGCACAGGTCAGCTACATCCACGCAAGTTTATGCCAGGCTGGCAAATGATCCGGTCCGTCAGGGAATGGAAAAAGCCCAGAGAGAAATGCTCAGTGCTGCCGGTTTGCTTGATACTAACGTTGTTCCACTCAAGACAAAGAAATCAAAGAAGAGGACACCAGATCCTGGCAGCGAAGAACTGCAGGAATGAGAAAAAACAGAAAAGAAACAAGCCATAAGTTGGTATCATTTAAGCAAGAAATAAGAAGTCAAAAGAATGGAAATAAATCTGTCAACCTTGAATAAGCGCTCCGAGAGCGAAACCCTGGAGTTCAAAGAATCTTTTGACAAAAAGGCTCTTGAAACGATTGGTGCATTTGCAAATAGCAGTGGTGGCACCATTCTGATCGGTGTGCGCGATGACGGTCATGTGACCGGAATAGTCATTGGAAACAACACACTTGAAGATTGGACACAGAGAATGCAGTCCAACATTCAGCCTCGCATCCTACCTTCAATCGTAAAGCGTGATCACAATGGGCGAACCATTGTTGCTATCACGGTGGATCAGGCAAATGATCCCGTGAGTGTTGATGGACGTTTTATAAAGCGAGTCGGGCGTACTAATCAGCAAATGAGCCCAGAGGAAATTAAGCAACGACTAATTGCCAGCAGCGGAACGAGCTGGGATGCACAGGTCGTGAGCGAAGCCACTATGAGTGACCTGGATCAGGACGCTGTAAAGAGATTTATTTCATTGGTAAAAGCTACAGGAAGACGCCCAGTTGGCGAACGCGGAGAAGATGAAATCTTAAGCAAGCTGGAACTTGTAAAAAATGGAGTGCCAACAAGAGCAGCGATTCTCCTCTTTGGCAATAGCCCACGGAGGTTCTTCATGAGTTCGCTGATCCAACTTGGAAGGTTCAGGTCCGAAACTCAAATCGTGGATGACAAACGAAACGAAGGAAACATTCTTGAACAGATTGATGAGTGCTTGACCTGGTGCAAGCAGCGTTTTGAAACTGAGCTGGTGATAACCGGCAAGCCGGAAAGAGATGAAAAATGGGAATATCCACTGGAGGCAGTGCGAGAAGCTTTGATCAATGCTGTTTGCCACAGGGAGTATGCCGCATTGAGCAACACCCAGGTTCGGCTTTATGATGATCGAATTGAAATCTGGAATCCTGGCGGATTGCTTATGCCATTGACACCTGAACAGCTGCTTCAAGAACATCCCTCTTTGAGAAGAAATCCATTGATAGCAAATTCATTATTCTATGCAGGATACATCGAAAGTTGGGGAAGCGGAACTCTTAGAATTGCAAAACTGGCACAGGAAGCTAATCTTGAAGTTCCTGAGTTTCGGAGCCAGCCAAGCGAATTCAGGATCATATTACGAAAGCGCGTACTGACTGAGGCTGCTTTAGAAAAAATGGGGCTGAGCGTACGCCAAATCGCCGCAGTTTTACATGTGGTGAAGGCCGAGCGCATTACGAATAGAGAGTATCAGGATCTGTGGACTGTTTCTCGAGCCACAGCACAACGAGAGTTGAGTCACTTGGTTGAAAAAGGCATATTGACCAAACATGGAAAAACTGGACAAAATGTCTTTTATACGTTGATCGAAGTCTCTCAATGAACGCCTCACGAACGCCTCACGAACGCCTCATCACACTTATAGCAAAAACACAAGATCCAGCACTACACTGCCTTTTCCGGAACGAGCCAATGCCTCATTTGATTAGCAGGACTCACCAAAAGATCGAAAGAGCTCCCCTTTACTTCAACTATATTGCAAACGCAGGAGCCGTCAACCTCAAGTCCTGCGGACGGCTGCACCGAAGTTGACAGCCCCTGCTGGTTTGTAATCAATTACTTCCAACGGGGAGAAAGGGAAACTCTGGGCGCGTGCAGCGGCGCCGAGCTGGCAGCGAGGCGCAAGTAAGAACCGGAGTGCTGAAGGCACGGAGCCCTACCGACGAAAGGGACGAAGGACCGACCATAGAGGTAGAGGCAAGATAAACTGCTGCCCGCAGATTCTTCGAATGCAAGTACCAGTAGGGCGCTTGCACACCGCAGATTTTTCAGGACTTCCCAGAACGTCCCGCAAATTGTCGCAATGCATGCACAGTTCAGGCATGAGCACAAGTCGCCATGCAGTAATTTCAGGCTGGCTCAGAATCACCATGCAAAACACTCTGAACTCAAGCTGGCTCGCTATCTTGCATGCATGCAAATCCGGCCGAAAAATCCGCCTTGCGCCCGCTGTCTGCTAGGGTCGATCTGGATTTTCACCCCAGTCGCGAATGAAACCTATAAAGTCAGCAATCTGATCGCCTTTTATAGCGCTCGAATCTTTTTGTCCACCTGCTTTCTTCGTCCAGCTGCCATTTACCATTGTAAAGATTGGTCGCTGTGAAAAGTGTTCACGAAGATCAACTGCAAATGGTTCTTGCCCTTCGCAAAGATCTTTGAATTGTCCCCACCAGACAATCTTGAATTCATCACGAAAGCAAGTTCCGGCTTCGGATGGTTCAGTACTAGGCGTGGCGCTCTTGACCTGTAGCTGCCGCTACATAACCACACGCTTTGCTGTAGCACGCGATGCGGTTTCCAGACGAAGAAACAACAAATAGAAGAGGACCTCGACATTTCGGACAACTGGTGCCGCCTTCAGGACCACCAGATAGCAACGGTGGATTCCAGAAAGAGATGGGGCATTTGTTTTCTTCGAATTTATTGCACCCAAAGTACCTTTCTCCCTTGTGCGATTTTCGTTCGCTGATCTTTCCTCCGCACCCTTCACGCGGGCACGTTAGCTCCAGTGATTTCAAAAGCGGTTCCTCCGTCTTGTCAGACTGAATGGGTTTCTTTGCTTTGGCTCCTCTTGCGATTCTTTCGGATTCGGCGAAATCTCTCAATGCTTCTCGCGCACAGTTCCATGGAAAACACATGTCTCTGCCTCGGTCGACCTCGGACCTATCACTCAACCAATAAAGCTTATCATCTCGCCATTTTGTCAGATCGATTTCTGTTATAACAGGCCGCGCATCATGCCATTCGATACCGGCAAGAAATTCTCCTGTTGCATCGAAGAACTCGCTCCAACCACAGATTCTGCTTCCTGGATAAGGCCCCGCAGGTTCGCTTACCTGGGCGTCATGACCAGCTCCAGGTCGTGGCGATTCAAATGATAGCCAGTTCAGAGCCAGGATGATCTTGCCCGACAGATCAAACTGCCAGACGTCCAACTCGCTTGCTCCAAAATGCTCTACCCAAAAGTCGAAAGCATTGACAATAGCATCAGGCACGTTGATGCGCATAGACTGGAAATCATTGGTTAGATTTTTGAGACCCGGTCCCCTGCGTTCATAGCCAGCGCCAGACGGTCGAAGTTCCCACATACCTGTCGTTAACACTTCAACGAACTTTTCAACGATCCTGTGGATGATGTTTGCTTGACCAGGGGCTACTGTGTATTGATGCTAATTCTTGTTAAAGACCTCATTCTCAAATGGCTTGTTCGATGTAAACAGGGCAACCGGTGCTCGTCCGCATGAGAAGCCCTTCAGTGCCTTGTGCTCAGGCTTAATCAAATACTTTCCATTCATATCGACGAAACCGAAGAGTTCATCCTGTTTCATTTTAACGGCGGACAGACCCTCATGAAAATCGTCGGCAAAGTAAAACTGCGGCTCAATCTTCCATGCACCGGCTTTGTCAATGAATCCAAACCCGAGAGGATAATCCTTCAGTCCTAATGTTTTTTCGGTTGGATGAATCCAGACGCGAGCTAATCCACACTTGAAGCTCCATGCATTTATCGATGTATGCCGGCGTGCCAGTAGGATAGGGCTCCTGAAAATTAATTGAAGCAAGCCCGTTTGAAAAATCTGCAACTTTGCTAAATTGAGGCTTGATTTGCCAGCGTCCACTGTGGTCCATATAACCAGCGAAATACTTGCGCTCTTTGTTGATAACAGTAACTGCAATAAGGCCTTCTGAAAATTTTGAACAATTGGCTAGAAACACGGAGTCGTTTTCAATTGTGCGCTTGAGCTTTTTGTAAGTAGTGGTATCAGGAATATCGCTTTGAGCGACGACCTTGCCGTTTACATCAATAAATGAAAGCAACCCCGTGTCTGGCAATATCACTGGAGCGAATCCTTCACTAAAGGGTTTTGCCCAGGGAAAGCTACCCTGAATGGTTTTTCCATTCAAGTCAATGAAATGAAACAAGCCGCTCTCATGGACCTTCACCAATGCCCGGTCGTTGTGAAACTCCAACTCTCCAGCAGAATCCTTCAGTTGGGAAAGAGTTGCTTTTAATCCACGGATAACAAGATTACCGGTCTTGTCAATAAAACCGTACTCGTATAGTTGCCTGGTCTGTCTGCTTTGCGCCATGCTCACTCCACTGCACAAGAACAACATCAAAATAGAAACCAACAACGGCCATTTCATCATCTTTCCAGATTCTCTTGACTCTGGACCTATTTCTCAAAAGCCTTGTGGTATTGATTGATAGCTCTAGCTGGCATGCATACTCAGATTTTACACAAATTTAGCTTGAATTCATGGAGCCCTGTAATAGCAATAACCAGAAAACTCCTTTCCGAATCTTCCGCAAATTCATAGCCCCGGCATAGCCCAGGAGTGGTATCAGTTCTAAAAAAACTTGGGCGGTGAGAGACTCGAACTCCCAGCCCCTTCGGTGTAAACGAAGTGCTCCACCATTGAGCTAACCGCCCGCCAAGGCTTAGTTTAACACGGAGCTCCCTGTTGGCATCCAGCCCCGGGGTTCAATCCGGTTTACCTGTCTTCACGCTTCTATATTTCTAAGCTAGAAAAAGAGCCGAAAAGCCGTGTAGACACAGGCATTTTGCAGCATTAAAAATCATGCAGTTCATTGTGCTCATAAAGTTATCAAGCAACTGCTAAGATGAGCCGGTTACCAGCTTCTGGCAAAGCTTTCGGGGAATTCTTATTAAGCAGCACTCAGAATCGGCATATGGAAGCAAGCTTCCATAACAGCCACAAGAACCAGCCGCAAGACTCAGTTCCCCATAACCGTTCCCTGAACCAGAAGCAGAATCAGAATCAGGCACAGAATGCGCTCAATCATTGAATCTGTCTCACAAATGATCAAAGGCTCTGTCAATCAAAACAAGCCCCAGCCTTTGCCGCCCGCAAGAACAGAGACAGCGACCCGCACCGGAAAAGATAGCTCGCAGCTAATCTTGCCTATTTTTATAACCGGCTCCAGAAGCGGTAGCACGCTTACAATGGAGCTGCTTTCAGCCGACACCAGATGCGCCCTGGAAAGGTTCTATCCGTACGAAGCCAAATATTTAGCCTGGTTTGCACGTTCGGCTGCCGGTATGGATGGCTGGCGTTTTCTCGATGACAACAAAGTTCCGGAGCTCCAGGTTAATGGCGCTTTTCCGACTCATTACCGCAAACTGGCGGATGACAGCCTCTTAATCGGCTTGCCCAGTGGGGCAAAGATTTTCAAACTATTTTTTGAAAGCTTTCAAGAAAGCATTCTGGCAAAAGAGCCGGAGAAAAGATTCTATCTTGAAAAAGGACCACCCTGGCTTGCGATTTATCTGCGCCGTTATATCGATGCAATCAACATTTATCTCTGGCGTGACCCCAGAGACAGGTATATTTCAACCAGCAAATTTTTGAGAAAGAAGCACGGGAAAACCAATTATCTAAAAGAGAGCGACCCTGAGTATGACTACGTTCTTTATCTTGTTCACGGATATCTAAGACAGTTTGAAAATTTCAGGGTCACTCAAGACGGCTGCAATACTTTTGATCTCAGATACGAACAATTGATTGAAGACCCGCTTGCAGCCCTTGAACCGGTGCGCAAAATATGCGCCATTAATCCGGCGTTCCAACCTTCATACGACAATTACGATATTCACCGCACTTCAAAAACACCTCAAGATTCTATTGCGCGCTGGAAACGTGGAGAAGTTTCGCCGGAAGCAATTGCTTGCATAGATACTATTCTTCAAGAAGCAATCACAGATCTGAATTACGAACTGAGCGACGTCAAACACAAAACAGAATCTCCGGTTCTTTATTTTGATAGCGAGAGAAAAGACAGTTGCACAAGCCTTGATTGCACCGACGGCAATATTGCGGGTCTTTCGAGGCGAGGTTTGCATATTAAAGTAACCGGGTCTTGCTTCCATTTTAAGGTACCGCTAAATTCCTTTGATGCCGCTAAATTCCGAGAGGTCTGGGTTAGCTTCTCCGGTGAACTCGGATATTTTGCAACTGTTTACTGGCGTGCAAAAAATCAAGTATTTGAAGACTCCAGATGCGTACAGATATTTACAGATCCGGGAAGCCACTATTCATTGCTGCGTTTTGAATTGCATAAGCATCCAGAGTGGCATGGGCAGATAGAAGAATTGCAGATAAATCTGTTTAACGGCAAAGGCTGGGACAATCCAAATAAGCGCGGCTATATACGCATGATTCGACTGATTCCTGTTTCTTTCCAGCAAGAGGTCTGAAGTGAAGCATTTAAAAGAGCTTGAAGACGAAAGCATATTCATCATTCGTGAAGCTTATGCGCACGTTTCAAATCTGGCTTTGCTCTGGTCAATGGGCAAAGATTCAACAGTCTTGATGCAGCTTGTGCGTAAGGCATTCGTGGGTCATTTCCCGATTCCATTAGTTCATGTTGACACCAGCTACAAGATTCCACAAATGATCAAATGGCGCGACGAATTAGTTGCCAAACAAAAACTCAGGCTTATAATCGGTCAAAACAAAGAAGCACTTGCAAATAATATGGGTCCGCAAGAAGGCAGGCTAACTTGCTGCACTGCTTTAAAAACGCAAGCCTTACTTGATACGGTCGCTGCGCATAAAATTCAGGGATTGCTTTTAGGTATAAGGCGCGACGAAGAGGGCTCGCGTGGAAAAGAACGAATTGTATCTCCGCGAACTGATAATTCGAACTGGACGTATAAAGATCAACCTGCCGAAATCTGGAGTTATTTCAATTTACAGGTTCCTGAAAGCACTCAATTGCGAATTCATCCGATTTTGAAATGGACGGAGCTCGATGTATGGGAGTATATCCGGCATGAAAATCTTGAAGTGATACCTCTTTATTTTGCTGAAAACGGCAGGCGTTACCGTAGCCTGGGTTGCGCGCCCTGCACCGGCACTATCGAGTCGCAGGCCGGAAATGTAGATGAGATTATCGAAGAGCTGAAACATATTTCTACGAGCGAACGTGCAGGTCGAGCACAGGATCTCGAGCATGCTTATGCCATGCAAAGATTGCGCAGCAACGGTTACATGTAGGAGCAGTTTGCCATGCACACGGTAGTAGTTGTTGGACATGTCGACCACGGCAAATCCACGCTTTTAGGCAAATTGCTCTCAGAAACAGGGCATCTGCCGCAGGACAAAATCGAGACTGTAAAAAGGATCTGCCAGGACAAAGGAATCGAGCTTGAGCCGGCTTTCTTTCTGGATGCATTAGAAGAAGAGCAGGCACAGGGAATCAGCATCGATACCACAAGCATCAACTTCAATTATAAAAACGAACGTTTTTTTCTTATTGACGCACCCGGTCACATAGACTTTCTGAAAAACATGGCTTCGGGCGCTTCGCTTGCAGACTACAGCGTGCTTGTGATTGACGCCATAGAAGGAATACGAGCTCAAACAAGAAAGCATCTGAGTGTGTTGAATATACTGGGCATCAACAAAGTCATTGTAGTGCTCAATAAAATGGACCGTGTGCAATACAGCCAGGATCATTTTGAAAAGCTGGCAACAAATGTAAGAGACTTGATTGAAGCAGAGGGTCTTGAAGCTGTAGCGATAGTTCCCATATCTGCATTCCACGGTGCAAATGTTGTGGGCTCTGTTGAAGAACTTAACTGGTACACCGGTCAGACGCTACTTGAACTAATCTACAGCCTTTGCAAAGAAAGCCAGGCAAAAAGCAGCATTGAAGACGGCGAAGCACCGTTTCGCATGATTTTGCAAGACGTATATAAGTTCGATGAAAAACGTTATTTTGCAGGAAGGGTTATTTCCGGCAAGGTACACGCTGGTGCCGAAGTATTGTTTTCACCATCAGGAAAACACGGGCGCATAGAATCAATAGAAGTTTACCCTCAGGGCAGATTGAAAGAAGCCTGCAAGGGCAGCTCGGTGGCTCTTACTTTGAGCGAGCAACTATTTGTAGAGCGTGGTGAGCTGATCTCATTTCCTGATCAGCTTCCGTTTGTAGACAAGGTTCTTAAAGCAAGATTAGTCTGGATTTCCTCTCACGCTTTCGACCCGCGGCAAGATTATTTGCTCAAGCTGGGTGCCAGAGAAACGAGCTGCCGGGTGGAGCTTGTGGCACCGGAATTTCCGGCAATGGAGAGTTCTGCGCTAGAAACTTCTTCATCGGCAGTTTCTGCGTTTGAGACCGCAGTGTTAATGAAGGGCGATATTGCCGAGGTCATACTCAAACTAAGTGAAGCAGTTGCTTACGATTGTTCTCAAAGAAAGGAGGCCTTTAACAAACTGGTATTGTGCAGCAGCTATGAAACAGTTGCAGCCGGTGTTATTGACACTAGACCTGTAAAAGGATTGGGCAAAACAGCAGTAAACCAGAATGTCGCACTGGAAGAAGGCTATCTGAGAAGACAGGCAAAGGAATCCCGACAGAGCCACAAAGGCAGCGTGCTCTGGTTCACCGGGCTTTCTGCCTCGGGCAAAAGCACGCTTGCAAAAAGCGTCGAATCAAGGCTCTTTGAAAAAGGAGCCAATGTTGTGGTGCTCGATGCTGACAATGTACGGCTCGGACTTTGCGCTGATCTTGGTTTCAGCCGCAAAGACAGAGCAGAAAATATACGGCGTCTGGCTCATGTGGCAAAATTATTTGCTGAATCCGGTTCTATTTGTATAGTGGCTGCGATTTCGCCTTACGAACACGACCGGCTTTCAGCCGCCCATATAATAGGCAGCCAGGATTTCAGCGAAATATTTGTATATTGCCCTCTGGAAATCTGCAGGCAAAGAGATCCAAAAGGTCTATATAAGAAGGTGGCCCAGGGACAGATAGAGTCTTTTACCGGATTTGACCTCCCTTATCAGGCCCCACAGAATCCAGAACTGCGCCTTGATACAAGCAGCATGAGTGTCGAAATGGAAACTGATGCTGTGATCGAGCTGCTGGAAAATAAAGGCATATTCAACGTCAGTCGTTGATTGGACAGCATTTTCGGTGTTCCTTTGCTTACACGGTTTCTCCCATCATCCCCACGGTTTTCCCCATTTCAAGCGGAGAGTTAATCCGGTTTAATGTAAACATTCCACTGCAAGACTAGCAGTTTCGGCCAGACATTAACTGCCTGGAAAACCTGGCTTGCCGGTGCTTAGATTCCGCCAAAACACTAACCGAAGCAATGATTCTAAAATGAGAAAGGATGCTTTCGCTACCAGAGCTATTTCACTTGCAACATCTCTGAGCATGCTGGCAATTACATTTGCTGGAACAATCCCAGAAGTCAGAGCCGAGCACGGAGGTGGTGGCGGTCGAGGAGGCCATTTTGGCGGCGGGCGAAACTTCGGCGGCAATTTTGGCGGTCGCAACTTTGGCGGCGGCGGTGGTGGTGGCGGCGGCGGCGGCGGCGGCGGCGGCGGCGGTGGCGGCGGCTCTTCCAGTGTTCCTTCAATCCCTGGACCTGCAAATGTTCTTTCAAGTATCATTTCCGGCGGTTCCAGTGGTTCGGTTTCAAACTCCTTAATTAACGCAGTGATCGGCGGCATTGGTGGCGGCGGCGGCATCAGTGGTATTGGTGGCAGTGGCGGCGGTGGTGGTGGCGGCGGCATTGGCGGGGGCAGCGGCATTGCCGGCATTGGTGGCGGCGGCGGTCTAGCCAACGTTCTGACTAACGTTACAAATACAATCAGCAACTTCGGCGCGTCCGGTGGTGGTGGTGGTGGCGCTGGTCCTGGCGGCGGCATCAGCAACCTGAGTAATATTACCAGCAACATCACGAGCAATATCTGCAGCGGCGTCACAAACAACATCTCAAACAACATTACAAGCAATATCTGCAGTGGCGTCACAAACAATATCTCAAACAACATTACAAGCAACATCTGCAGTGGTGTTACAAACAATATCTCAAACAACATTTGCGGCAATATCAGCAACATCGTTTCTCATAGAGACTCGGAAAACCGCTGTAGTAATATTTCGAATTTTGCTCCCATAAACAACTTTTGCAATAGCATCTCAGATAAGGCTTCCCATCACAATCTAGAGAACATCTGCAATATCTCCAACAATTCACATCTGGAAAACTTTTGCAATGTTGCGAACAATTCAAACAAATCCCATCACAATCTAGAGAACATCTGCAATATCTCCAACAATTCTCATCTGGAAAACTTTTGCAATATTGCGAACAATTCGAATAATTCTCATCACTTCTCTGAAAACATCTGCAATATCTCCAACAATTCTCATCACAATCTAGAAAACATCTGCAATATCTCCAACAATTCGCATCTGGAAAACTTTTGCAATATTGCGAACAATTCGAACAATTCTCATCACTTCTCTGAAAACATCTGCAATAACATACCAAACACTGTTCCACGGAATCAAAGTATTTTTTCAAATAACCTGAGTTGCAACTTCGGAACTCCTCGCTGCGACAGGCCCGAACCCAAAGTATGTGAGCTTCCAAAAGCACCATGCCCTCCGGCTCTCCCTCGCTGCGACAGGCCCGAGCCCAAAGTATGTGAGCTTCCAAAAGCACCATGCCCTCCGGCTCCTCCCCGCTGCGACAGGCCAGAGCCCAAAGTATGTGAGCTTCCAAAAGCACCATGCCCTCCGGCTCCTCCCCGCTGCGACAGGCCAGAGCCCAAAACCTGCGAGAATCCCAAACCACCATGCCCTCCGGCTCCTCCCCGTTGCGACAGGCCAGAGCCCAAAACCTGCGAGAATCCCAAACCACCATGCCCGCCTCCTCCGTGTCCACCACCTCCTCCTCCCGGTGAACCTCCGACTGTGCCGCCACCCGGAAGCCCGCCCACTCCTGGCAGCCCACCATCCACGCCAAATCCACCACAAACACCTCAGCTGGCGCAGCTGTACTTTCCTGAAACAGTGCAGGCCCCAAGTTTTGAACTTCCGCCTTTCGTATTGCCTTTTGCATCTCCTCAGATAGTTGCAACTGACGTGACCCGGGTTAGATTTCTCAACTGGCCTCATGACGCTATTCTTAAAGTAATCAATCTCGACGAGAGCTACGCAACTGCAGGCGTGCCCTGGATCGTAGCTACATATCAGCCGCAACCCTATGCCTTTTCTGGCGACAGACAATCTTTGATCCTGGCGGCTCCCGGAACCGTCTTTGCTGTCACTGACGATCATACAGTTACAGTAAAGGAAGGCAGCGTGGTTGTACTCACAGGAGACTCAAGCGCTAGAATTCTGACACCAACCGGCACCGTTTATGTGGCCAGACAGAGCACAACAGGTGTATCACAAGATCGCTTTGGTGCGGTGCACGTGGCAAACCTGTCGGGTGACCCGGCAAGCCTCGAGCTGAAAGGAGGGAGCAACGCTTTGAGTATTGCGGCCAACACTCAGACCTCAGTTGTTAACGAGAAAATGGCTGCACTGGGAGTTTCAGACTATGTTCCTGTTTTTGACAAGGATGCCAGCAAAGGTATCAGCAATTACAGGATGCATAACAAGAAGCTCGACATATCCCAGGCACCTTTTGCACCAGCACTTTCATGTGTAAACCGCACAGATATGGGACCGGCAATGAAGGGTCGCCTTTCTGCACTCAAGTCTGCAATGCACGATGTAGGACAGAAGCTTCCTGCTGCCTGCATTGACGACATCAATCCCCTCAGTTCATTCACAATCAAAGTTTCACCGATTGCATTTGTAGAGACCAGATCAGTAAGCATGCCTGAAAATGCGTGTAAGCCTTACGCCAGTTCAATCGACGACAATCGGGTTATTCAGATGCCCGGAAGCAACTTGAAAAAGAGTGACAACGGTAATCTCCAGCTCGAGAACGGTGAGATTTTGATTGAAAGCAATAAGCCAACAAGCATCAAAGTTCACAACTACAGCATTGCATTAAAACCGGGCACTGTAGCCCTTCTTTCATACAATCAAAAAAGAGTGAAAATTCACAACCTGCATGAAAGGGGTCTGGAGTCTATGTCAGTGGATAACGGCGTTAATACAGTGCCGCTGGCCGCAGGACAGGAACTGATACTTTCATGTAATGCCGACGCATGCACAAAGGATGATATAAACCACGAAATGATTCAAGATGGCATTGCTCGCAGGCGCGTTCAAATACTTGAAGCAAAAAATGGCGCATCGGGTTCGATGGCTGAGTTCTCAATAATTACGCTTGCCAGCCAGAACAAATGTTTAAAGCATCTGTTCACGAGCCACGACAAAGCGGACAGAGCCGTTAAAGAGCGCGTAATGAAAATGGCTGCTTGCATCTTGCATGTAACTGGCTCTCGTGGCGGCTACCAGCAAGTAGCATCTGCAGGACGCCAGTTGAACTGAGCCGGTTGAGCGGGTCGAAACCTATTCAAACTTATCCGGATCGAAATCTCTTCCCCATTGATTTCTGGTTTCTTCATGCATCGGATGCTTTGGATTGTTGAAAATCGTCAACCTGAAATAATAGCCAAGAATCCCGCCGCAGTCTTCAGGAGGGCAGGCAAGTTTCCCCTCCACACATTCAAAATAATCAATTGGCACATTAAGAGTAGATTCCACTTCTACTGAGTGCCGCCAGCTGTCTCCAAAATCGTATTCGTAATCGAATTTGTCTCCGGCTTTCAAACCCAGATCATGTAAAGTGTACTCGTACTCATTGAGCCCGCGACTGGAATCGCTTGAATAGCGCTTCTTGTTGATTGTGAATTGATGCATGTATGAATTTTTCCATCCCATTGCATCCTGAATAGCTTTATGAAGCTCAGCAAGATTGCAGTCGCCTGGAACATGTACTCGCCGCCATATGGCTGGTCTTGAACCTTTCAATGTGACTTTGAGTTGCATCCCAGGTTTTGAGAATTCTCTGCTTTTCTTGAAACGGGCAACCCCTGCATTTGTTTCTCTAGTTCTTACGACTATAGGTGCTACAAAGAGTTTTCGTTCATCCTTTTTTGTTTTTTTGGTCGCTGATTCTGCAGAATCACTCTTGCCTTTTTTTTCAGTTTTTTTCGGCTCAGTATTTTTTGGCTCAGTTTTTTTTTGCTCGCTCTTTTCCTGCTCGGCTTTTTTCTCACTACTATTTTCATTGCCTAAATTCAACCAGAACGCAGCCTCGTCCGCTGATCTCTTGATTGTTCTTTTCAGCACTTGTTTTAGATTATCGCTCCCCAGCCTTTTTTTGCCGGGCGACTCTATTTTATGTATAAGTTCGGCAATTTCAAAAGCTGTACTCGGTACTATCTCTTTCAAATACTCATATGCATTGCGGACCCGCGCGTGTTTTCGCATTTCACTTGGTGTCATACGTTGCCGGCCTGTGTCAACAAGCTCGGCGCCGTAAAGATCTAAAACTTCAATGCCGCTCAAGAACATGTCATAGAGATCTAGCAGTTCCTTTACCTGCATTTGCTCGATTGGAAGGGCTCTTAAAAGCAAATGCGCGGCGTCGGTAACATCGCGCATCGTTTGCAGTTCATTCTCCGCTTCTTTTAAGCGTTCAGAAACAGAAGAATTTGAAATTGATGTGCGTTGTGGTTCTTTGTGCAGCTCCGGTTCAATGTATTCATTCTCGGGGGTATTAGTTCCACCAATCAGACACAAGTGCCCTTTCTTTTTCATTGCATTACCTCGGACAACGGACGCAAAAGCTGCTTATCATGGAGCTAGCATACCTAGCTATTTGAAGCACTTCCAGTGTACAATTGCCTGATCTATTTACAATCACTATACTTAAAATATAGTTGTGAAAATAAATCTTTTTACATGGCAAATAACTACTCTGAAAGCGCCCTCAAAATGATAGCCGAAAGCAGCTTCTGTATTCAAGATGGAGTCTATGTATATACAAAAGTAAGCAAAGAGCCCGAAGAAGGTAAACATTTTTTCGTTTGCCGAGACTCAGATGAGATCACGGTAGTGACCAGGCAGGAAAATCTAGCTTTGCTTGAAGTTCTAGAAAGAAACAGAGATTTTTACAAGCTGATTTCATTAAACGTATCTTTGCCGTTTTACTCTGTCGGCTTTCTTGCCACAGTTAGTGATGCATTTGCCAGCAACGGCATGAATATCTTGATACTGTCTACCTTTTCAAAAGACTATGTTTTGATACGAGCCGACCTTATTGAAAATGCCGCAAATATTCTAAGAGAACTCGGCTTCAAAAACTAGCATAAAGAACTCATTCAGGAAGCTTTTGCCAGCGACCATATCCTTCACAAACGTATTTGCCAGGCGGCAACTCACCGTATTGGAAAAACGCTCTCAGTGCAAACGGCATTTCCCCGTGCAACCTGTCAAAGTGTTCTTTTTGCCCGGCAGCTAAGATAGCTTTGCCATCATCACTTTTGAACAATTCAATTCCAAGCGCATCTGCCATATCAATATAAAAGTAGCCCATATCTCCATATGGACGTTTCGGATCAATACAGAAAGACCTCCAGTTCGAACGTCTTATCAGCTTTAAATGCTCATCACTGAGCTTGAACTGATAAGTTTTGGCCTGCGGAATTTCCATTTCGCCTGCTCCATCTTCATTAATCATGAATTTTCCATCCGGGAAGTCTTGAATCAAAGTGTTCTTAATTGCGTAAAGACCAGGAACAATCCGGGCGTTCAATAAGAACACAGCGCATGCATAATCGGAAAGCTCTGCGTCGAGCCTATCGAGCCTGTTCTTTTCGTCTTGATTCAATGCGCCTGGAGCTTTGAACCCGATTGCTTCGGCCATATCTTTATAAACCTGGCTTGTGCCATATCGTTTGTCATAATGAACTGCAGCGGCACCTGCCTCGCAATTGAGCCAGGTAAGACGCAATTTTCTGAGCAGCTTAAGATGATCATTTGTAATTTCGCAGACTCTCATAGATCTGTTTAATTCAGCGAACTGCTTTCCTTGCGCTTCTTTTTTTGAAGCCGGATTATCAAAATTCGGGGCCGCCGGACAGCATTGTAAAGGAAAGAATTGCCCAAGCATCATTATTGAGGCGAGCGACATCATAACGATGGCATTATATGAACACTTTGACAATCTGCCTTTCCTTTTAACACATGCCCGGCACACCCCTCCTTCAAATACGTCTGGCATGCAAAATTTAGCAGTAATTCTAAAACTTGAAAATCGTTAATTAATCCCTTATTGTGAACAGGCAATGATCTTCTCCTTGATAATTCCTGTCGGACCGCTGCTCTCAATTCTGGGAGACTGGATGCGTTCGATGAAGCAAAAGCTTTTTCGAGACTCCAGAAACCCCTATATCAAACCAGATCTTAAAACCTTTGGTTTTTCAGATATCGAAAAACTGGCGAGTCCTGAGAATGACGCCATTAAGCTTGCAGAGTTGAGAATTGCCGAAGGTGATTTTGAAGGGGCCAAGCACCAGCTGGTGCTTGCCTGGCTGCTGATTCCGGCAGGTCCGGCAAATGAGCCTGCATTCTTGCGGCTTCGTGATGGATTCGTAAAGCTCTATACGGCAAAGGGGGAAGAGGAAAGAGCCCTTCGCATACAAGCAATGCCCACAATGCTCCTGGCACGCGAAGTCGAGTGGATTGCAAAGCACCCCGAGCAGCAGCTGGCATCCTAGCCAGGACCGGGGCTTCAAGAGCAGGACCGGGGCTTCAAGAGCCAAGAAGCCCTGGAGCTGTTAAAATACTGCCTGTGTTTTGCTGGTACGGGTCTTGAAGTCAATTAAATTCTCAGCACGAATAGCACCATGCATTGCAGCCTCGGTCCTGATGCTGGCAGGCGAAATCTGCATTCCGGCTGCGGCCAGCAAGAATCCTGCGAATCAACTACAGTTCATCCCCGCATTTGGAAGCAGCACCGCGCACAAAAGCGGAAAGAAGCATCAATATCAAAGCAGCGAGCTGTTGAAAGCACTGCATTCGAAACTGCCTGTGCCAGACCAAGCATCACTGGAGCAGCTGCTTGGGAGTGCCAACCGACTGAGGATATATGCCGGCGGGCAGTCCAACGGTAAGCCCGAATCGAAGCTGATTCTCTTTGATTCAAAAGATCCGGAAATTTTGAATAGTCTGCTTAAAGCACTACAAATTGAAGATCATGCAGACTCTTTCAATCAGTATCTGGAGCCCGGCGATCCGACAATTGAACTGCTTAAGAATAACAAACGCCTGGCGGTTCTGAGTTTTATCCATCCAGACGGACTTCGCTGGCAAAGAAAATGGAGGTTCGACTCAACTTTGAGGGAACCCAGGCAGCTAATTGAATGGCTCGCATCACACAAGGTCGACGGACCCAAGCAGGCCTTTGAAGAGCAAGTAAAGGATAAACGCAGAAGCTCTGCCGATTTGCAAAAATGGATTATGTCCATGCCGGAGTGTTTGCGCCCGTACAGCAATTTGATTATTGCGCCTGCGATGACGGAACTTTTGATTTACAGCCCGGAGCCGGCAAGTACTGATGAACTGCAAGCCGCAGAAAAGCTCAATCCGAAAAATCCGCATCTCAAAAAACTTATGTCGGTTCTTGATTCGAACATAGAAAACAAGAATGTGAAAATCCTGGGGCTGCTTCAATGGTATGCTTCCGGGACCGGTAAGTGGACTGGCTTCCCTGTTTACGAAGAGCTACCAGCAGAGCTTTTGCTCATGATTCCGACAGAGTCCATAGTTAGCACTTTGAAAACTGAAAACGTTTCGGAACCGGAGCTGGCAGGGGCAGCTAGATTTTTTTCCTGGCACGAATTTAGAAGAACTAAGCCACAGGATCTTCAACTGCTCGATCAAAAACTGAAAGAAACACTTCTTGCACAGTGTTTGAAATCAGAGGACCCAGATATACGCAAACGAGCAAAAATCAGCTTTGCCGGTCGGCAAAATCTGCGCTCAGCTGACAACCGTTGACGCAAGCCTTGCCAGGCTGCAATCCTCCACAGCTGCTGGATTTGAAGCAGAAAGCAACAAGTTATGATAGAATCCAGAGCTTGGATCTCTATTTCGGGTTTGGCAAATGACTGCACACAGCCACGATCACAGCAAAGTCCAGAAAAGAAGCGGTTTGACAAAAGGAGCACAAACCGTTCTGGATGCACTTGAAGGCGCACATACGCTGGCAAGCGCCCAGGATATATACGGAAAACTGCGCTTGACAGGCGACAAGGCTCCGGGTTTAACAACCGTATACCGGGCTCTAGAATCACTGGTTGAGAAAGGTTATGTACAAGCCGTTGATCTGGGCGACGGCGAAAAGCGCTATGAAGTGGTTGCGCCAGGAGAACACCATCACCATCTGGTTTGCGAAGCATGCGGTCAGAGTTATCATCTGGACCAGTGTGTTGTAGAAGAAATTGAAGGCACCATAAGATCAAAATATGGATTTACGATTAAGTCGCACGTACTTGAGATTTTTGGTGTTTGCTCGAGTTGCAGCGCCAGAGGTCTGTGATTTCCAGAGGTCTGTGATTTCCAACGGTCTGTGATTTGCGACGTCTGTGATTTGCGAAAATAGAAAAGGACAGTTGCCTGTCCTTGTTCCGTGCGAATTTTACTGCATAGGCAGTCTTATTTGGAGGCTCGCGAACCTAAAAGTTCCTCGAATTGAATACGTTGTAATCGAAGGTGAATTCGATATCAACATTTTCCGGCGCACCAGCAGGCAGATTTTTGAACGGAGCAGCCGCGTCCACTGCTTTGAGGGCAGCCTGGTCGTCGGCCGCCACACCGGCGCTCTGACTTATACGCAGGTTGCTCAGCTGGCCGCCGCTGTGTATTTTGAACATGACTTTTACCTTGCGGCTTTGCGGACCATGCGGCGGGTACCAGCATCTTTTAATCTTGCGCTGCAACTCAGCCATGTATACCGAGAAATCTACGTCCCTAGCTGTATCAGGCGTACTTTCGCCTTTTGGTCCGGAAAAATTCATCGGCTGATTGCCGGTGCCGCTTACAGGTGAACCAGTTTTGCCGCCGGTGTTTGGCACGATTCGGATTGAGTCACCATCAAAACCGCGCTTCCCTTTTGCTTTCACAGGAGACGGAATATCACTGTCGCCAGTGCTGTTGCTGCTCGTGCTACTGCCGGGACCTTTGCCCATTGATTGCGGAACCGGACCACCGGCAGGTCCTCCAATATGTGTGTCGATAGCCAGCGGACCGGGTACTCCCGTAGCATGGGAGCCTTGGGGACTGCCCGTACCTGTTGCTGCGTGCGGACTAAAGACTTTACCGCTCCCTGCAAAATCGCCTATTTTCGACGCACCCGGCAGGTCTATTGCTTTCGAGAGCGTGCTGCTAGCAGATGGTGCAGCAGGCATAAGATTGGCTCCTGTGCGTGAAGGAAGACCACTTGTAAGCATTGAAGGCAATGGAACAGGCAGCGCTTCTGAGCCACTTCTGGTGCTCGTTATGGCTTTTGGCATTTGAGCAACCGGCAGGCTGTTATGCAGAGGCAAGGCTCTGGGTTGCATGCTCTGCAGATTTCCAGTAGTAGCGGCTGCAAGTGCCGGCTTCAGCATAGCGGGCATAAGAGGCTTCACCGCCGGATGCATCTGGGGAGCGCCAGCCTGTGCAAGTAAAACAGGCTTTGCTGTGGGCACCATCGCTTGCGG
This sequence comes from uncultured Candidatus Obscuribacterales bacterium, assembly GCA_964615655.1. Classification (GTDB taxonomy): domain Bacteria; phylum Cyanobacteriota; class Vampirovibrionia; order Obscuribacterales; family Obscuribacteraceae; genus JAIEPM01. Next base: position 97,286 of record CAZTQO010000019.1, on the reverse strand, counting down.
ATGCGCGGAACTTGCCTGGATTGGAAGCGGCGGCTGAGGTTTTGCCTGAATATTTGAAGAGGAAGAGGACGATGACGAGGAGGAAGCTGCTGCCGATCTAGCGGAGCTGTTTGCGTTTTTTGCACTGTTTTCATTTTTTGCAAGCTCAGCCTTAGGTGGTGTTTTTTGTATTGCTTTATTCGGGTCGAATTTCTTTATCTTTGCTTGATTATTATTTTCAGAGATCGTTCTGGTTTTCGGCTTGACCACTGTATTCTGAGTCAGGGTATTTAGAACCTCAATTTCAATCAGTTGCTTTGTAAGCGGTTTTGGAATGAAGAAAAACAATGCCATTATTGCAAGTGCCAGAATCAGCGAAAAATGGATGATGTACGAGCCGCTGCTTGCTTCGTTCAACTCAATGACTGAATCTGAATAAAGTGCACGGCGGCGTTTGATCATGGCGTGGTCATATGCATCACGAACTGCATAAGCAACAAACGCAATAATCATTCCAGAAATGATTATTGAAAGCGGGCTCCCAAATTGCATTTGTCTGAGTGCTTCTAAAACACCCTGGTTGACTTTCATTCCGAACTGAGCTCCGAACTGCTGCATCGCAGAAACCAGAGAGCCTGAAAGAACTATCATGCCCATGAGCACGAGATTGATAAATGCAACATCCAGAAACAGAAAACCTTTTCTGGACTCACCGTTATAAAGCTGCCCCAGTCCCGGACAGAGCGAAAGCAATGCTGCCGTTGCCGGATCACGTGTGACATTTGCAAATGCGTAATGAGTTTGTGCCATCTTTTTTGCCCTGAGAATAAGTATGCCAGTCCAAGATTCCAGACTTCCACTATCAACCTTATTTCAGAGTTAAGTAAATAAACACGGCCGCAAACAGGCTTTCATGCCAGGGTTTTCACCAGAATAGCAACCGTAGTTAGTCTTAAAGACTGTTTTTCAATTCGCCATCGCAATTCTTGCACTTCTGCAGAACCATGCAAACATCCATGTCTTCGGAAGTACCAGCCGGAGGTTGGGACCATTCGCTTACGCTGAGCGCCGCATTCAAGGCCGCCCTATCCATTTTAGGATCACCGGAAGATTGGACAATATGCTGATTGCTGATTCGTCCTGTTGTAGTTACCGTGAATCCGACCATCACAGGCTTGATACCTTCCTGCACTGGAGGTTTCCATGCTTTGTATACTTCCTTTTTGATTCCCTTTAAATATGCTTGCAAGTTTGTTTGATATTTGAAATCGCTGAGAGATTCCGACGAAACGGCTTGGGGCTGACTGTTTAGCTCAAGTGAAACAAAAGTACCTTGGCTGTTGTTTGATGCTTTAACCTGAAAATACATACTGCCAAGTTTTTCTGCAGGCGGCTGTACTTGGGGCATGCTTTTAAGAACAGACTGCAAAGACCTGGAAAGCTGGGAATTTCGGGGATATGAACTTATCGCCACTGGCTGACCAAGACTATTGAGAGTAAAAGACGTAACAGTTGTGCCTTCGCCCAGGAGCGGATTGGCCTTAATATAACGGCTTATATTCCCGGACATTTCAGACCAGACAGCTCGCATTCCTGCATCATCCGAAAGACTGGCGTCCATGAATCCCAGCATCGAAGGACCTTCCTGTTTGCCAGTTTCGCTTTGTTCAGCGGAATTGGAACCTGCTGATTGCACAGCTGCGTTCTGGTTATAAGAATAGAGATCCGGCTGTGTAAGACCTGCATAAGGGCGTGGCGGCAGATCATTATACTGGCCGACGGCTCGCTGCGTCGTCGCAGGACTGACTGAAACGTTTGCCACTCGGGAAAAAGAATGCGGATACTTGCCGATTCTTGTTATTCCCTGTTGTGGCGGCGGATAAAATGTTATCTGTGGAGCGCTTTGAAAAGACAAAGCATTTGATGGCATAGCTGTTGCTGATGCAATTGCGGAGCCCCTGTTTGCAGGATCGCTAGCTGCAGACGCATTTGCAATTGAGGACTGGCGAGAATTGGATTCATCAATTTTGATTGCAATGCCGCTTGCAGCAGCTGCCGAGGGCGGCAGCTCGGCTATAAGTCTGGGCTTAGCAACTTCCTGATTACTATTGTTGTTTACGGACTCTTCAAGCTGATTAGCCGGCTTTTTCGTAGTTTCTGTCACCTGTGCAACAGTCTTTGTAGGAGTAGGAGCAGGATCGTCTTCATTGAGCTTATCTTGCTGATTTTCAATCTTTGTAGACTGCTTAGCCTCAGTTGACGCACCCTTGCTTGATACTTCTTCCGGACTTTGCGAAGACTCAGGACTTATTATTTGCTTACTTGCAATCTGCTCCCTTTCTCTGGCAGCTATCTTCGTATCCTTCTGCATTTCCTCACTTCTGGTCATTTCCTTGCTTTGACTCGAAGGCTGAATATCGTCTTTGCGCGGATCTCTTAAGTGTGCTTCTTCAAGTATTTTCGACTCTATTCCTGGCTGTCCGTCAATTCCTTTTGCTTTTTCTTCCTGTACCTCAGGCTCGTTAAGCTCAAAGCTAAGAGTTATTTGATTGACTTCTTTCGGGTGAAAGTCCGGACAGATCTTAAAGAGGATCAGAATACTGATCAGAAAAATGCCTGCCATATGGAGCAAGTAAGAACCACAAGTAGTATGCGAAAGACTGAGTTCGGGTTTCTTTTCCGCCCCTCCTGCCAGAAGCGCATCTTTGTATGCGTCAAACTGAGAATAAAATACATATGAAGCCAGTAAGAGCTGAATAATCAAAAATGGAACCGTGCCTGGCCTCCAGCTTTGCAGGTTGTCCATAAAGTGCATAAACTGGAGTGTATTGCAGTCTATAAAAGGGAGCTTTGCACCGGCCAGACAGCTTAAGAAAGCTATATTTGCAAGATTGACAAGAAAGAAGGCTAAAGCTTTGTCCAGACGCCGGTTGAATAGCTGTCCCAACCCCGGAATCGTAGACAGGAGCGCGATCTTGAGCGCTTTCTGCTTTTGTTCAGAGAAATCATCTGCAAAAGATATCATCAGGCAAGACTCCGCCATGAAATAATGCAATTCAGCTTTTCACCCTGGCGCCCAAGTTTAATGAAAGCAATCCTTATTAATGGAAGCTGAGGGTCGATAAATACAGATTAGTTTAGTTAATCTTCCCGGGCTACAGTAAAACCCCTGATTAATCACCCCGGATCTGCCCGGGAAGACCGTTCATGCTGGCAAATAGTAGAAGTGGGCTTCATGGTCTATGCATGTGGCTTGTGGGCTTGTGGGCTTGTGGGCTTGTGGGCTTGTGGGATAGCCGGGAGATGCGGGAGGATTGCGGGCTTGCGGGCTTGCGGTTAAGAAAAACTCCGAGAGGGGGATTCGAACCACCATCGCAACGTTCAAAGCGTCGTGTCCTACCATTAGACGATCTCGGAATTGCCGGTTTTGCTTGCAGCCGGGTGATCATAAAGGTGATCATCCGGCTGCGGCTTGCTACAGCAGCGTGTCTTAGCAAGCCTTATGAGACTTATGGGGGAAAGAACGGGAATCGAACCCGTATAAGCGGCCTCACATGCCGCAGCCTTGCCATTAGACGATCTTTCCCATGGCGGTGCTGAGGGGATTTGAACCCCCGATCTTCGCGCTGACAACGCGCTATCCTGGACCGCTGGACGACAGCACCATTCAAATTTCTTGCTTCTTATTTGCAGACTGAGTTTCCTTGCAGACACTGTCTTTGCAAACACTGTTCTTGTATGCAGCAAAGCAAAGAAACCACACAGCATAAATAAAAAACAGAAATTTGAAAAATAACACAACAGGGTTAACGGGGATCGAACCCGTATTCTCAAGTTGAAAGCCTGATGTCCTGACCAATTAGACGACAACCCCGCACGGGCGCTGTTAAACAGTCCGTTTAGTGCATCAGCTCTCGATAAATTCTCTAAATTCATGTCCTTCAATTCCATCAAATGAGTGCGCGACAACAAGCAGGTTATCTTGAACCTGGTCCTGCGCATCATGATGGAAGAAAGCGAACATGATATGACTCCTGTGGCTTTCCAGAAAGCGGAAAGCAATTTCAAACGGCTCCTTGAGAGGAACCTGTATCGATAATAAAACAGACTTGCAATTTAGACAAGTAGTTTGAAAAAAATTGTTTCTTGATTGCATGAACGTCGTGAGGCTGCGTACTGCGTGCGGGAATCTACGTGGTTGCGTACTGCGTGCGGGGGTCAGGTTCTGTAGTCTGCAGATCCCGGGAGCCTCTATCGCACACCCGCAGGCGCGTCTGCACCTGGGGAGCATGTGCAAGAAGTGCACACACAGTACGAGACCGGGGTCAGCTTCTGTACCACTTGTACTGCCATGCACCACGTTCGAGTTCTTCCCTGAACTTCGGATGGGCAATTTCAATGAGTGCATTTACACGGTCTTTCATGTTCTTTCCGTGCAAATTGGCGATACCGTATTCAGTTACAACATAACGAACATCTGCGCGCGAAGTAACGACTCCGGCTCCACTTGTCAGAATTGGCACCAGCCGTGATACCGTTCCACCACAGGCTGTGGATTCAAGCGCAAGGATTGCTTTACCGCCTTTTGAGCGGCCAGCCCCTCTAAAAAAATCTACCTGCCCGCCGCAACCGCTATACATTTCTGTTCCCAGCGAGTCGGCACAGACCTGTCCTGTTAGATCTATCTGCAGTGCCGAATTGATTGAAATCATTTTGTGATTTTGTGCTATGACTGCCGGATCATTTATCCAGTCGGATCCGTAAAATTCAACGTCTTTGTTTCCCCTGAGAAAATCGTAGAGTCTTTCAGTACCCATGGCGAAACTGACAGCTATCTTGCCCGGTGCTACTGTTTTGTGGGAGTTGGTAATTATTCCCTTTTCAACCAGTGCAACTACCGAATCGGAAAACATTTCTGTGTGTATTCCTAAATCAGCTTTGTCACCCAAGCATTGAAGCACTGCATTCGGTATCACTCCGATTCCCATTTGCAGGGTGGCTCCATCTTCCACAAGTGAAGCAACATTGCGTCCGATAGCAAATGCCGCATCGTCCGGTGTTTCATTATGAAGCGGTGGCAGAGGGTAATCGGTCTCAACAATGTGGTCGATGCGGCTGAGACCTATCTTGCTATGCCCATAAGTTGCAGGCATCCGGCTATTGACCTCGGCTATTACGACACGACTGTTTGCCAGTGCCCCCCAGGTGCTGTCCACCGAGACTCCTAAAGTCATGTTGCCGTCACTGTCGGGCGCAGAAAGCGAAAGCAGGCAAACATCGACTTTTATCTGGCCCGTAGCAAAAAGTCCGGGGAGTTCGCTAAAAAAAATTGGCGTGTAATCAGCGCGGCCTTCATTCACAGCTCTTCTTACGTTGGGTCCAATGAACATCGAATGCACATAGAAAGAACCCTTACAATCAGGCTCGGCATATGGTGCCGGACCCAACGTAATAATCTTGTAGATCGAAACGTCCTTAAGTTCACCCTTGCGCGCTGTCATTGCTTTAACCAATTGCTGAGGAGCAGCGGCATTGGAATGAATATAAACACCGTCGCCTGAATCAATTTTAAGCACAGCTTGCTCAGCCGTGCAGAGCTTAGACCTGTATTCTTCAGACCAGGTGCTCACTTAACCTGCACTTCGGAGGCCGCTTCTTCCCTGGACAAATGCACGCCGCTTTCTTCCATCCAGAGAAGCACCGCCGGGTGATTCATATACCTGATGATGGTGTCTGGAGCAGTGCCTACCGAGGTTTTTCTGGCACCGGCAAGCTCCGTGACCGGCACCACAAGCAATGACTCCGGGTCTTCTTCGGCGTCAAACTGCCAGTAGCGATCGATGTCGTTTGTGCACCTGACATCAACTTTCAATCCGGACATTCTCGGAATTATTTTGATCAGATCGTCCATTACTTGTTTAGCACGGGCGCAGCTTTCAAGTGTGTGGCTTTCAATATTGTTAGATTTGGATTCACTTTCAAGAATCAAAAGAACTTTTACTTCAACATTCAGAGTCTTAGCAAAACTGATACAGGATTCGATTAACGAAGATGGCACATGAAGAGAAGACAGAACAATCTTCATCTGTTTCCACGGTTCGCAGCGATCCTGAACTACCAGCAAGGGGCGCGGGCAGTAATAAGTCAAGCTTTCTGCAACAGAACGGCGAGGCAAGCGTCTTTTGTCTTCGTCAGGTGAGCCCATGCCGGTTCCCCGCTGCCCGATTGCTACAAAAGCATGCTCTTTTGCGCGCCAGCATATTTCCCGAATCGTTGTTCCTTCATCAAGAAAAATCTCGCCTTTAATCTCGTGTCCGGCAGCCTGTCCGGTGTAAGCTTCCGTCAGGGCCTCGCCTATTGAATTCAAACAATGGAGCATGGTCTCATGAGCTTCAAAATAGGGCTCGCTTCCAATGAAGCCTGCAATATCGAAGTTCAGAAAATCCCAGGCAGCAAGCGAATCAACGACATGCTGAGCATCAACTGCCATGTCATTGGCTTTGGCAATGGACCAGCAAATTTCTGCTGCATAGCGCGACTGCGCAGAACCATCGAGCGAGAGAAGAATTGATTGTTGAGTCATTCTGACCTCTGAAAACTTGAAGAAGCGCCTTGATCTTACTAGGGAAAGAAAGTATTTGCCATCCTCAACTTATCAAGAAACAGAGTTAGCTTAGAAGCAAACCTAGCTGCCAAATTCCGAAAAATCAGCTCACAAGATAAATGTACATTTTTCTTGTGAGCTGAGAAACAAGAAATACAAAGGCATCCGGGAGCCGAAAGATTCCAAGCGAAACTTAACTCTCGGCTTGCAAATGAGCCTCCAAAAACCAGAGGCGCTTGTCAACAACTCTTGAAATTTCAGTATAGAGATCAGCAGTGTCCGCATCACCAAGTTCATCGCTTTCTTCAATGTTCTCACGGCAGAGCTGGCAATAATGAGCGAACCTGTCAGCAAGGGCTGCAATATGATCGAGCCCCTCCAAAATCTCAAGCGGATATTCGCTCAACTGGCTTTCCGCAGCGGCAAATCTAACTGTGCCTGCAACGGTTCCACCCAGCGCAGTGACTCTTTCAGCCAGCTCATCGACAAATTCAAGCAATTCACCTGCAATTTCATCAAAAAGCAGGTGCAGTTGATAAAACTGATGTCCTTTGACATTCCAGTGTGCCTGCTTGACCTGTGAATAAAGGTCGAAAGTGTCAGCTACACTCTGGTTTAAGATTTGAACCAGCTGCAAGCGCGACTTGCCTGAAAGATCGATTCGGGTCTGATGCAGTCCGTTCTTTGTCGATTTCTTTGAAAGAGTTTTGGTCATAGAATATGTTCCTGCATGGAAGTCTCAATGAATAGATGTCCATTATATATGCACATATAGTCAAATGTTTGCAGTGCTTGTTTTTCGAATCGCTGCTTGTTTTCCGAATCGTGTTTTCCGAATCGGTGAGTGCTTTTTCGATTGCCTGCTTCTAGCTTTATTTCGCCTGACTACTCTTTAGGCTTCTTGACTTCAGACCACAGGGCCGTCTCGTCATACTCTGCGGCCTTGCTTGTCGGAGCTGAAGGATGATCGGCTCCAGACTGTTCTCTTGCAGCCTTCAAGCCAGCATCGATCTCATACAAATTATAAAGAGGATTAATTGTAGTTTTAATAGTGCCAAGGATGCCTGTGACCTCAGTCCCTATCAGATTAATGGCTGCTTTTGCCTGGGGAGTCGTCGCATGCTGATTTATGTCATCAGCCAGTCGTACAAGCCTTTCTGTCTCGACCACCAACCTTGTGAGAAGTTGAAGCACGGAAACATCTTTTGAGTCGCTCAGCCCTTCGGTGCTCATAGATTTGCTGCTGCCTCCGCTTTAGTCAAGCTATGCTTTTCGGTTCTCGAAAAGCATAGCTTCTGAGAAAGAATTATGGACCACATAAGCCCATTTTGATCATATCTCTATAGTCAAGTCCATATTCAGGCGCCCTGTCTTGTTACAATCCAGAGGGCTATCGGGCGGTTGATTCACTGTGAAATTACTTTCAGTCGAAAACCTTGCGGTTGTTTTTGAAACTGAATCAGGTCAAGCAAAAGCTGTCAATGATCTGAGCTTCACGCTTGAAAGAGGCAAGGTACTTGGAATTGTGGGCGAGTCAGGCTGCGGAAAGTCTGTCACATCACTTTCAGTTCTGCGTTTGATTGCAAGCCCGGGCAAAATTTTAAGCGGCAGGATCTATTTTGACGGTCAGGATCTGCTCAAACTCTCCGAAGGGCAGATGCAAGAAATCCGGGGAAACAAAATCGCGCTGGTTCCGCAAGATCCGATGACTTCGCTCAACCCAGTTTATACGGTCGGCAAGCAGATCATGGAGGCAATCGTCCTTCATCAAAAGGTCGGCCAGCAAGAGGCTAAAAAGCGAGCAATCGAAGTTCTCGAAAAAGTAAGAATTCCATCTGCAAAAACAAGAGTGGACAATTTTCCTCATGAATTTTCAGGCGGCATGCGGCAGAGAGTAATGATCGCCATGGCGCTTTCATGCGAGCCGCAGCTTTTGATTGCCGACGAACCAACGACTGCACTCGATGTAACAGTACAGGCTCAAATACTTAGCCTGCTCAAAGAAATTCAAGAACAACAGGGCATGGCAATCATGATGATCACTCATGACCTCGGCGTTGTGGCTGAAACCTGCGACGATGTGGTTGTAATGTATGCCGGCTCGGCAGTCGAAAGCGCCACCGTTAAGGATTTATTCAAGGATCCAAAACATCCTTACACGATAGGTTTGATGGAATCCATACCCAGGCATGGAAGCGGTAGACTGAAAGCCATCGACGGTCAACCACCGAGCCTGGTAAATTTGCCGGACGCCTGCCGCTTTGCGCCGAGATGTCACCTTGCCCAGGAAAAATGCCTCAAAGGAATACCAGCCCTGGAAGAAAAAGCAGCCGGTCAGTTTGCACGTTGTGTATTAGTGGAGGCCCTCAAATGAACACACTGAGAATTCTTACTACTGCACAGGTACGTGCACTTGAAGCCGCATGGATTAAGAACTGCCATGAGAACTGGGGAATGGTCCTGATGGAGCTTGCAGGACTCGGTGCAAGCAAATTGCTGCTCGAACTGATGGAAGGCATGCCAGCAGCAGTTACTGTAGTGTGCGGCCGGGGCAACAACGGCGGCGACGGTCTGGTTCTGGCAAGACATTTGTACAGGACCGGTCTTGACCTTGAAGTTTTCATTCTGGGAAACAGCAGCAACCTTTCAAAAGACAACGAGATCAATCGCGATATTCTTGCAAGCATGGGCGTTGAAATAAACTATCTGAACGAAAACAACCTGGAGCTTCTGAATAATGCAATTCTGCAAACGAGTGCCATTGTCGATTCAATGCTAGGTACAGGCATCGACAGAGAAGTAGATGGACTTTATGCGACAGTTATCGACATGATAAATGAAAGCGGCAGACCTGTACTTGCAATCGACATTCCGTCAGGCGTAAATTCGGACAGCGGTCAGATAATGGGTCGGGCAATTCAGGCCGCCGCCACCGCCACATTCGGAAGCATCAAACCAGGCTTGCTTTGTTACCCGGGCGCGGCTCATGCAGGTGAAATCAGAGTCATTGACATAGGTCTGCCCATGCCTGAGAATCTGCCTGAAGAGCTGCAAGACTCTCTGCCTCAGCTTGCTATTCCACGCTGGTGGCTTGCGACCGTTTACGATATACAGGAGAATCTGCCGGAACGTCCTGCTGATTCGCACAAAGGAAGCTTCGGGCAAATTTTGCTGGTTGCAGGAAGTCTTGGTATGGCCGGCGCCTCAGTCATGGCAGCAAAATCATCATTGAAAGCCGGAGCAGGCATCGCTGTTCTTGCCAGCTCAAAATCGCTTTTGCATAATTTGCCGCCAGAAGAAATAATTTACCGGGGAGTTTCTGAAACCGAAAGCGGTAGTGTTTCTTTGAGTTCGCTTGCAGAGCTTGAGCTGGAAATGGAGCGTGCTCAAATTATGCTTATAGGACCGGGACTCTCAAGCAACGCCGAAACTGTCCAGCTTGTACATGAGCTTGTAAGAAAAGTGCGGGTCCCATGCGTGATTGATGCAGACGGTCTGAACGCACTGGCTCAGAATCCAAAAATACTTTCAGAAGCCGAAGGCGGATTTATTTTCACTCCTCATCCAAAAGAACTTGCACGCTTAATGGGACTGACCGTCAAAGAAATACAGAGTGATCGTATCCGTTCTGCTCAGGAAGCAGCAAAACGCTTCGGCGCCATAATCGTTCTCAAAGGCGCCCATACTGTGGTTGCCACACCTGACGACGATGTTTTCATAATACCTACTGGAAATTCCGGTATGGCAACCGCGGGCTCCGGTGATGTTCTTTCAGGTGTGATTGCGGGTCTTCTTGCTCAGGGAATGCGTTCGACCTGGGCTGCAGTTGCCGGAGCTTATATTCATGGAGCAGCAGGAGATCTTGCTGCCGCCGAGCTAGGTGAGGACGGCATGCTTGCTTCAGACATTATGAATTCGGTGCCGCATATCCTGAAGATGCTGCGCGAAGGCAGCTTTCCCGGCAGCCTTCTTGAGCAAAGCATTGCGGGTCCGAACGGTCAAAATGACGAGTAAGAGTTAAGAGTTAAGAGTTAAGAGTTAAGAGTTAAGAGTAAAGAGTAAAGAAGATGAAAGGTAAGAATATTACTTTAGATTTTTAGGGATTTGATTTTGATAGCGAATCAAGCAGACAAATTCGAGCTCAGCTCAAAGTACTTTCAAGAAACTTGAGCTTTCCAGCGCCGCAATCAAGCTCTGTATTGATACCAAGCGGAATCACGTTATTCTTACTTGCCATACCGAACTTGAAACCGAAACATGCGGCCAATCCGAGTTCTTTAATACGATCGCCGAATGTATCTTCGATTGAAAGCATGTTGTCCGCACCTCTGATTCCACAATTCGGAAACTCACCAAATGCAATGCCTGCAACCTGAGTCAAAGTACCTGCAAGATAAAGAGTGGTGAACCAGCGATCAAGAAAACTGTATCGCTCAGCAAAATCATCAAGCAAAAGTATTTTGTTTTGCATCTGAGGTTGGTATCTGCTGCCAAATAGCGAAGTCAGCGCGCTGAGGTTGCCGCCGCAAGAAATTCCGCTACAGATTTTATCTGACAAAGAATATGCAGCACGCTCAAAAGCCGGATCGGAATCATCCCGGCAGGAAATTTCTTGTAGACCGTCTCCGCTCAGAGTTTTTTTGACTGAATCAAAACTATGCCTGTCATCAATTTGATCAAGATTCGGGCCATGGAAAACGACAAGTCCTGTAAGCTCGTTTATTGCAAGCAAGATTGAATCATTGTCACCTGAGCCAAGATAGAGTTTCGGATTTTTGCGTATATGTGAAAAATCAAGCACCGGCAACAAACGCAGCGCGCCATAGCCGCCTGTCACAAATAATAGTGCTTCCACCGAATCGTCATGCAAAAACGCATGAAAGTCTTCAAGACGCTCCTTGTCTGAACCGGCGCTGAAGCCGTTATATTTGAGTACGCTTTCGCCTGCAAGGGGGACATAACCCATTTCTTCCACAATCTGCAGGCAGCGTTTAAAAACCCTGGGACTTTCAGGACGGCTCCCCGGAGCAACAAGACCGACTCTGGATCCAGGCTTGAGCGCCGTAGCTTTCAACTTCTGTCCAGCAACGTAGAGCTCGGCATCGTTTTCTTCGGGGTCTAAATCATGATTCATTCAAAGGATTCTCTTAAACTAAAAACTCAGTTTTTCTGCCGGGCAGTTGTGTTTCTATTTGCGGTTCTATTTCGGTTCTATTTCGGTTCTATTTCGTTTCTATCAAGTTTGCATTCGGCGCATTCATACAGTCGCCGGTTCTTCAATTTTGAACTTTACCTTCCCTTTGCTCGCTTCAAGAGTGGCACTTACACCTATAGGCAAGGAGAACTGATCATCTCCGTGCCCAAGACGCAAGCCGTAAACTACCGGTATTCCAAGACCGGAGAGACGTTCTTTGAAGACCTTTTCAATCGATTTATTAAGCGGCAATCTCAGCCTTCCACTGCCGCCAGGTTCACAAGAACGGCATTCGCCTACGATAATACCTTTTGCTTTTTGCAGCGAACCTGAAAGCAATAGTTGGGTAAGATATGCATCCAGACTGTGAGGCTCTTCGCTCACATCTTCAAGAAATAATATCTTACCTTCGGTTTCAAGCTCATAAGATGTTCCCATAAGTTGTTTGATAAGTGTCATACAACCGCCTGCAAGCGGTGCCCTGGCCTTGCCTTCCGCAATCAGTACGCGAGGAGGCGGATACTTGGGCGCAAAAAGCTTATCCGGAATCGGATCCACAATCAGCCCCAGCGGCTTGCTCGACATCAGTGCTTTTTGAAAATAGAAGTAGCTATAGCTTGATTTATAGAAAGAACAGGCCATAGGACCATGAAAAGTCACAAGCCCGGTTCTTTGATGAATAGGATTTATCAATGCAGTAAGGTCGCTGTAACCGATAAAAATTTTCGGATTCTTTCGAATCAGCTCAAAGTCGAGCTTCGGCAATAGCCTGCATACACCATTGCCCCCTCTGACAGGAATTATTGCTGACACACTTTGATCTGCAAAAGCCTCATGCAAATCTTCGAGCCTTTCATCATCAGTGCCAGCCATATCGCTGTAGCTGTTAAAAATATGCTTTCCAAGCTTTACTCTCAACCCGAGCTTTGCAAGCCACTCGATTGCATATTCGAGTTCTCCCGGATTGAAAGAAGGACTGGCCGGCGAAATTATGGCCACTGTATCGCCTTTTTTCAGATGCTTTGGTTTTAAAATAGCGCTTGAAGACTTTTCAACAGTGGGCATTACATTTCCAATTTAATTCAGGGTCTCATTATTATAAATCCCTAAAGCCGGAAGAAATAAAGCAAAGGGGAAGCCTGGTTTTTCTAAAAATCAAAACCCTTATAATAAGGATGCAGATAAAGTGCAACTTATATAACGCTTGCTAAGTGAGTAGGAAATGATACTGAGTTCGGCAATTAAAAAAGAGCTTGGCAACAGCAGCCAGACATTTCTATCCGAAACACAAAAACATTGGCTTGCAAAAGCCAGAGAATTTGCCGACCGTATTCCTCTTGAAGATGCCATAAACTCAGACCGAAGCAACGTATTCCGGCGTGACCTCTTTGAAGCAGCCTGTAAAGAAGGGATGGGCGCGCTACCTTTTCCTGAAACTTATGGCGGCTCAGCCGGTGACTATCTGAGCTTTGTTGTAGTAAATGAGGAATTCGCTCGCCGTTGCGTGCCAATCATGAGCTCGCTGGGGGTCCATGTGCTCTGCCAGGAACCCGTATATAGATTCGGAACTGAAGAACAAAAGGCCCGATATTTGCCTGCTTCGGCAAGCGGCAAATACCTGGCTGCATTCGGTCTTACAGAACCAGGTGCCGGTTCGGACACCGCGGCGCTGGCCTGTACTGCAAAAATTGCAGGAGATGAGTACATACTCAACGGCACGAAAGTCTTCATTACAAGCGGCGCATCCTCAGATTATTTCATCGTAATGGCGCGCCTGCTGAACTCACCTGAAGGTCTGAGCAATGAAAAGTCCATCACTGCTTTCATAGTAGAAAAGGACTACAAAGGCTTCAAAATCGGCCAGAAATTCGACATGCTTGGCATGCGCGGTTACTCTACTTGCGAGCTTGTATTCGACGACTGCAGAGTTCCCCGGTCGAATTTGCTTGGTGCTCATGGTGAAGGCCGCAAGGTCGCCTTATCAAGCCTGGCCAAAGGCAGGGTAACGATTGCCGCTCAGTGCACCGGCTGGGCCCAGGGCGCGCTTGAAACCGCCCTTAGAATAATCAAAGAAAATCCTGATTCTAAGATTGCGGGCAAGAGGCATTACCAGAGAATTACCCAGTCATTAGGCGAAATGGCGGTGCTTGTGGAGTCGTCCAGGGTGCTTACTTACCAGGCCGCAGCTGCGATTGACAGAGGCGCGGCCGACGTGGTTCTTGCATCGATGGCCAAATTGCACGCATCGGACTCTGCCATGCGCGTATCTACTGAAGCTATGAATTTGATTGGTCTGAGAGCATCAAAACCTGATTATCTTCTTGAGCGAATTTTCAGAGATGCCAAAGCCGGGCAAATATATGAGGGAGCAAATCAGATTCAGCGCATGCTGATTGCGCGCGAATTGCTGAAGTAGGAATTTATGGATCAACTAATTCACAGTGCAGCCTGGCTGATAATCGCAAAAGTTCTGCTTGTGATTTTCATGTTGGCATCCGGCAGCATCGCACTTTTGATTGTTGTTAGAAAAAAAGCCTGGATGGAAAGCTTGAAAGAGCTTGAAATGCTCTGTGATATTGGTCGGGACACCGCGATGATCCAGTGCACAGTCGCGAGGAGCCAGCTCGTTGAGTTTCAGGAAAAGCTAAAGAGCAAGCCGGAGCGAACAGAAATTGAGATGATCACAAAGCTTGTAAAACAGAGCCTGCCGGTTCTGAGCTTACTTATGAACAAAGAAACCAACCTTTTGAAATGGGGCTTTGCCGGCGCCAAACTGGTTCAATCTGCCTTTGATTATTTTTCCAAAAAGAACAGAAACTGAAGCTCTGTAGCCTTAAAGATACAGAGAAATTCTTGCAGTTTTGCTTTCAAACTCATAACTGAAAGAGCAAGGGCTATAATAGATTTTTCACTCTCTTGCCTGGCTTTATTTAGAATGCGTTCAGGTCTTGCTTTCGATTTCGAAACCTATCACAAGAAAAGACGTGAGCTTGTGGAAGAACGTCTTGCCATCTACCTGAAAGGCAATGACCCTGAGAGATTGTGGGATTCCATGAGGTACTCGGTTCTTTCGGGCGGCAAAAGAATCAGAGCAGTTTTATCGATTGCGGCAGCCGAAGCCTGTTCCTCTTTCTTTTGCGAAACTGAATCTGCAGCCGAGCATATGCTGCCCTGTGCAGCCGCCATAGAAATGATCCATGCGATGAGTCTCATACATGACGACCTGCCATGCATGGACGATGACGATTTCAGGCGGGGAAAGCCGAGCAATCATAAAGTTTTCGGTGAGGCAATCGCCTTGCTTGCAGGTGACGCTTTGCTGATTTATGCAATCGAGCTCATATTGAAAGAAAGCTCTGAAAAAATAAGCAGGAACAATTTGATTCGAGCAGCTAGAGAACTTGCAGCTGCCACCGGAGCTAAAGGAATGGTCGGCGGGCAGATTGCGGACATGGCGGTTACCGGATTTGGACTTCTGTCATCCGAAAAGAAAGAGCTGGCAATCGATCTCTTAAACACCATTCATAAAAGGAAAACCGGTGCCTTGATCCGTTATTCGGTTGCTTCCGGTGCAATTTTGATGGGCGCACCTGAAGAGATCATTTCCAAATTTGCTGATTTCGGCGAGCTCCTGGGGCTCTCATTCCAGATTGCAGACGATTTGCTCGATGTGACGGGCGACATAAACACACTGGGCAAAACACCCGGCAAGGATGAAGCAGCAGGCAAACTTACCTGGATTTCAGTATATGGAATCGAGCATGCAAAAGAAAAACTGAAAGAACTTGAAGATAAGGGAAAGTCCATACTTCAAAGCACTCAGCTTTCGCAAGAGAGCTTGAGACCGTTGAAGGCTTTATTTGAATACGCTATTCACCGCCAGAACTAAAAACAAATTTCGCTCACGCTTTGGCTTACTCAGACAACAAGGAATCAAATGGACCCCAGTTTAGACCTCTCGCCTTTTTTGAACTCAGTCTGCCTTTTTGCCGAGCAAGCCACTGGCGCTGCCACAAGCACTCAAGTACACTCGGGCAGGGGTTGGCAGGTTATATGCGTCACATTTCTGGCCAGTTTTCTTGCACAGTTTGTGAAAATCATCGGCAAACTGGTGCAAACAGGCAAATTCGATTTGAGAATGATGGTTCGAACCGGAGGCATGCCTTCCAGCCACAGCTGCTGCACGATGGCAATGGCTATTTCGGTAGGCTTGATTGAGGGATACAACTCGACTTCTTTTGCAATTGCACTTTGCCTTGCAGCAATAGTCATGTATGACGCGGCCGGAGTTCGTCGCACAGTCGGCTTGCAAGCTCAGGTGCTCAATAAAATGATCGAAGAAATCTTTTCGGAACACCCTCATATCTCTTCAGAAAGGATTAAAGAATTCCTAGGCCACACGCCCAAAGAGGTTCTTGTGGGAGCAATTTTTGGGGTGCTGATCGCGTATACCTTTAACTACTGGGCGATTTCAAGATTCTAGCCAGATTAAGCCAGGAAAATATTTTCTTGAAAACCGTAATAAATAATAAGGATGTAATACATGACTACTGCATATTTTCCTGCAACTGCTTTATAATCAAGAGCTTGAAAAGGGTTGTCATGGCAGCTCCTCATATAGTCCACCTTCAGTGGGGTAATCACGAGGAGAGCGATAGGGAGATGCAGATCTCTTATATCGTCGTGCGGCGTGTCAAAAACACTCCTAGCGGGCCTCAACCGGCACATGAACAACTACCACTTGGCAGTTGGCATGGAGACAGGGTAATCTGACTCACGCAAAACGAAAAATCTGTCACCGTTTAATAGGTTCGTAGGTTCACGGTCTCGGAAGAAAAGGAGGAAAGGCAGGAAAAAGAAAGCTATAAAAGAGCTATCCCATAAAAACTGCCGCAAACTAGATGAACACAACGGTTTCAACTACTACTAACGCAACTCCGGCGAAAACAACTTCGCCCCGTCGGTCCAGATTCCCGGGCAAGGAATCAGGTTCCGTATCTTTCAACCTCACGGCACTTGGCCGTCAGCTCCTGAAAGAACAAGCCGCCGCATCAAGCGTCTCCAACGGCGACTACGTTGAAATGCTCATCCGCGAGCGGGCAGGACAGCCACCCCTCAGACTCCCGTCTACTGCAAAGCAGACAGGACCCAAGGGCGGTGCTAAATCCTTCTTCTTCGGGAAGAACAGAGGTACAACAACAGCAGTATGCGTAACTCCGCTTGCGCACCGCTTGCTGGATGAACAGGTCGCTGCTTCACGCATGAGCCGCGGTGACTATATCGAGTACTTGCTCCGCGAAAAAGCTGGCTTGCTCGATGAATCACTTAAGGCAATTGCTGCAGAAGCAGGTGTAGAAAACTTCCAACCAGAACCAGAGCAGCAGCCTCAGCAAGTAGCTCAGGTTGAGACAATCGTGGCTCAGCCGGCTCCCGCTCCCGCTCCAATCAGCATCCACACTGATTGGTCATTCAACAGTTAATTAGCTTTTGGTTCTGAACCGGAAAAAATTCCAAGAAAAGCACCGGCTATGCCGGTGCTTTCTTTTTCTATGAGTTCAAAGCTCAAGTAAGAGAGCAGCTTCTCTTCAGCAGCTTGCTCAAAAGTGCAAGAGAAGCTAAAGAACGCTTTAGTTTGAAGTAGCAGGGTGTTGATTGTCGAGGCTACGCAAGAAACTGATTAAACCAATCACAGAGGCTACTAACGAGCTGAAGATAGCTCAGACCCCGCAGCAGCAATCGAATTTGACTGGGTTTTTGCCTTGTGCCCGGCATAAGTCAGGATAGATTCTATTTGCGACAGATAGCTGATTATGTACTGGGCGCGAAAGCCGCGCTGGGCAAAAGCATCGATTCTGAGCCAGTCTTTTGTGAGTCCGTGCAACTTAATCACCTGCTCTTTGACATTCTGAATTTCAGCAGGGCTTGCTTGCGGTCCCAGAGCATGAACCAGCTTGCGCATTTTATCGATTTCGTCGGCGACCTCATTCGTGCTTGCAGTATCGGAAATCACGCGCTTTTTAGGATCGTGCATATACCTGTTCACCGTAGCGACAAAATCGTCGACAAGCAAGGTGGCAGCTCGCACAGGGTCCGCCTGGGGCGTCATCACGGCCTGTCTTCTATAAGGGCCTATTCTCAACAATTCGAGCTTTTTGTCATCCAGCTGAGCTACGGCAAAGAGCGTTGTACCAAGCGTACCTATGGCGCGGGCGCTGTCCAGCTGCTCGATGAAGCCGGCAGTATCAAGCTGCCTGATTGAAACACCCGGAAAAACCAGAGCTTTGTCTTCCGAGTATTCACGGCAATTATTTGCCAGCGTCTGAAACTCTTTTGTATCGTCCTTATAGGTCATAGGATTGACCGTATCGAGCCAGCCGCTTTTCACCCAGCTTTCCCAGTCTTGCTGAACGTTCGCGCAGCGCAGGCGCTCAGGAAAGCCGTAAACTGCAGCCGAAAGTCTTATGCCTGGTCTCTTCTTGCGCATGAAAGTAGCTGTCTCTTCCACAAAACTGTTCACCTGAGCAATGCGCCACACCTGAAAAATTTGCCTGGCATCGGCATCAAGATTATCTAGGCAAAGCCCGGTTTCACGCTCGAAACGCAGGCGACCGGACCAGTCCCAGCCCATTTCGTTGGGGGTCATATTGAAGGGATAGCGAATATAGTCGTATTGAAATCCATCAATTGCATACTTGCTCAGTACTTCACTGATCAGATCCTTCATATAATTTCTTGCTTGCGGGTGGGCAGGATCAAGCCAGTATTCATGCTGGTTATGCGCTAAGAGCGAGCCGGTTTTTCCTGCAAGGGCCCAGTTGAAATTGTGCTTTGTCAACACCGGACCAGGGTAGTCGGTTTCTTTGCCGATAATCGGATTGTGTCTTTCGTTTCCTACATTGAATATCCAGAGCCAGGCATGAAACTCCATGCCTCGCTTATGAGCTTCATTCAAGGTATATGCAAAAATATCGAATCCGTCTTTAAGCTGCGGATTCTGGCTTGCCACACTGGACGGATACATGGTGAATCCGGCATTATTAGTTTCAAAATAAATTGAATTGATCCCGGAGGCCTTGAGTTTTTCTATAAGCTTCGACATGGCCTCCGGGCTTTGATTTGCAATTATAGTTCCGCGATCAAGCCAGACTGACCGCTGCTCAACAGGACGCACAGGCATTGCTTTTGCAAAGGCCATAGCCAGTTCGTGCCTTGCTTTTTGAATCTGCCGATCTGCTTCCAGAAAGCGTCTTTCTTTATAGGCAAGTTCAAAATCTTGAACGTGCTTGAGTGCCGAATCATAGTTTTGCTGAATTGCTGAAAACGGCACTGAAATATCTGCTTGTTTTGCAGTTTTTACAACTTCATCTGTTCTTTTCTCCAGATACTCCAGTTCGTTCTTGATTGTCTGATACTCGGCAAAACTTATCTGAACAGCAGCTTCTTGAGTAATTCCCGGAGCTGACTCTTCAAGTACCAGCGATATAATTTGTGCGTTTGAGCTCAATTCACCCTGCAGCCCCGGTGCCCAGCCTATAAAAACGTTGCCTCCATGCATGCTGATAGCCATCGACTCCCCGGCTGATTCACCGTCTTTCCAGCTTGCTACTTGATCGCCCTCCGAAAGCGGCGTTAATGAAGCTCTTAGTGTGCCTACGGCAAAATCTTGTTCTAGAGGAAACGGCGAGCGAGGCCAGACCAGCCGGCAGGCGGCTTGGGTGGTGCGGTGTCCCTGTAACTGGGCACCGGTTAAAGTCAACAGTTCAGAGGCAGACTTGCTGAGGTTGCCGCAGCCGTCGGTCAAAAGCAGTTTGCCTCCATGGCTAACGTATTCTTTAAGGCTTGAAACTGCATCAGCTGAAAGATCAACTAACAGCGGTAGAACGATTACTTTGTATTTCTTGAGATTTTCAGTGCCATGTTTGAGATCTTGATCGCCTAGCTCGTCATAACGAACATTTGCAGTTTCAAATGTGTGAGTGAAATGCTCCCAGTCTTCATCGAAATCACCAATGTGCTGGTCTGAATATGCCTGCTGGTTAACGGCGCTCCGTAATACCGCCAGCGGTGAGTCAGCAAATACCGGCTCTGCAAAAACAAAAAACAGAGCCAAAAGCAAAGAGAGTGAGAATAGCGGATTTATCCCTGTTTTTCTGATAGACATGCAGTTTATATCCACCAAGTATGCAGTTCCGAAACAAGTATGCAATGCAGAAAAAATCTAGCGCGTCCTCATCTGTTTAGCGAGCCTGTCAAGCTGACGTTTACTGTCTTTCTTGACCAGGCTTTCACGTTTGTCGAAAAGATGTTTCCCTCTTGCAAGCGCCAAGTCTAGCTTAACCCAGTTGCGTTTGAAATAGATTCGCAGCGGAATTAAAGTAAGTCCTTTTTCTTTAATTCGCTGATTAAGTTTGAATATCTCTCGAGCGTGCAGCAAAAGCTTTCGCTTACGTGTCGGCTCATGGTTAAAACGGTTTCCGTACTCGTAGGGAGATATATTGCAGTTGTAGAGCCAGGCTTCTCCGTCCTCGATCCTGGCAAAAGCATCCTGAAGTGTGCACCTGCCTACTCTCAACGCCTTCACTTCAGTTCCGGAAAGCGAAATGCCGCACTGAATAGTTTCGATAATCTCGTACTCATAGCGAGCTTTGCGATTATCCGAAACAATTTTGTAGCTGCTTTTTTCTTCTTGAGGCTTTGCTTTTGCAGAACCTTTTTTAAGATCAGCTTTGGATTTTGTTTTGCCGACCATGTTCAGGCACCATTCCTGCTTCAAAGAGAGACGATGTTACAATATTAAAGGATTCTCCACCAGACTATGTAATGATAAAAATCGGACCACTTCTTGCCAATGAGCATAAACAGGCATCTTTGCTCCTGAAGCTTCAAGCTGACATCGTGCAGGAATCAGACGAGATAGGCGACAGCGAGCTCCTGCTTCGAAGCCTGACGTTCTGGCAACACTGGCTTCCCTGCCAGCTCCATATGGCTCCTTCAATGTACGTAGCCAGGGAGGAAGGACAGCTTCTGGGAATAATTTCCCTTACTCATACTTCAAAATCAAAATCCTGTTGGCAAGTAACCAAGCTGGTGGTGCATCCCGACCACCGCGGCAGAGGAATTGCCCAGGAGTTGCTGCGTTATGTATTTGCCCAGTTTGGAAGTCAGGGGGTTATGCATTTCCTGGCTGAAGTTCCTGCCTTGAACGAAGCAGCGCTTACACTTTTTGCCAACTGCGGGTTTTGCCGCTCATCAAGAATTACTTACTACAAGTTCAGGCCGTCATTTAAGGAAGAAATACTCAGGCGAAGCGCGCTCGACTGGTTCAAACTGGCACTGCCTCATGTAAGAAACGCTCTTTACCAGCTGCATTGTGAGGTGCTGCCACCGGCACTCAGACAGGTTCTGGTCCTGGCCCCGGACGATTTCCAGGTAAAAGACCCGATTGCTTTCACGTCTGTCGAAAGCTCAAAACAGAAGTTGATGCGAAACAGGCTCTGGTTCTGGGTCGCAGAAGACCGCGAAAGAATGGTTTTAACAGCAGCAGCCAGAGTTAATGCCGAAGCTGCTTCCGGTTACAAGCTCGAGTTTTTAGTGCATCCGGGCTGGAAGGATCTGGAAGAAGATCTGGAAGAGAATCTGATACTTTACACGCTCAATAAACTTTTGAAAGAAGCTCCGGTAGCGCCAATCTGGGCGAAAGTCTACGATTTCCAGGGCGACAAGCACGAGCTCATGCAATCACTGGGCTTCGAACGCACCGGCGAAGCATTTTTGTTGCACCGTGAGCACTGGCAGCGTTCACGTAAACCCAGTCGCAGCTCGATGCCGCAGCTCGGCAACCCGGTAATTAACCTGCCGCTTGCCGCAGACCAGTTTGCAAAGAAAAGGAAAAATCAGTACTGAGCCGGGCGGGCCAAAATCAAGGCTATCAGAACAGGATTCGGACCTGAAGACCGGATTGTCTTGAAACCCGGATTGTCTTGAAACCCGGATTGTCTTGAAGACCGAATTGTCTTGAAGACCGGATTGTATTGAAGACCGGATTTTATTGCGTCGAATTCGATTTGTGACAAAATTCGATTTACTGCGTTTCCAAATTTGTTTCGCATTTAAATTTCGATTCGTATCGAGTCGAATTAAATTATGTCGAGCCGCGTTCACCTTTAAGGAAATTAAGTCATTGGTTGAAACAGTACTTTCGTCGTATTCCGGTGCCGAAATTCATTGGCAGACCGGTATTAAAGGCAATCAGCCTGCTTGAGAATTAAGACTTGCTCATTTAAGAACCCTAAAGATAATTGGAAATTACCGTTACAAACGGCAGAAAAATTGACACACGGCGATTTTTGGCGCTATGATTCAAAATCGCTTTTGTAATGGTTCCCCTCAGTCAGGAGACTGGTTTGTGCCTACCATAAATCAGTTGGTTCGCAGTGAAAGGCGCCTCGCGACCGTGAAAACGAAGTCGCCCGCGCTGAAAGCATGCCCGCAACGACGCGGCGTTTGCACACAGGTGAAAACAACTACCCCAAAGAAGCCGAATTCGGCATTGAGAAAAATTGCCCGTGTCAGATTGACTAACGGCATAGAAATTACCGCATACATTCCCGGTGTCGGACACAACTTGCAGGAGCACTCAGTAGTGCTCGTGCGTGGAGGCAGAGTCAAAGACCTGCCTGGTGTTCGTTATCACATCGTACGCGGCGCCCTGGACACTGCCGGCGTGAAAGATCGCAAGCAAGCTCGCTCCAAGTATGGTGCTAAGCGTCCGAAAGCAGGCGCCCAAGCTGCGCCTGCTAAGAAGAAATAGTCATACTAGAAAACAAGGCCGGAGCTAATGTCAAGAAGAACTGCAGCAGAAAAACGTATCCCACCGCCGGATGCCATCCACAACAGCCAGCTTGTTTCTCGCTTCATCCACAAAATGATGGCAAGAGGCAAGAAGAGCGTTGCCCAGCGCACTTTCTACGATGCGCTCTCACTGGTAAAGGACCGTAGCAAGCAAGACCCGCTCGAGCTGTTCAACAAAGCAGTAAAGAACGTAACTCCGCTTGTTGAAGTCAAAGCCCGCCGCGTTGGCGGCTCCACCTACCAGGTTCCGGTGGAAGTGAAGCAACACCGCGGTACGGCACTTGCTACCCAGTGGATCATCAACAATAGCCGCAAGCGCGCAGGGCGCTCTTTTGCAGAAAGACTTTCTGCCGAGCTTGTTGACGCCGCAAACGGTACTGGTGCTTCGGTCAAGAAGCGTGACGAAACACACAAAATGGCTGAAGCAAACAAGGCTTTTGCACATTACAGATATTAAGAAGCAGGAATCTGCTTCTATCCGAAAGATCCATTTCTTCAAGAAACGGATCTTTTTTTCTAGCCTGCCTGGAAGCCAAACAATTTGAGAGGCCAGAATTTGAGCCCTGAGGCTTATCTAGAACTTTTGTAAGCAATCAAAATTAAGAGATAGCAAACTTTACAGGAGTGGCGCCGGAGGTCGGTTGTAATAGACAATGGCTATGTCGGGATTATGCCCCCACCCGGAAAGCACCTGGAACAGGAAAGAGCCTGAACCCGGAAGCAAAACCGGACATGGGAGAATCTCGACGGAAAATCTCGACGGAGAACTCGACAAGGATCTCGACGGGAATCACGACACGGATCACTTTTGGACGGACAAATCAAGATAAGGAATCGAAACCGGTGACTACGACTCGTCATGCGCTAAGCGACTTAAGAAACATGGGTATTGCTGCCCACATCGACGCGGGCAAAACTACTACGACCGAAAGAATCCTTTTCTATGCCGGTCTTATCCACAGAATTGGTGAAGTACACGACGGCACCACAGTCACCGACTGGATGGAGCAAGAAAAGGAACGCGGCATCACAATTACCGCAGCCGCTATCACCAGCTACTGGAAAGACAAACGTATTAACCTAATCGACACACCCGGACACGTCGACTTTACTGTGGAAGTTGAGCGCTCGATGCGCGTACTTGACGGCGTTGTCATCGTTCTTTGCGCCGTAGCTGGCGTGCAGCCCCAGACCAACACGGTCTGGAAGCAGGCAAACCGCTACGAAGTTCCGCGAATGATTTTCGTAAACAAAATGGACCGCTCCGGTGCAGATTATTTCCGGGTGGTCAACCAGATAAAAACAATGCTGCCCGGACAACACAGCACCTGGACCAACGGTCACCCGATTCAGTTGCCTATAGGAGCTGAAGACAGATTCATCGGCTACGTGGATGTGCTTTCAGGCAAGGCATATCATTTTGATGATTCAGACAAGCTCGGGCGCAACCTTATAGAAGTTCCGATTCCGGACGATCTCAAAGAGCTTTACGACAAATACTCACACGAGCTCACAGAAGCAATCGTCGAAACAGATGATGCACTAATGGCCAAATATCTTGAAGAACAACCAATCACTTACGAAGAGAAGCACGAAGGACTTCGTAAGGCAGTTTGCGACAACAGAATTGTCCCGATCCTCTGTGGTTCGGCATTCAAAAACAAGGGCGTGCAACCCCTGCTCGACGCAATCGTAGACTTCCTGCCGTCACCTGTCGATGTGGCTGCAATCAAAGGCATTCTTCCGGACGGTCAGGAAGGGCTGAGAAAGTGCGACGAAAACGAGCCCTTTGCCGCGCTTGCATTTAAAGTCATGACCGATCCATTTATCGGTAAACTCACCTTCTTGCGAGTATACAGCGGCAAGCTCACAGCCGGTTCATACGTTTCAAACAGCACCAAAGGCAAAAGAGAGCGCATCAGCCGTCTGATTCAGCTTCAGGCAGACCAGAGAAAAGACGTACCGGAAGCCTATGCCGGTGACATCTGCGCAGCCGTAGGTTTGAAAGACACCACCACCGGTGACACTCTTTGTGCCGACGGCGCACCGATAATTCTTGAAGCAATGAAGTTCCCCGAGCCTGTTATCTCGGTTGCGATTGAACCGAAAACCAAACAGGATTCAGACAAGCTCGGAACCTCGCTGGGGCGCCTGGCAGAAGAAGACCCGACCTTCAGAGTGCATGTAGACCATGAAACCGGTCAAACCATCATTTCCGGCATGGGCGAACTTCACCTGGAAATTATCGTTGACCGACTTCTGCGCGAATTCAAGGTAGAAGCAAATGTAGGTAAGCCTCAGGTTGCATACCGCGAGACTTTCAAATCAACTGTCAAACAGGAAGGCAAGTTCATTCGCCAGTCCGGTGGTCGCGGTCAGTACGGTCACGTTGTGATCGAACTCGAACCACAGGAACCGGGTAAGGGCTACGAATTCGTCAACAAGATTGTAGGCGGCGTGATTCCAAAGGAATACATTCCTGCAGTCGATGCCGGTATCAAGGAGGCCGCAGAAGGCGGCGTACTTGCTGGTTACCCTGTCATCGACTTCAAAGTCACCCTTACTTTCGGTTCATACCACGAAGTCGACTCGTCAGAAATGGCATTTAAGATTGCCGGTTCAATGGCGTTCAAAGAAGGCTTTATGAAAGCCAAACCTATTCTGCTCGAGCCTGTTATGAAGGTAGAAGTCGAAGTGCCCGAAGAATTCATGGGCGACGTTATTGGCGACATTTCAAGTCGCCGAGGGCGCGTGGAAGGCATGGAAACCATGGACAAGCTTTCAAAAGTTAAGGCTCAGGTACCGCTTTCCGAAATGTTCGGCTATGCAACTGACATCCGTAACCGCACCCGCGGCCAGGGCACATTCACCATGGAATTCGATCACTATGAAGAGGTTCCAGGAAACATTGCAGAACAGGTAATTTCAGGACGCAAATCCGGCAGCAAAGAATAAGCGGCGGCTCTCGAACGGCACAGAATCAGGAACTGAAGCCTGATCAGTTCACCGGTGCAGACTGGAGCAGACTAAGGCAACTATAGTAGCCTTTCTTTAGTTTCAGCTGGTTAACAAGAAGCTCGAAGCAATTAAAAAGCATGCATAGATGCGATAAACTTAAGCGAGCTTTTGATTGCCCTGTATAGGCGGAGGTCACCCGGGATGAAATATCTGCATAGCGGCTATATTCTGCTTTGCGAAAGTGCCGATCATGCAGCAGATGGACGAATCAATTTGCATAATCTTTTTGATTTGTTCGTCGTGGATCAGTTCCCTTCAGATATTAAGTGCCAGTTTGTTGTAGGTTTCGGCACCCCTTATGAAAGGCGGCAGTATTGCGGCCATCTTGAAGTGGAAGATCCAAACGGCAGAGTCATTTTCACCCATGATTTCAATGCAAACGATCCGGAAGATTTACTCTGCGGGCACGCAATTTTTCCGGCAAGCATACCGCTCGATATGGAAGGATGCATTACAGTAAAATGCGTGCTTTCAAACTGGAAGAACGAAACCGTCTGGGAAGTTAATCGCCAGTTATGGGCTATGCTCAGAAACACACCTGTGGAAGTCGAAACCGCCGAAGCGGAGGTCTGATTGTCCCGGCTGACTGCCCTTGAATTCTTTTCCGGGATCGGTGCTTTTACAAGCGTGGCAAAAGAATTTGATCTTGAAGTTCTGGCAGCTTATGACCAGAGCCAGGACGCTAACTCAGTGTACAGCAGCAATTTCAAGGTCAAACCAATAAGCCGAAATCTCGATACCATATCCGGTGCGGAATTGCCAGACGCCGATCTTTGGTGGCTGAGCCCGCCCTGTACCCCTTTTACACGCAGAGGCAAACGTGCCGATCTTCAAGACAGCAGGTCAAAAGCACTGGTGAATCTGCTCAAATTACTGCCCGCAAAAAAACCCGCATATTTCCTTTTTGAAAACGTCACCGGTTTCGGAGCCAGCAAAGCCGCAGAGCTTCTCGAACGAACCCTTATCGAACTGCAATATAACTGGGAAGAACAGATTCTTTGCCCCACCCAATTCGGGATCCCCATGCAGCGTCCGCGTCTTTTTTACCTGGCATCCAGAAAGAAAAGAGGCGTGGTTTTGAAAGCCCCAGAAACAAAACCAGAATACAAATGGCAGAGCATCAGAAGCTTCATAGATGAGAGATTCGACAAAGCAGAAGAACTTTTTCTAGACGCTGAATTGCAAAAACGATATCAAGAAAGCCTCAACATTGCAGACCTCGAAAAATCCGATGCAAGACTGATTTGCTTTAGCAGTTCCTATGCCAGAAGCATGAAGGCAAGCGGTTCTTTCATAAGCCTGGCTACAGGCAGACTGCGGCGATTTGCACCAGAAGAAATACAATTGCTTCTGGGATACTCACAAGATTTTCTCTTCCCAGAGAATATTTCGCTCAAGACAAAATACAGACTGCTTGGTAATTCAGTGGATCTGCGCGCCATAAGACATTTGCTAAGCCGGCTAGCTGTTCCTTTACAAGCTTGTCTTTGAACTAAGCCCTGTCCCTTGAACTAAACTTCGATCTTTTGAACTAAGCCCTGTCCCTTGAACTAAACTTCGATCTTTTGAACTAAACTTCGGTCTTTTCTTTGCGCTCAATCAAGGAATTGACCTTGAAGCGGAAAAGCTGTTCATAAGAACTTATCGAGCTAGAAAAGGAAGGATTGTTTCTCAGCTGCGCTTCTCTTTGGGGATCAAGTGAGTGCAGGGGAAACGTAATGTGATTCTCGTGAATGCTTGTTTGCACCGGTGGATAAAGAGCATAAAGCATCTCTGCTTTCATTTGACCTTTGCCATCCGGAAGAAATGATTGAACTGGGAACGCGACTCTAAAGGGCATTTCAGCGCTCAAATCGTTCATGTTCTGCCTGAGCACTTCTTGCACTTTACTTATATAGTTCATAGACCAGTCGTTGCCAGATTGCTCACCGTTCATTTCCTGGCGCATCATATTGTTCCAGACAGTATTCAACGGGCCGCGGGCCTTCTCCAGATCATCGAAAGACTTTTTACTTGTCTCTATAAACGAAGACAGCTGCTGGTCGTTGACCTTGCCTTTTGCAAGATTGGCCACATCAATAACTTGCTTGTCCGGCGAAATTGCCTGCAACTTGATTTCGACTCTGTCACTTGCAGTGCTGGGTCTCAATGAGCGCTCTGCCTGAAATGGCAGTTCTGCTGTGTTTTCACTCTTACCTGTTTCCGGACTGTTCTCGGAAAAGCCGCCCTGTTCTTTCATTGGGTCCCCTGCCTGCTAAAGCTGCCTCTGCTAGCAATAGTATACCCGCCAGATAATCCAGCTAATCGCTCCTGAAATAGCTTCTGGTTTAAGGCTTGCTAAGACAGCAGCTTAGGGCTACGGACGCCACTCGAGGCCGTCCAAGGCTGTCCAAGGCTGCTCGAGGCTGCTTAAGGTCGAAGCTGGATTGGGTTCCTCGTATTCCAGCCTGTCTGCCGCCGTTGTTTGCACTGTAAAAAGATCCTAAAATCACCTGAGTCTTAATCTACTTGAGAGAAATTGCTGAATCGGAAAGGGAATTCGAGCCGGGCACGGAATTGAGCAGGAATTGGGACAGGAACGGAATTGAGCAGGGAATTGGGATAGGAACGGGATTGAGCAAGGAGTTCGGAGACAGGAACGGAATTTCACAGGGAAGTCGTGACGGAGATAAGAGCATGGCCGTAAAGAAAAAAATGACCAGAAATTACGCGGCAATCCTTGCGTTTGCAGTTTCAATAACAGCTTTATCCGCGCTGCCTGGAGCGCAGGCAAAGGAAGCAGAATCTTCAAACGATCTCATGAATCTCAAAAACAAAGCGCTGCCCCCAACACCAGAAGGTAAAACCGCACTAAGCTATCACAGAATACCAATCGATCTGAAAAGCGATCTGAGCAAAGAGAAGCTTGTGGATCTGTGCTCATATGGAGTTGCCGGCGAAAGTTATTATGCTCGCAGAGACGGCTTCAATGCGCCATACTACCGTTCAGTCTGTGCTGGAGACAAAAAACAGAAATTGCGAAAAACAGCCGCCGTCAAATTAGAAAGCGTGAATAAGAGACTGGCATGTCTCGGGCTCGAACTTTTTGTTTTCGATGCATACAGACCGGTTAGCTGCCAGAAACAACTCTGGGATTACTCAATCAGCGAGGCAAGAAGAATGCTAGCGAAATCAGCCAACGAAGAGGATCTTGTTGAATACGCAGGCAAGTTCTGCTCCAATCCGGGTCTGTTTAAGAAAAGTGACTGGAAAACCTGGCCGACGCATCTTACTGGTGGCGCTGTAGACCTGACAATAAGAAGAAAAAGCAGCGGCGAGCTCCTCTATATGGGAAGCATTTTCGACGACAATTCCGAGCTAAGCTTCAGTGCTTTTTTTGAGAAGAAAAACTCAGATAAAAATCAAAAATTGAGCTCATCTGAAATCTGCGCCATGCAAAACAGGCGGCTTCTGTATTGGCTCATGACCGAAGAAGGATTTGCGAATTATCCGAATGAATGGTGGCATTTTGACTTCGGCAACCAGATGTGGGTACAGAATTCAAGAAATCCATTAGAAAAGAAAGCAGCATACGGAGCTATCTAAAACACTGGCTTTCTGCACTGGCTTTCTGCACTGGCTTTCTGCACTGGCTTTCTGCACTAGCTTTCTAGGCTCTTCGCCTTGTAGTTACGGTCCAACCGAGCTCTTTCAGTGCTTCATCCATGCTGACATTGCTGAGTTTGCACTGGTGCAATGCCATGATTGCATCTTCTTGAACCAGAAACTTGTTTTCAATGAGATATACGCCTCGCAAAAGTGCGTAGAGCATGCTCTCACTGAGCACACCTGAAAGCAGCAGTTCTTTCTCAATATCAACAGAGGCCCCGGAGCCTGGACCGAGAATTGCTTCAAGATCCCTGGGATCAGCAAGACCGGCAAGAGAAAGTAATTCCTGCATCAATGCGCGTTGTTTGACTTCGACTCTCGGAACTCCAACCTGGGCGATGGCTTTCACTGCCGAGCAACCCTCTGAAAAAATCTGCCTGAGAGCCTGAGAGGCTAATGTATTGGTCAAAGTGCCGTTATCAACCATTTCCTGCACTCTGATTGCAGCTTTCAACAAAGAGCGTGACAGGAGTTTTTCCTCGATGAAGACCTCACCAATCGGTTTTTCTGACGTAAGAGCAATTTCCATACACGACATGAGTTGCGACTGATCTAATAAGCCTGCTTCAACCAGGATATATCCAAGAGGAGTGCTTCGTTTTTTTGGCGGGCGATAAAAACCGCTCTGTGCCAGCGATTCTTCAAATCCAATCTGGCGCTGGCGCACCGCCTTCAATCCCTGAACGGCCTGGTCCCGATTTATTACTCCTTCACGAATGAGTTTCTGCGCGGTAAGACAAGCTAATAAGACTTCATTCGAAATATATTTTCGAAAGACCAAAACTCTGCCAACCGGCAGACCGGTCTGAGAGCTGGTTTTCAGTGCCTCATTTAACTGTTCCCAGTCAAGAGCCTCCGCTTCAATCAAGAGCTCGCCTAGCCTGTTTGAGGTTCCCCTGCTTGCTTGCTTTTGCCAACCAAGCTGTCCGAGTGCTTCCGGCAGCTTTAATTCATTCTTTGAAACCATCGAAAGCGCATTTGCAGCCAGCTCCAGAGAAAGCAGGTTGTCATTGATTAAAGACTGTGCTTCGACAGCAGCCTTGAGCTCTTTTTGCTTGATATACCCCAACATGACAAGGACTTTTCCAAGAGGCAATGAACGCTCTTTTGCCTTACTCAACGCATCAGTCAGGCTTTCCTGGCTTAATATGTTTGCTTTTGTCAACAACTCGCCGATCGGAATCAGTGTCGCGTCTTGAGCCATTGGCTGGTCCCTTTTTTCCTTCTTAATCGATGATTGCTAGCAATCGTATAATCTTAGACCGTACAGAATTTTACTTTCCACAAATTTGTCAAATTCATTCGATTTGTTGAGATATCAGCCGGCGGAGCCAGACCATGCAAAAAACAGTTGTAATTACAGGAGCCGGACGAGACAGGGTCGGAATAGTAGCCGAACTTACAGACTTTCTCTTCAAACTTGGCTGCAACTTGCTTGACTCGAGCATGACCTTGTTAAGAGGTGAGTTTGCATTAATTCTTATGACCACAATGCCCGAAGGGATGCAAGTAGATGAGTTGCACGAGAATCTGCAGATATTGCAAAAAGAGCTCAAGCTGAACTTTAGCGTCAGAGAACTTACAAAGGAGGAGCTGGAGGAGCAGGAAACAGCCAAACAACAATTCATTATTTCGGTCTATGGTGCAGACAAACCTGGTATCGTAGCCGGTATCACAAAGGAACTCGCTTTCATGAATCTGAACATAACCGATGTTCAAACCAAATCAGTCAGTCAGGGACAAGGCGAGATTTTTGTCATGATGCTTGAGCTAAGTTCTCAAAAGGATCTCCAGGCATCAGAACTTCAAGAAAAGCTCGTCGAATTCTCGTCCAGAATGGGGGTAAACGTAAGCGTGCGTGAACTTGAAATAATGGAGTTGTAAGATGGCCATAAGGCAGATTCTCCTTTATCCCGATCCGAGATTGAAAGAGCTTTCTCAGGAAGTTGAAAATTTTAATGAATTACTGAACACCGATTTGGCTGACCTGGAAGAAACACTGGATGCATCTCCTGGCTGTGTCGGAATAGCAGCGCCACAAATCGGCATTCAAATCAGGGTCGTGCTTATTGACGCTTCAAGAAGCACTAAACCAGTGGCGAACCAGGGACGGATTTTCTTGATAAACCCAGTAATTACTGAGTATGAGGGTGCTGTAGTTGGACGGGAAGGTTGCTTGAGCCTGCCTCATTTGACTGCGAACGTGAGTAGAGCTGAAAAAATCACAGTCGAATACACTGACCGAAACGGGCAGGCTCAAACACTGACCAGCACAGCCTTTGAAGCCCGTGTGCTCCAGCATGAGATTGATCATTTAGACGGTCTTTTGTTTCTTGATCGGGTAAGTTCATTGAAAACCGATGTTTTCAGGCGCAAGAGATATTGAAAGCATCTATTCTTTAGGCTTCCCAGATTTAAAGACGGCATATCATCGGTCTATCAGCTCGATCCAAAGCAATAGTCTCCCTTGAGTTCATCGACTGTGAGATCATTCAACCAGAGTACGAACTCCGCATCGATACCCTTATCTGGCAATCCTCTTTTCTTAGTAGATTTGTGGCTGAAGTGTACGAACGAATCACTCATCCAGCCCGGCATGTATTTTGCGTAGTTCTTTTTGACGATATCGTTAAACTCTTTTGTAGTGAAATTGTCTCTTGCTTTCGGTAAATCCTCAGGCGTAACCCCCTTCTTCCCTAGCAACGCCAGAGCCCTGATTAAAAGCCCAGGTTTCTCGTTGCCAGCTTGCACTTGAGCCGGAACAGTTGACTTAAATTCAACTCGCCCTACAACCGTATTGAAAGCACTTGTCCTACCATTAACTGCAAAAAAGTGCACTTGAACTGGGCTGCTGTCTTCATTCCTTATCTTTAGACTGCGCAAAGCGTTCTTGCCATGGGAAACAATTTGCTTGCCGAATGCTCTTGCTTTTGCCTCTGCGATTTCAAGAACTGTTGGGGGTTCTGTACCAAGTTTCACCTTGCAAAACACGCCACGAGCAAGCCGCACGATGAACTCTTCCTTTACAAGCTTATGTGTCAGCTGATCAACTTGCCACCGCTTTCCAAAGCTCAAAAGGTCACGACTAACAAAGATCCGATTATACGGTAGATTGTTTATGAATCTTTTCATCCAACAAGTATTCATTTTTTCAATTCTCCTTCTCAAAAGATTTTTGTCTATAAATCTTGGACGAAGAGAATTCGAAAAAAGTTCAACCCCGGCAAAAGTTTTTATCTAAGCAAGCCTTCTTGAAATCAAGATTTCAAGCGCAAGTAAGGAGTAGAATCAGAGTCATATGATCGGTTCCATCATTTTTAGACGGGCACACAATTTAATGCTAAAACGCAGCCAAATAAACCGCCTGATCGAGCAGGCTATCGAGTTTTTCGATTCACACAATCTTAAACTACCCAAATGGGCTTCATGGGACTGCAAGAAATGGAAAGAACATCTTGGGCCCGAAACCCTTGAAATAAGGACACATGGTATGGGTTGGAATCTAACCGACTTCGGCTCAGGCAATTTCTCACAAAATGGTCTACTGCTTTTCATTCTGCGCAATGGTTTGCTCTCAAAAGGAGAAAGACAGGACACAAAACCATATGCCGAAAAGGCTATGATGGTTCGCCCAGGACAGATTACTCCCTGGCATTTTCACTGGATGAAAACTGAAGACCTGATAAACCGCGGTGGTGGTCGTCTAGAAGTGGAACTGGGTTGGGCTTCCGCGGACGAGAAGAGCATAAGTTCAGAGGAAGTAATTGTACAGGTTGACGGTATAACGAAACGACTTCCCGCAGGCGGAAAGCTGATTCTTGAACCAGGGGAAAGTGTCACCTTGCCGCCTAAGCTCTGCCATCAATTTAGCGGTTTAGCAGGCGACGAATGTGTATGTGTCGGAGAAGTAAGTAGCCTTAATGACGACAGCAAAGACAATTGCTTCATCTACGGAGTCAAACCCATGCAAATTGAGGAAGATGAAGTTCGCAAATACTGGCTCTGTACCGAGTATCCTTGTTGACACTCCAGGGGTTGCACTCTTTCTGACCCGGATACTCTATTAAGCATCCGCTAAATTGACCAAAACATCAGGACTTTCATCTTTCAGCAGGACTTTCATCTTTTAGCAGGACTTTCAGCATCACATCCACTTGCCTTTCTTAAATCAAGCAAGATCCATTTCACATCGGTATACCGCTCCTCCAGGTCAAGTTTGGTTGCTTTTTGAACGATTTCGTTCAATGCCTCGGAACATAGTCCAGTTGCACTTCTCGGGCTCGAACAACTGATTGGCTTCGGGTCTTTCCCGCTAAGCAAGAAGTAAAGACTTGCACCAAGTGCATAAATGTCACTTTGAGAACTTGATTGCTCTCGGAACTGTTCAGGTGGTGTATAAGAATGCTTGCCCACCACCGTCCTTTTAGCCTGTCCCTGCTTTGAGCCCGACAAACTAAAATCAATCAAGGATATACCTTTCTCGTCTGAATAGATTATGTTGTCGGGGCTGAAATCGCGATGAACTAATGCAGGTGTTTGACTGTGCAGATAGTCCAAAACCTCACACATCTGCACTCCGAGTTCGATAACAAGCTTTTCCGGCAATGGACCATTTTCCTGAACAAGCTTCCTTAAAGAAACACCTTTGACATGCTCAAGAACCAGATATGCACGCCGGTCTTCGCTGAAAAAATCAAGCATTTTTACTATGCGCGGATGTTTCAGCAAAGTCAAAAGACTCGCCTCGGTCTCAAATTCTCTGGCCGACTCTAGAAGTGCTCCCACTACATCACTTGAGGATAAAACGAACTCTTTCAAAACGCAATTTTCATGCTCAGGTGCTTTAGCTGCGCTAAGCGCACCGATTGGCTCAGTCGCCTCGTCTACTCCATCTGCGCCAGTTTCAAGTTTTTTTCTCCTGGCAAGATATGTGGTTGCCTGGCCACCAGTGGCAATTTTTTCCAAAATTTCGAATTCACCATCTGCCAGAAGTTCGCCTTTTTTCAACACATTCAATCGTTTTCTTTCGGGCTTACTTGTGAGCAAATCAAACCAGATCTGTGTATATTGCGGTTCCCTCAAGACAGCTGATCCTAATAGCTTTTCCTGAGTTCGATCATCTATAAATACGTGTGGAGCCCACCTTCGAGTGGCATAAAACATGCGAGCTCGATCTCCAGCGCTGAGATCTGAGAGGTTTAACGTTATGCAATTACCGATCTGTTCGTGTTCTCTTGCTGTACTGAATCTAATGATTTCAGCACGACCAACTCTGTCAACTATGGAATCAAAAAGAAATGCGATCCGATTCATCAGCTTGAACAAAGCCGAGTTATTGTTAAAAAGTCCACTAACAGGCAATGGATAAAATCGTATCGTAGATTCATAGCGCAGGGATTTCACAATGTTCCAATCCAGGTACTCGGCATTGCTTCTTGCACAGTTCCAGGTAAGCACAGTTTCAAACCAGTTCTTGGACTGGGTCTTGATTCCGAATGAATCAAGCTTTAGTTCCTCTTCTTTACCCAGAAAGTTAAGGGGAAAAGTGAACCAGGCTCTGAAAAAAAATGCCATCAAGCCCCAGGCTAGACTCATTAGATAAAAGCCAATAATAACTATTGCTACAGAAAAACGCGGATCACTGGATGGATAACCTAGAATGGCATCTATTCCCCACAGCGTGTACAGAAAATATGTTAGCACCGCAGGCAAACCGCAAGCAAAAATACCCAGAGCAGTAAGCGAGAAAACAGGAGAGTGAAAAAAATTGTTCTCCTCGTCTTTGCTTGCAAGCTCTTTGTTTCGCGTAAAAAACATCACTTCGTCGCTACGCTCAAGACCTGCTTTGGTCACGGATTTGGGTCCAACAAAAAGCTTCCCCAACCAGTGAACTCCCATCCACACAAGTGCAAGCGGAACACAAAAAAAGTAGAAAGCCGCAAATATAAAAGGTCTTACCTGTGAAACACCAGAATCGATTTCTTTGAACCAGCGATTCTCTGTCAATCTCTGGGGAAGGAGTTCCGATGCCGTCCGCTGCCAGTCCGGCAAAAGACGTGGATAGAGCCACTGGCAAAAGGTCCAGACCAGAACAAAAGCAATCCAGAGCAAGATGAGCTTTGGAAAAAGCAAGAGCGAAAGCAGTACACAGAGCGGGACTTTATGGTACTCAAATGCCTCGACTAAATGATTGCGACTATCAGTAAGGAATTCTTTGAACCCCACCGTTCGTTTTTCCTCCGAACTGCTTGCCTCGTTCAGCGGATCCTGGTGGAGCTTGAACTGCGAATCCTGATGCTCCACTTCGACCAAGTTTTGAAAGTTCGTGCTCATGTTCAATCACCCGCTCTTGGATCATATGCAAGCACAGGTTCGGATGCGCTTTCCTCTCTTGCCAGATTTATAGAAAACACTTCCGAGTTTCCGGCCACGGGGTCTCTGTCCACCCCCACCAGCTCTTCTCTGTCCACCCCCACCAGCTCTTCTCTGTCCACCCCCACGGGGTTCACTATGTCCTCCACACATCCGATACCTCCAACAGAAGCCTCGTCTTCCTGCGTCAGAAGTGCCGAATCAGGGTCCGCAATAAGATTCTCAAGCTCTTGTCCTGCACATACATACTGGGCATATTCAGCCCATGGATCTCGTTTGCAAGTTCTTAGCCAACTCAAAACTTCATTGAAGTTTTGAGGTCTTTTAGACTCGTCGAATTCGGTACATGCTCGAATCAAACTATCAAGCGCCGGTGACACAGGCACTATTGCTCCTGCAGAAGCCTGGAGCAAAGCTACAGGATCTTCGCCTGTGAGCAAATAATATAAAGTACAAGCAAAACTATAGATGTCACTCCTGGGGCTGGCACTGCCCCGCAATTGCTCAGGGGCAGTGTAACACTGCTTGCCGATCATGGTTCCAGTTATTCCTTCCAGAAACTGATGCGCTGCACCAAAATCGATCAAATGCAGAGCGCCATCATGTCCTATCACAATATTGTCCGGGGTCAGGTCTCGGTGAAGAACAGGCTGATTTTGTTCATGTAAATAAATCACTATTTCAGCTAGCTGTTCGGCCCAGTCAAGAACGACTGACTCCGAGCGCCTACCTACGTCCTGCACATAGGATCTGAGATCAACTCCGCTTGAATGTTCCAGGATAATAAAACTGGAAAGACCATCTTGAAAGGAGTCAAGCACACGAGAAATTCTGGGATGTTCCAACGTTTTCAATAACTCACACTCTCTTTGAAAAGCTTTTATCAGTGCTTTTGTTTCTTTAGACTGATCCGCAAGATAGAACTGTTTAACCACAAGCAATTCACCGTCCTGGGCACGAACCAGATAAACGGCTGCAAGCGGTTTGCTCGCCAGAAGCCTGACCACTCTTGCTTTTCTACCTGGAAGATAGTCTCCGGGTTCGATCGGCACAAAAACAGTCGACATAAAGTTTTCCGGCACTTCTTCTCTGAGTTCAGCTCCATCCCCAGCCGGCGTTAGCTCCTCCCGAGCCAGCACTTGTTTTACCGCGATCACATCATCTGTGACCTGGCAAAGGCTCGCATGCTCGTCTATGGCCGAGATGAGTTTGTGCATATCGTTTGAGCTGAGCTGGCTCAAGCCCAGACTCAGGCTGCCACCGCTGCGAAACTTCACTTTTAACTCTTTCCTTTTAAGATCGGCAGATTTAGAGGACTTGATCTCGACTCTTTCAAAATCATCCCAGGATCTTAGACTTCTGAACCCCATGGAAAAGAGGCTGTTGCCGTCAGGAAAAAAAATGCCTTCTTCGCCAAATTCTATTTTTTTGCGCTCAAAAAAGGGGAGAAAAATGCAACCGGTCACAGCAAGCGGAATCGTACCGTAAAGCGCCACTATTGCTCCACAAAACCAGTGCAGCTGCGGTATAGCTTTGACATGGATCACTCCAAAGCCGGCGCCCGTTAGCGAACAATCAAACCACTGACAGATTGTATTCCCAAGGGGCCCCCCGCTAAGTCCGAAGAGCCCAAACAGAAGAAGATAACAAAACAGTACATAAGACACACTTGCAAGACCATGTTTCAAAAGAATATTTCTCTCAGCAATATACATACTGTTTGTTCTGGATTTCAGAGCCTCAAGAAAGGACGCAGCAGGTGCATCAAGCAGCTCCGTAAGGCAACGAGTTGCAGCCCTTTCGATTACCGAGACCAGATACGCAGAAAAGCGACGAATCGGCACAAACGAAAGCCAGAGCAGCACCGCAACAAAAATGAACTTAATGAACAGGATAAAGCTACTTGATTCTGGTAGTTTCCAGACCACCTTGTTCCCTGGGAAAATAAACACCTCGGGCGCCGTGTATGTTCCAATGCCCATAAGATTGGCGTCTCTGCCCGAAGCTATCAGCCAGTTAGCCAGATAGTCACCGGTGTCTCCAAATGCAAGAAGCGAAACAAACACAATTCCCAGAAACGAAAAAATGAAAAAGCTCGAATCTATCCAGGCCTGCCGCAGTTCCATTCTCGCCCTTTCTTTCCCTTTCGAGCACTGAAAAGAATCTGTACCTGCCAGGCTCTCAAGTGCCGGGCTCCTGCCGGACTCAGATGCCGGGCTGTTCCTACTCGATTGTATTGCTGCCGGTCTCAAGTCCTTTCTGTCAATAATCAGGCGGCGATAAGCAAATCTAAGCAGAGTAAATGCCGCAAGATAAGCAAGTACCGCTGATGAAATGAGCGTCAGGAAATGCGAGGCATGAAAGTAGCTGGAATTGAAAAAGTAGTCCAGTTTAGCAATTTCACTTAAAAATGCCCGCATTAGGTAAATGAGTACAGTGCCCAGAATCAGCTTCTGCATGTTTTTTGAGAAGAACAGTCTTCTGACAAAATGCTTTTTCTGCTCCCGGTTTGGCAACTTTTTTATAGTTGTGACAAAGCAGCACGAAAGGCGCAATAGCAATAGCCAGAAGAGCAGCGCCAGCAGGATTCCAGGCAATGCGCAAAGAAGCATAAACAGGGCGGTCTGCATGCAAATTGCAGCGAGATTTTTCGGCTTTCTCAGCCGTAAACTTTTCATTCCAGTTCTTACCCTCATTTCTTACGGAATTTTAATGTTTCAGGGGCAATTGTCAAGGAAGGAAAACCCTAGAAATTGCAGGTGCCGACGGATTCGACGCTTTCGGGATTAGACAGCAAGGGAAAGATAAATAGCTTCAGATTTGCAATGAAGGCAGGTCTGCTTATTGAATGGGCTGGGGTCGGGTGATACTATCATCGATTCGCTACCGTATCTGGTGACAGAATAGAAAGCAAAGGCTTCAAATGAGTCTGCTGATTGGTCGTTACGAATTTGAAGGACCACTGGTGAATTGCTTGAAAGTCGCAAATACAGCAGGCATTTATGCTGTTTTGTCCTTTGTGAGCAACGACGAATTCGAAATGCTGGAACTCGGTGAATCAAAAGACCTGAGAAAACTTATCCAGAACCCGGGAAAGCAGGAACTCTGGCAAAACAGGTCCTCGGGCATGCTGACTTTTGCGCTCCATTACTGTCCACGAGCCGGAAGGCGCCGAAGGCAGGAAATGGCCAACGAGATTCTCAGAGAGTTTGACGGTGAGTACAGACTTTTTGAGGAGAGCAGAGGGTTGCTTAAGTCAGGCAGTCTTTGAACTTGCAATCTCAATAATTGCAAAAGATTAGAGCTTTCTCCATTTTTTCTTTTGAGAGGCTAAAATACTTATATGGTGAGTAATAGGCAAGAGGATCCCGACAAAAATAAGTAAACTGCTTGAAGGGAAAAACAATTCTAAAGCGCCACCCTCTTGCAAACCAGCAAAAGACCAGTCAGTATTAAATAACAAGCTTTACAGTTTTAAGGCAAAAGGAGATTAAGGGTGGGAAACGAGCAAGATAAGAAGGAAAAAGCGTACCATTTTTCCAAACTTCCTCGCCTGCGCTGGAATATCCTGGACATGATTAATATAGTCGGCGCCGATTCTGTCCCGACCTATTTCTTTCTGGATGTAGACATGACCTGGATAGAGGAGCTCAGAGCAACCCTGGCTAAATATGGGATAAGGGTTACAGCTACGGCTTTCTTACTCAAAGCTATAGCTATTGCTCAAAGAGCCCATCCCGATACCAGAACCGCGATGTTGCCTTTCGGCAGAACTGTCGTATTCAATGAAATAGTTGCCGGTTTTACGGTGGAAAGGTTCATAGGGTCGCAACCAACACTCTTTTTCGGCGCCATTGATGAACCGGACACAAAATCAATAGCCGAAATCTCAGAAGAACTGAAAAGCCACGCTGAAGCAGACCTGGAAAAGGTGTGGCATATGAACCTTCAGCACAAATTTACCTGGATGCCCTGGTTCTTGCGCAGACTCATACTTTACATTGGACTTCGCACCCCAGGAATCAGGTTGAAGTGTCTGGGAGCCACATTCGGTCTGAGCAGCCTCGGAAAACTGGGGGTCAAAGCCATGATTCCGCCCTGCGTGTCCACATCTACATTCGGTGTAGGCGCCATTGAAAAACGACCTGTGGTTAAGGACGGACAGATTGAAATCAGAAAAATGATGACTCTGACACTTAATTTCGACCACCGGATCATCGATGGCGCACCAGCCGCCAGATTTATGAACGATATTCAAAAACTGCTGGAAGGTGGCCTCGAAAAGTACATTCAGGAAGAGCTTCATGAGCTGGCTGCCCGCATAAAAGAAAACAGCCAGGACATGAATCTGGCTGCTGCAGAAGGTTAGTTGGTTTTTGAAGCTTAACCAAGCTTCGGAAAACATCAAAACACTCAAAGAAGTGCTCAGGTCCTGGCTCAGGTCCTGGCTCAGGTCCTGGCTCAGGTCCTGGCTCTTCCTGGCTCTGCTCAAGTTCTAGCTCAGGTTCTAGCTCAGGTCCTGGCTCTTCCTGGCTCTGCTCAAGTTCTAGCTCAGGTCCTGGCGCTCTGCTCAAGTTCTAGCTCAGGCTTCTCTATTTCGCTGCGGCCTCCAGAAAAGCTGGCAAACCCCACCATGGCAGCTCGGCGCCTGCTCGGGTCTGCTCAACCCCTCTCTTAATGGAGCTGAATTATCCTTTCGGATCTGTATTTCGGCCTGTTTGTTTTCATGCATCCGGGCGCGATCATCCGGCGCCCCACAAAATGGAGTATTGCAAAACATGGTATTTCTCCCTTCCAGGCACAAAAAACTCGGAGCAGCACGCGCAGCTCCCTGTCTTGATGTGCTTGGGACTCAATTTCTTAGCTGGTAAGATCCGTGGATCGCCTGGATAAATGTCCCAAAACTCTTACCCTGCCTTAATGAACCGAAAGACGCTTCAGCTTTGAGATTGTTCCTGTGAACTTTTTCAAATTTATCCAGCAAGAATTCTCAGTTCTGCTATCAACAGTTGAATAAAGGGCATACATGCTTAGGAGCGCACATGCATAAATGCAGCACTTGCATAAAAGCAAGCACTACAGGTTGTTCAATATGGAAAGCCCGAAAGCCTCAAATCTTGATGAAAAAACAGGCAAACTGATTGAGGAGATGGAAAAATCGCTCCGCAACATGGAAAAGTCGCTTGGAATGGATCATCCAGTGGTTGCAAAAATCCTTGATTCATATGCATCTTTATTGAAACAGAACAATATCAGGCATCTCGATGCTCTCAATATGGAGGCTCGCGCCCGGGCAATCCGGGCGAAGCACAACCAGCTGGAGGCCGAAAAACAGACTCAGGACATAGCGAGCCTTGGACAGGAACGACGCATGTCTACGGCTCAGATCAAACTGCTGAGCCGAGCTATCTCAATATGCGTACTTATAGCTTTTACTTTTGGTGGATTTCAGGTGGTCGGCTGGTTTTCAAACCATAGTAAGAAATCAGCCCAGTTAAGAGGAAAGGACGGCAAAATCCTGAGCTCAAAACTACCGGAAATGGAAAAAATCTCGCTAGTTTCCGAGGCAGCCGGCAAGACAAAAAGCCAGGAAAGTGTTCAGGAGAATTCTGCCGGTGCCGAACAATTTCCAGAAGGCGAATTCTCTGGTTCGGATGACGGCCCACCGCTAAAAGAACAAGATGACTCCGTGGAAAAACAACGATTGGCAGCCAGAGTGCAATCACTGTCAGTGTTTGAGCTTGCAGAAAAAATGTTGAAGCTAAAAAAGCTGGCAACGCGTAATCTGGATATCGGACTCGAAGCAGAAAAAGCAAAGGATTTTCCAAAGGCATCCTCTGCATATTTTGAAGTAATCAGCCAGGTGCAGCATGCACCGGAGGATATCGGCAGACCCGTGGTATCCGAGGACATAGCCAGATGTTACGAAGGCTACGGTCGCATGGCAGAACTTGATTCCAAGCCTGAACTATCCCAGAAATGCGAAGAAGCGGCAAAATGGGTGCGAGCTCAATTGTGAGCTTTCATCAAAATGAAATAGCTGAGTCCTGAAACAGCAAGACCTACAAACCAACCGTATTCATAAAAAGAATGCAGAACTGGAACGAATGCACCAACCCAGGCTGCTGCACAACCGAGTATCGTTGCAATCACTGCCGCAGGATTCCAGCCCTTTTTGTACTCGTATTCACCTGAATGCAAATAGAGATCCGCCAGATTCAGACGGCATTTGCGAATCAGCCAGTAATCAAAAATAAGTACGCCGGCTATTGATCCGAGTCCGCCCGAATACCCGAGCAGCCATGTGAATATGTAGCCGTTCGGGTCGGCAATCAATTTCCAGGGTTGCATCAATAGCCCGAATATACCTGTTATGAGTCCGCCTGTTTTAAAGGATATCCACTTGGGAAAAGCATTTGCAAAATCATTTGCAGGAGAAACAACATTGGCAGCTATGTTCACAGAAAGAGTTGCCACAGCCACGGTAAACATCGAGGTGGCCACAAGCACAGGACTATCGAATTTCGCAATCAACTTGACGGGGTCCCATAGCTCGTTGGCTGGTGAATCAGGATAAATCACAAGGGCCGCCGACGTAATCATCACACCCATTGCAGAAAATACAGCCATTGCCAGAGGCAGTGCAATTGCCTGCCCGATGGTCTGCTCTTTCTGGCTGCGCCCGAAACGAGTAAAGTCAGGCATGTTTAAGGACAGGGTCGCCCAGAATCCAATCATCGCTGTCAGCGATGGAAAGAATACAGGCAAGAAACTCGAAAGTGTCTGAAACTTGCCTTTTTCGTGCATGAGAGAACCCAGACCGTGAGCATGATCTATAGCCCAGACAACCAGCGCTCCGGTCATCAACATCACAAAGGGTGCAGCCACCCCCTGAACTTTTTTGAGCAGATCCATTCCTTTGTATATGATAAGCAGGTTCAGTCCCCAGAAAACAGCAAATGACAACCATTCAGTTCCTGTATGTCCCTGAATCAAGCTTGCACCCAGAGCGGAAGGCCAGGCAGGAAAAATGGCTTTTAGAAACTCGAAAATTGCCTGACCGCCAATCCATGATTGAATTCCAAACCAGCCACAAGCCACTACAGCACGCATAAGAGCAGGCAAATTAGAACCAAGTGTGCCATAACTCGCTCTTGCAAACACCGGAAATGGAATACCGTACTTAGTGCCCGGATGTGAATTCAAAAGAATCGGAATCAGCACAATCGTATTGCCTAGCAAAATGGTAGTAAGAGCCTGCCACCAGTTCATACCCGAGGCTATCAATCCCGATGAGAGCATATAAGTGGGGATACAGGCACACATGGACGCCCATAAGGCAACAAAGTTATAAGTCGACCAGTTACGCCTAGAAAGCGTAAGCGGCGCCAGATCTTCGTTATACAAAGAACTTGATTGCAGACTCTCCAGATTGCCTGCAAGCTCAATTCTGCCATCCGGATTTTCAAAGGTGATTGGCAGTGCCACGTCGCCGTCGGCGGAATTTCCGATTTCCATGATTTCCTCAAATACCCAGCTAATACTAGCGCAATTCAAAGCTAGCCCTATGCAATCCAAAATTTCTCATGCAACTCAAGACCTCTCGAGAGTAATCAAAAACGACCATGATCCATTCTTTTTGCAGCAGGCAAAAGGCGCTTCATTACTCACTAACAGGTCAGTTAGCTATCCGCAAAGGCACTATAAAAAAATCCCGATGTCAAGAATTGTTTTTTAACATAGTCTGCAATAAGATTTGCAGCTGCTTACCTAGAATCGCGCATGTTATGCGGGAGAACAAAAAAAACTTATATGGGCACAGGACTTGGAATTGTCTGGGTCGATTTCCTCGCAAAGCCTTTCTTTAAAGGAATGATGAAGAACCCCGAAATCTTCGTTTTGCTAATCTGTCTTATTTACCTCTACATAGCTTACAAGCTGGTAAAAACAGCCTATCTCTCAGACCAGGGCTGAGTCCGAAGCTTAGAAACACATTTATTTTTCTTCCGGGTACGAAAGCTCACGCCATAGCCTGATGCCGCCTTGCATCGAAAGAATATTCGTATAACCCATTTTCTGGACATTGTCAGCAGCCATAGCCGATCTGAAGCCCCCCCCGCAGTAAAGTATAAGTAAAGCTGCTTTGTCAGGCACCATTTTTTCGATGTCGCGCTCGATTATTCCCCGGCCTAGATGAATGGCACCCATTGCACGCCCCTCGGCCCATTCATGATCCTCTCTGACATCTATGAAATGAAAGTCTTCCTGATTCCTGAGTTTGGCAAGCACCTCCTCAGGACTGATTTCCTTCACTCTGCTTTTGGCATCGTCAACAAGCCTGACAAATGACTCTGAGTGCTTCATCATCGCCTCATCATGTAAACAAGTATTCGAAAACAAGCGACCATACAAAACCTGATTTTATCCTGAGCCGGGTCCAAATCTTTCTAATTCATTCAATAAAATCTCCATCGAGCTTGAGTCTATTAAGATAAGTCTTCGTGTTTATATGCAGGAGCAAAAAAATGCTTTTAAATCGTGAGCCAAAATTTGTCGACTTTCTCGGTAGCCAAATAGCAGAACCAAGAATTTTTCTGGATTTCCTTGGTTTTGAAAAGCATGTGGTCCAGATTCGCGACAAACGTGGGGCCCAGATCTGGCCGGGCTGGTATGAGCATGCTGCTTATTACATTTGCGAC
This sequence comes from uncultured Candidatus Obscuribacterales bacterium, assembly GCA_964615655.1. Classification (GTDB taxonomy): domain Bacteria; phylum Cyanobacteriota; class Vampirovibrionia; order Obscuribacterales; family Obscuribacteraceae; genus JAIEPM01. Next base: position 52,921 of record CAZTQO010000019.1, on the reverse strand, counting down.
CTGCCGCCCGAAAAAGTTTTTGCAACAGGCGAAGAAGTGACAATTCCAGACTCCGTTAAAGCTGCCGACTATGAGTTTGAAATAGCTGCTTTTGTTAACAAAACAGCTTTGATTACAGATGAAAAGGAAGCACTCGAATTTTTCAAAGAACATTGTTATTTGACTGTGATGAACGACTGGTCTGCGCGTGACATCCAGAAAAAAGACATGGAAGGTCTCGGACCTAACCACAGCAAGTCAATAATCGGAAAAAGTTTTGGTCCCAAACTAGTTAAAGCATCCGAACTCGATATGGACGAAAACGGCGTCCTCAACATGGAAATGATTCTGAGTGTAAACGGCGAAGAACGCAACCGCAGCAACTATAACACGCTCTACCACACACACCCGACAAGCGGAGCTAAACAAGCCTGGTCATTCCCTCGCATTATCGCCTGGCTGGGCAAGCAGAATATCAGCGTGCATGCAGGCTATGTAATCGGATCTGGCACCGTTGGCAGTGGCTGTATAGCAGAGTTCTCGGCTAAGATAGATCCAAAATCAGGCGAACAGTTGCAGCCTGCAAAGTATGGCTGGCTGAGCGACGGTGACGTCGTGCGCATGGAGGCAACCGGAATCGGTGTACTCGAAAACAAAGTTCGAGTTCCAAGCCTGAGCAAAACCAGATCCTGAGCAGAGCAAAAAATAAAAGAGCCGCTTAATTAAGCAGATGGCAATTCAAGATCTTGAAATGCTTTCGCTTGTATTCAAGATCTTGGATTGCAAACAGGCAAGAAAACAAAGAAGCCTGCCCTTGGAGGGATTCGAACCCTCAATCCCTTACGGGCACCGCATTTTAAGTGCGATTCGTATACCAGTTCCGACACAAGGGCATGGGCAATATTCTAGCAGGCAATCTGAGAAGCCAAAATTTTATGTCAAATTAGATATCAAGCTAAGTCCTGCATGAAGTCTTGCATTGCTGAAATGAATTTTTCTTTTGCAACAATCGGAATGTCGCTGTGCTCCGCATCCGGAAACTCCACCAGATACTTCCTGTTCACAGCACTGTGAAAGAGCTCTTTACCGTGAGAAAAAGGCACAACCGAATCTTTATGTCCGTGAACAATCAAAAGTGGTGGATGCGCCCGTCGAAGCACGGCAACGCTGTCTAAAAGTGGCTGCGGATAAAGCACCGCAGGATAAACATGCATCAAAGGTATGTGATGCCTGCTAATTTTAGTGATTGACGCAAAACCTGATTGCAGGATCAATCCCTGAGAAGGCCTTTTCAAAGTTAACTGGCAACTCACCGCCGCTCCCAGCGATTCTCCGTAAAGAACCACTCTGTCGGGTCTGCAGCCCTGCTTTTCCACCAGGTAGTCGTAGGCTGCACAAGCGTCTGCAATTACTCCGTCTACGGATGGACTGCCCTGGCTTTTGCCATATCCACGATAATCATAAACGAAAAGTGAGACACCGGTTTCAAGTAGGGCAGTAAGCAACGCAGGTCTTCCGGCAATATTTCCTGTATTACCATGACTCAAGAGCACTGTAAAAGGAGATTCTGCCTGCTTGAAATACCAACCGTGCAAAAGTGTCCCATCACCGGCCTTGAAAAAGACATCTTGATAAGAGACACCGGCAAACTCCCTCTCATGAGAGTTTTCATCCGGAAAAGGATGTGGGTGAAAAAGTATGTTTGTATAGATGCCCTTAGCCACACGTGGAGAAAGCGCAAAATAAAGGGCAGCCAGAAGCGATGCCGAGCCCAGGTTCATCTCAAAAGTCCTCTAAAATGCTTTATCACAGGAGCTTCTCCAGAATATTGAGGTCCAGAAATCGGTTGAATTTCCGCCCAACTTCTTTGAGCCTGCCCACATGCTCAAATCCGTTCTTTTTGGCAAATGCAAAAGCTGCATCATTTTCAGCAGAAACTAGAACCACAATAGCATGATACCCCTTATCTCTGGCAGCTGTCATGATACGGTTCATCAACTGTTTCCCAAAACCGCTGTGGCAACTAGCGCTAGCCATATAGATCGAGAGCTCAAGAGTGCTTGTGAATGTGCATCTGCTTTGATATGGAGAAAGACAGGCAAAGCCAATTATTTTATCTTCGCCGCTGGCATTATCGCCTCCAAGCTCTTCCATAACCAGCGTCGGAAGACCTGCTTCAATCTGCTCGTCGAACCAGCGGCTGCGCTCATCCAGACTTTCCGGATTTGTACGGAAGGTGGCAGTGCTTGTTTGAACATAATGATTGTATATCCGGCAAATGCTTTGCAGATCTTTCTTTTCAGCCGGTCGAATTTCAATGCTCATTTCTGCATCCAAGCCTCTTTCTGCATCGTTTCTTCTTCTGCATCGATGCCAAATTCCGTATCCAAGGCAAGTTGTTTGTCCAAGGCAAGTTCTGTATCTGAAGTAGCGCGCAAGGCTTCAATCCGCTTTTTCAGAATTATAAGCACTTGACAGTATCTGCTAGACTATCCTGGTAGTTAACGCGGATGAAGATATGGAAACTGTCGCTCGATTCTCGCTTTTGGTTTATGCGGTCCTGATGTCAGTTGGCGGCATCATGGGCTTTGTAAAGGGGCGGAGCAGTATATCTTTGATAGCGGGTCTGGCAAGCGCGGCAGTTCTTGTCCTGGCTTATTTCATAAGCATCAGCGATGCTAGAAATGGGCTTTTGTTGGGTGTTGGAGTCACAAGCGTTCTTACTTTTGTTTTTGCGATTCGAATTGCAAAAACAAAAAAGATTATGCCGTCGGGTGCTCTACTTGCCTTAACTTTGCTTGAGGAAATGCTGCTTTTGCTAGGTAGCTTCTTAAAGTTCTGAACTTAAGCTCTGATCTTAAGTTCTGATCTCAAGTTCTGATCTTAACTTCTGATCTCAAGTTCTGATCTCAAGCACCGATCTCAAGCTCCAGTTTTCAAGAATAGCCGTTCAGACATTCAGGCAGCATCTGCACGTATCAAGGCTCGCCTGCTGGTATTGCAGATGGTATCTGCAATGAGCTGTTTATCTATCGTACTGCTATTTAACGAGCCACCCGACAACTAATTTGGACTTACAGCTATAAATGCAGTAAGAATAGGGAATCTCTGCTTTCAAGTTCGATATAATTGGGTCCACCCATTCAGTTGGGCAGCCAGTGCCGATTTTGCCGTAGAACGAGCTAGAGCAAGTTCATCAAAGTCAAAGTTAAATGGAATTCAAAAATGAGCGAAGTAAAAACGGGTGCAGCATCTAAACAACCCCTGTTTTCAACCCAGAGAACAGACAACTGGAGCCTGGGGCCGGGGGCAGTAGCCGTCGGCTTCACGCTTTTCATTATTTATGCAACCTGGAGAGCGTTTGAGAACAATTACTACGAAGTCGGTAATTTGCTTTCGCCCTTCTATTCCCCAAAATTACCATGGCCGGATTTTCTGAATTTTCTGCCTAAAGTGTTGAGATCACCGGCAGTTCTGATTCTATGGATTCCTGCCGGATTCAGGGCCACCTGCTATTACTACCGCAAAGCCTATTATCGAGCTTACTTCACTACTCCTCCGGCCTGTGCAGTCTCAGGATATAAGGGCTTCAAATACCAGGGAGAAACCAGATTTCCTTTTGTTCTGCAAAACATCCATCGTTACATGCTTTACTTTGCAATAATCGTACTTGCAATTCTCTGGTGGGATGCACTTCAAACTCTCTTTGCAGCAAATCACTTTTTCAACTTCGGCTATTTTCAGGTTTCCTTAGGAACTATATTGTTCTTTGTAAACGTGGCACTGCTTTCCAATTACACTTTTGGCTGCCACGCGTTAAGGCATTTGATCGGCGGACGTCTTGATTGTTTTTCCTGCGGCGAGCAGGCAAAAACCTCTCTTTCCTTCTGGGAGAAAGTAACGAAACTGAATGAGCATCACCAGCTCTGGGCGTGGGCCAGCCTCTTCTCCGTAGCAGGGGTAGACTTTTATACTCGCTGCGCATCAAGCGGGTTTAGCGACCCGATCCTTTTCTCATTAGCTGCTAAATAGGACTGAAACATAATGTCGAATTACGAAACCATAGAGCACGATGTAATTGTAATAGGAGCCGGCGGTGCAGGTCTGCGCGCCGCAATCGAAGCAGCAAGTAAAGGGCTGAGCGTTGGGCTCGTTTGCAAATCGCTTTTAGGCAAAGCACACACAGTGATGGCTGAAGGCGGTGTAGCCGCTGCCATGGCAACTGTAGACTCGCGGGATAACTGGCAAACTCATTTCCGCGATACTATGATTGGTGGCAAATATCTGAACAACAATCGCATGGCCCAGATTCACGCACAGGAAGCGCCCGAGTGTGTTACCGAACTAGAGCGCTGGGGTGCGGTTTTCGATCGCACCCATGATGGAAAGATACTTCAGCGAGCTTTCGGCGGTCATACCTATAAGCGGCTCTGCCACGTGGGTGACCGCACCGGGCTTGAAATGATCAGAACCCTGCAAGACAAAGGAGTACATTCCGGAATCGATGTTTATATGGAATGCACTATTAGCAGGCTCTTGAAAGACGAAGACAAGATCTCCGGCGCCTTCGGCTATTACCGAGAAGACGGGCGCTATATCCTGTTTAGAGCCAAGGCAATTGTGCTTGCAACAGGCGGAGTCGGAAGGGCCTTCCATGTGACCTCAAACTCATGGGAATACACTGCAGACGGGCATGCTCTTGCATATGATGCCGGTGCTGACCTTATAGATATGGAATTCGTTCAGTTTCACCCCACTGGCATGGTATGGCCCCTGGGAGTAGCCGGAATTCTTGTAACTGAAGCTGTGCGCGGTGAGGGCGGCAGGCTCACAAACAAGAACGGCGAACGCTTCATGTGGAAATACCTGCCAGATGCTCTGAGAGGCGATTATGCGGCAGACATTACGGAGGCCGATGCCTGGGTTGCCGACACTCTTTCAGGAAAGCTCAAAACCGACTATCGCCGCCCTCCGGAACTGAGCACCAGAGACAACGTAGCAAGAGCCATTTACACTGAAGTAAAAGAAGGAAGAGGCTCCGAGCACGGTGGTGTTTATCTCGATATAAGTTACCAGCCAGCCGAGCGTGTGAAGAAGAAATTGCCCTCTATGTATCACCAGTTCAAAGACCTGGCAGACGTCGACATCACAAGAGGTCCGATGGAAGTCGGTCCTACCATGCATTACATCATGGGCGGAATAAGAGTAGATGCAGACACAGCCGAATCGCGAGTTCCTGGTCTGTTTGCAGCCGGAGAATGCAGCGGCGGTATGCATGGAGCCAACAGGCTCGGCGGCAACTCGCTTTCTGACCTCATAGTTTTCGGACGCCGTGCAGGACGCGGAGCCGCAGCTTATGCAAGCAACATGGGTGAACTGCCGAGAGTTTCTGAAGCGGCAGTGAAAGAAGCGATAGAAGAACTCGAAGCTCCACTTAAAAGAACAGATGCTATCAATCCTTACGACCTGCAGAAAAACCTGCATCAAATCACAGGAACGTGTTTCGGCATCTTCCGCGAAGAGAAGGATCTGAAAAAAGGTCTTGAGGAAATGGAGACCATCAAAGAAAAACTCAAGAAGCTGGGTTGCGGAGGCGGCAAGCGATACAACCCGGGCTGGCATCTGTGCAGGGATATGAAAAACCTGGCAATTGCAGCCGAGGCAATCGGCAGAAGCGCTCTTTCCCGAACAGAAAGCCGGGGAGCGCACAGCAGACTGGACTTCAAAGACACTGATGAGGATCAGGGTAATGAGAACACTTCAGTATGGAAGGATGGCGACACAATGAAACTGACTAAGACTCCATTGCTGGAAATGCCTGCAGAACTAAAAGACCTGCTGAAGAGGAAGGAGACAAGCCATGCCTGAGAATTACCAAGCAAAAATGAAAGTTTTCCGAGGTGACGAAAACGGCGGCTCCTATCAGGATTACACTGTTGAAGTCGGCGAAGGCATGGTAGTGCTTGATGCCATACATCAAATACAGGCAAAATCAGCCCCCGACCTTGCTGTACGCTGGAATTGCAAGGCGGCAAAATGCGGATCTTGCAGTGCTGAAGTAAACGGCATTCCTTCATTGATGTGCAAAACCAGAATGGAAGGTTATGCCAGAGACGAAGTGATCACAGTTGAACCTATTAAAGCATTTCCGCTTATCAAAGACTTGGTTACCGACGTGTCCTGGAACTATGAGCAGAACAAGAAGATTCAACCTTTTACGCCCAAGAAGGACGCGGACTGGACCTTCTATCAAGAAGATATAGAGCGAGTGCAGGAGTTTCGTAAGTGCATCGAATGCTTCCTTTGCCAGAATGTTTGCCACGTTGTACGTGACCACAATCGCAAAGATGCCTTCGCCGGTCCTCGATACATGATAAGGGTTGCAAGCCTTGAAATGCACCCTCTCGACGATGCGGACCGCCTCGAGTTCCTCCACAAGGAGGGCGGTATCGGTTATTGCAACATCACAAAATGTTGTACTGAAGTTTGCCCGGAAAGCATTCACATAACAGATAACGGTATTATTCCGATGAAAGAACGGGTCGTGGACGAGTATTATGACCCGGTCGCCAAATTCTTGAAGCGCGTTTTCTCTCCCAAGAAATAAAACCTCTCAAGCGAATTCGCTTGAGAGGGAAAACCAGTGTCTGATTTTTCTTCGTTACCGCCAGGCATTGTCAAGTAGGGTGTTGTCAAGGCAGGTATTGTCAAGCAAGGCAGTTTCGGAATTCATCGACGATTAATGATCTGTGCTCAAAGATGGGTTAGGATATCAAGCTCCGGAGTAGCCAGAGAATATATCCCTATCCCCCTGTTAAATCGGCAATCTAAAGCTCCAAAGATTTTTGTACAAAAATCTTGTGGGGACTAATTCAGAAAAAGCACCCTCGTCAAGGAGTTGGAAATGTCAGTAAGCAGCAAAACAAAGTTATCAACACTTTCCTATGTGATCCTTTATGTGAAGGATACGGAAAAAGCCACAAAGTTCTACAGCGAATCACTGGGCATGAAAGCAAAAGTAGAAGCACCAGGTTGGGTTGAATTTGAAACAGGTCACACCACACTAGCTCTTCATGGCATTGAAAACGCAGTCGCAAAGCCCAAGGAAGGCAATCCGGAGCTTGTATTTCAAGTAGATGACGTTTACGAAGCATATGAAGATCTGAAAAATGCAGGCGTCAAGTTCAGTCACGAACCGCGCCCTGTTTGCGAAGAGGAAAGCAAAGTCGGTGTTTCGGCGACATTTTGCGACCTCGACGGCAACGACCTTTCAATATTCAGCTACGTTGCCAAAGACAAAGTTCGCAAATAGCGGCTCAATTTTTTGCGCTTGAAACCCTGAATACTGGCGCTTCAAATCCTTCCGGCAAATTCTCTTGAGGAATCGAAGGCATATTGCCATCACGTAAACATGTGTAGTGAGGCGACATGATTTCGAGACCAGCCTTAAAAAACGAGTCCTGGATATTCATATGCAAGTTGGAATAGATTTCCGGCATCTTTTGAGCCTGGTCGGTATAAACATTGAGCTCATATGTAACGTAGAAGTCATCCAGCGAGGTCTGTAATACAAAAGGCAGTGGATCACTAAGAACATGTTTTGTGTTAGCTGCTGCGCTCAGCAACACTTCGTGAACTTTACGCCAGGGAGTTTCATATCCAATTGTCACTTTGGTGTAAAGCACCAGGCGCCCGGCAAGTCCTTCGGCGCTGTAGTTCGTAATACTTCCTGCAAGAATTGGGGCATTCGGAATCGAAACTACTTCACCTTTTGGAGTCTTGATCTTGGTTACAAACATGTTTTTCTCAACTACATCGCCTCTTTGATCAGCGATCAGAACACGGTCTCCGATTCTGAATGCGTTTGTATAAGTAAGAACTATTCCTGCAACCATATTGCTTATGGCAGACGAAGATCCAAAAGATACAATGATACCAAGTACCAGTCCAACCTGCTTGAATGCAGCAGTATCCGAACCAGGCAAATAAGGAAAAGCACAGACGAGCGCAAAAAACAAAATCATAAAGCGTGCAAGCTTGTATGTGGGTTCGGCCCAGTCCGGATCAAAGTCGGCGATCCTTATGGATTTGTCTCTGAGCGCATTAAAGAAGAACCGACAGAGGAATATCGCTCCATAACTGATGATTGCAATTACAAATAGTGAGAACAAGTTAGGCAGGTAAACTATGATTGATTCGGCAAGAGTTGCAAACGGAATCTTAGCGCTTTCAATCAGCATATCTGCAAGCGGGCGAGTAGCCGGAAAGAAGCGCAACGCGACTACTACATAAACACAAACAAGTAAGAAAATAATCGCGAATTGCAGAAGCTTGATGACAGCAGTAATCATATCCAGCAACGCTCTGGCGCTTATAAGCTCCGCATCCTGAATTTTGATTCCTTGCTTGAGAGACCTGTCCGAGATCTCGCAGACTAATATGGCCAGGCGGCAAATCAATGCAATAAAAAAAACCATAGCTAGAAAGCCGATTACGCAAAAACCGACACCAAAAGCAAGTGCTGAAGCATCCTGTTGTTCGGCTCGGTCAATCAGGGCATATTTGGACTTGAGAACGAAATCGTTAGCAAGCATCTTTGTGTTATTTCCCTGCACATACTTCGCGTCCTGATCGGTAATCGTAGCTATGCGCCTGCCAGAGGCCACCACGTTGGTGCCGGAAATGCCGTCTTCGGTGTGAATCTGGTCAATATTGAAACCCGGCATTTCAGAAAGAGTCCGAAGCACAGAAGCTGCTTGCCGCGCCCTTTCTTCGGGGGTCTGCCCGTCGACAGTGGCATAAAATGTAATGAGCCTCCTGCCTTTTACGACAAGAGCAACTCCTTTTCTTTCATCCTCTGCTTTTGAATTCTCCGACTGAGGAAGTGCATTGCCTGCAAAAATTCCAAGTAGTAAACAGGCAGCTAGAAGTCCAATCCAGATTCTTTTTTTCATATTGATATCTTGCCGAAATTCAACAATCCATGAGACTAGCATATTAAGCTCGTCTGCGATCCTGGCTTGAATTCAAAGCAAGCATCTTAATCTTGCCAGGATGAGAAGCTGCAGTGAGTTATTCAGCTTCTACAGTCATTATTCAGACTATTCAGCTTCAAAGTAGATTTTATTCTTCACCAATAGAACTCACTCATCATCAGCACCTCGCGATAGAGGTGCAACCATGTTATAAGTCCAGTGCGCATGGGTCCTGGCATCGTTCATAGTTAGGGTGGGAATTTTTCCCTTTTCCATATAATCCTTCACTCTGTCGATAATCGGCTTTCGTGAATTAGGATCCGCAAGTGAAGTATCTACAGTTAAATTTATCGGTTTGTCCATTGATTTATCACCGGGACTGCCATCGTTGGCATCGGCCCAGGTCAGTTTCGCCTGAGCTCCCACAGCCTGCAGTCCATTTGTAAGTTCCTGCTCGATAATGTTTCGGGCGTCTATATAGCTCAGTTTTTCTATCGGATCTTCTTTGGGTGGTCCTTCGGTGGCCAGCTTGCCAATCCATGAAGTCGACATGGCAAGTATGATTACAATTCCGACAACCAGGAAACAAAGCACAAAAGGCATCCAGTTGATGCCCGGTTGCTCCGGTCTGAATGAAGAGAACTGCCCCGGTCCCTTCCTTCTTACTGCCTGCCTGGTTCCGCAGGACGGGCAGACTTCTTCATAACCGTGTAAGGGCACCCGACAGCTGGGACAATCATGCATGGCTGGTCACCTTCTTTCAGTCGCAATCATAATTACAAGCAAGAGTTTTCATAGCAAGCGTTTTTCAAAGTGGTCTTTGCTCAGATGGGTGTTTTAGCACCCTCTTTCTTCTTTTCTGTACCCAGAATCTTCAAAGGCAACAACCATCCGAGCACAAATCCGCTCAACATCCCACCGAAATGTGCTGCGGCTGCAATACGAATCGTGCTTTGCACATGTTTGCCGCTCGGAAAAAAGAAATTTACAAGCTGATCGAACAAAAGCTGGGTCACAGCAAGTGCAATCATCCACAGTAGTTCATGCTTTCGAACTGCCGGAGGCAGTACGTCCTTCAGCCTGAGCGTAGCCGCCAATCCTGCTCCGAAGACCCCGAGAATTGCCCCTGAAGCCCCAACAGACGGTTCATCCATGGTGACGAGCATTTCAAGCAAGCCGGAAAAAACACCGGAGGCAAAAAATATTATCAGAAGGCAGCGGCTACCGAATAGATTCTCCACATAGCGACCAAACCAGACCAGTGCAAAGAGATTCATCATCAGATGAGATAAGCCGCCGTGAATAAACATATAGCTTATCAGGCGCCACCACTGTCCCTGCAGAACCAAATTCCCCTGTAAATATCCAGCAAGAAAAGCCTGTTGGCAGAAATTGATGAAATGATCACCCATACCCATCAACATCGCCATTGGCACAAATGTAAGAACAAAACTAATTGAAATTACTCCTGTAAGAGCATTTACAGCTCTGGGATTTTGCCGGCTCGCCATAATATCGGATACGAGGATTGCCTTTCTTAATACCCCTTTTCCTTCTTTTATTGCCTCAAGTCTGTCCGGCTCGTTTTCCAGCCGCAACTCCACCGGCTCGTTTTCCAGCCGCTCTTCCACCGGCTCGTTTTCCAGTCGCAACTCCACTGGTTCGTTTTCTTCAACCTGATCTCTGGCTTTGAGCAATTCATCCTGAACCAGCTTCATTTGCTTCTGAGCACGTTCTTTCCATACGATGTCTCTTTCAGGTGTCTTGCGAACACACTCTGCAAATGTTCTAATGGCAGCTTCGTATTCATAGCGCCTGGCAAAACAGCGGGCCTGCCAGTAGAGCCTTGCATGTTCGGGCAGAGCATTCCTGTTCTTCGACATCGAATCGATTATTTCCTGAACTTCAGGAGCAGCACCAAGCAATGCAAAATAAGCCAAAAAAACTGTTTCAAGCGTGTCTCGACCGTAATTGCTTCCTGGTAGATCCGCAAGTCTCAGCGCTTCAAGTGCTTCTTTAAATCGGTATCTTTCATTGAAAGCCCGCACAGCCGAAGATGCCACCTGATTCGGAAAGCGAACCTTCTTCGGCTTCCTGGATGCTTTGCGTTCATTTAAATAACGTTCTCTGGCATCTTCGTACTTTTGAATTGCGCCGTCCCAGTCCTGCATCAATAGCAAGCCGACCATTGAATAAGAAGAGAGATTGTCTGCTACGTTTCTGGGCAAGTCGCTGTTTGCCCACTTTTCATAAATTTTGTTTGCGGCAGCTGCATCGCCGGACAAATAGAAATTGATCATATAGGCAAGCTCGAGCCAGTATTTTCCGGGAGGTCCCCAGAATAAGAATTGCAGAATCCGCGCCAGGGACACTACTTGCTGGCAGCGCAAGAGTCCGAGAGCCCTTCCCATTTTTAGAATTAAGAGACGTGCCACCACCGTGAATAAGAGAAGTAAAAACCAGCCGGCAATTGCACAGAGCCAATCATACCTGGGAATCACCCAGAGTCCAAGCACGCTCAGAATCAAAATCAGACTGTGCTGGATCAACACGCCCCAATACCAGCGTATGCCTGACTTTATCGAGTTAAAGATGCCAATGGAAGCTCCCAGAAGCAGAGGCAATAGCCAGAGAGTAGTTTGTGTCATCCGCCAGCAGCTCTTTCAAATGGAATTGCCCTGACAAAACGCCTGGTTATCAATTGCGGGCGTGTGATTGCCGAGCCGACCACAACTGTAAAGGCCCCGAGTTCAAAAGCCCTTCTAAGTTCTTCCGGATGCCATACCCGTCCTTCAAGCGCCACCGGCACTTTGAGATTCTTGCACAATGCGCCTAAGAGTTCGAAATCCGGCGGGTCTTCTTCATACCTTTTGCTGTCTTCAGTGTATCCATAAAGAGTGGTTGAAACAAGGTCAGCCCCGCAGCGAGCTGCATTCATGCCTTCATCAATAGAAGATACATCGGCCCACACCGGCTTCTGAAGCTCGCTATGTATTTTTCCGATCAAATCCGAAAGGCTCAGACCATCCGGACGTTCTCTTGAGGTTGCATCGATTGCAATAATGTCCGCTCCGGCTTCTGCAATGAGTTCCGCATCTGAAAAGCTCGCAGTTATGTAGACCTTTTGCAGGCGCTGACTGTCTTCAACCTCCCCCGATTTTAAGAGCCCGATTACAGGAACCTTGACTCTCGCTTTGATATAGCGAATGTTTTCAATACCTTCCAACCTGAGCCCGCTTGCTCCGCCATTTAAAGCAGACAGTGAAAGAGCCAGCAGGTGCTCTGGCTTATTTAGAGGCTCGTCGCCTGCAGCCTGTGCAGAGACCACCAAACCCTGTTTCAGTTTCTCAATTGCATCGAGGTTATTGTTCATTATCAGAGCGGTGGCAAATTCAGGCAAATGAACTTGGGCTGAGTCATTTCTGCAATTGCATAGCGCACGCCTTCAAGGCCCAGACCCGATTCTTTGCGCCCACCGTAAGGCATGTGATCCGCTCTGAATGTAGGAGCATCGTTGACCATCACTCCGCCTGCATCAATAAGCCTTGCAGCTTTGAATGCGATTTCGATATTTTGAGTAAAGACACCTGCCTGCAGCCCGTAACGGGAGTCATTCATCAAAGCAATGGCTTCGTCTATATCTTTGTACTTCATTACTGCTACCACAGGACCGAAGACTTCCTGACAAACAACCGAAAGATCCTTTTGAGTTTCAGTTAGAATCGTTGGTTCAAGAATGTTGTTTTCATGCTTCTTGCCGCCTGAAAGCAGTTTCGCACCTGATTTCACCGCTTCTTCGACCCATTCCAGGGTTTTGTCCACCGAACCTGAATCAATCATCGGACCAACGTCTACTGTTTCATCAAGCGGATCGCCTGTTTTCAGGTTCTTAACCAGATCGACAAATTTAGCAAGAAACTTATCATAAGCTTTTTCCTGCACATAAATTCTTTGCACCGAAATACAGGTTTGACCTGCATTAACATAGCCGCCTTTACATGCGGCCTTAGCAGCCAGATTGAGGTCGGCGTCATCATGAACCACAAGACCGGCATTTCCACCGAGTTCAAGAATTATGCGGGTTCCGGCTGCGATCTCATGACGCAGGCGCCAACCTACTTCTTGCGAGCCGGTAAAAGTAAGCAACGCAATTCTGGGATCACTGACCAGTGCATGACCTTTAGACCCGCGGCAGGGAGTGAGCACCAGAGCGCCTTCGGGCAATCCGGCGCGGCTCAAAATTTCTGCAAGTTTCAGGCTTGAAACCGGAGTCTGACTTGCGGGTTTTAAAACCACAGTGCAACCAGATGCAATGGCAGGAGCAAGTTTATGGGCTACAAGATTCAAAGGGAAATTGAATGGTGTAATTGCGCCAATGACACCGATAGGCTCGCGGACAACAAGCCCCAGGCGTCCTTCGTTGCCAGGTTGCCTGTCCATGGCAATCTGCTCACCATCCAGCCTCAGTGTTTCTTCTGCCGCAAGAGTAAAAGTACCGATTGCTCTTGTAACCTCGACCCTTGCGTCTCTAATAGGCTTGCCGCCTTCAAGCGCTATGGTTTTTGCCATATCCTCATGATTTTCTCCCAGAAGCCTGGCAGTATTAAGCAAAATTTCCGCACGCTTGTGTGCAGGCATTTTCCGCATTTGATTTTCAAATGTTTCCTTAGCCTGGCTGATAGCTTGCTTAATTGATTTTTCATCAGCCTGAGCAACTGCTGCAATTACTTCGCCGTTATAGGGACTCTTAACTTCATTCAGCTCTCCGCCGTTGCTTCCTTTGATTTTTAGAGGATATTTGGCAATTTCTCTCAACATAATTCAAGCAGCTCCTTAATGCGCTTAAAGATTTCAGGGCGGAGACTTAAAATACGCGCAAACCATGCGTATATAGAAAGGTTTCCATCCAGATGTCTCTTCTCTAGATCCGGATCCTCAACTCCGCTTGACAGCCTTCTAAAATGCCTGTCAACTCATAAAGTATGACTCATCTTTAGCACTTATCCTTCAGAATTAAGACCTTCATTAGAGTCTTCTCGGGTTAGTTTCCAACATTAGTTAGATAATCTTGGCTGTTCCCAAGTGCTTTCTATTCGAGTCACTGCGGGCAGGATAGAAGGTTGTTAGCAAGACATCTAATTGAGCAAAAGCATTAGTTGAATTGACAATGCTAAACTCAACTCAAGCTATGCAAAACAAACTATTAACCAGGGCTGATAATTCTCGCATTCTGCAGGGCTTCATTTTGAGCCTGCTGCTTTTGAATTGCTTTCCGACAGCAGTGCTTGCTCATTCAAATTCAGGCACGAAAACTCATTCTCAAACAGACGCTAAAGAACGCCTGAAAGAAATAGAGCATAAGCGCAAAGAAGCTCGAGAAAGGCTGCGGCTGGCCCGCGAGAAAGAAAGACATGCTTTACAAAAGCTGCGGAATATTCAGTCGAATCTGAACAAAGCAAATAGAGATTTAAACTCAAACAAACACCAGTTGAAAAAAACCGAAAACAAGCTGGTCAATTGCGAGACCACTTTGCAAAAGACCAGGGTTCAGTCACAGGATCTGGAAAGCCAGGCAGGCAGGCGCTTGCGTGAGATGTATGAAGGGCAGCGTCTCGGTCTTCTGGATATGCTTTTTCAAGTAAGTTCGCTTCAGCAACTCATGGACCTGCTTTATTTCCAGGAAAGAATCGCAGAAATGGACAGGAAACTGATTTCAAGTTTGCGAGCAAGAGCCATTGCGCTCTCTGGCGAAAAGAATCGCCTGGGCCAGCAGAAAATGCAGTTGGGCGACATTGTTTCCGAGTTTGCAAAACGTGCCCTCATGCTCAACAAAGAGAAATCCGAACAAGAGCTGGTCGCAGAAAAACTGAGATCCCAGCGTGCATTTTATGAAGCCGCTGAACAGCAATTGTCCAGAGAATCGAATCAGCTCGAGCACCAGATACTACAGATGGTGCGCGCTACTCAGGGCAGCACAGAAAAGGTCGTAACTCATGGTAGCGGCAATCTCTCGCTGCCTATTAAGGCACCGGTAACTTCACCGTTCGGTTGGCGCCGCCATCCGATTTTCGGTGTAAAGAAGTTTCATACCGGAGTTGATCTTGCAGGCAAGAACCACACACCGATAAAAGCTGCCGACAGTGGCAATGTTCTTTACTCCGGCTGGTACGGTGGATATGGAAAGGTTGTGATTGTAAGTCACGGAAACGGGCTTGCTACTCTATATGCTCACATGAGCAAGGCCGCGGCCAGCGCAGGTCAAAATGTCAAAAAAGGCGACGTGATTGGCTATGAAGGATCAACAGGCTTCTCAACCGGTCCCCATTTGCATTTTGAAGTCAGGGTAGACGGCAAGCCGAATAATCCGATGAATTTTGTCAAATAACACCAGACTGGTGACTTATTCTTATTCTGGGCAGTCGGGCTAGGATTTTAGTTAGACTGCTATTTTAGTCTGGCTGCTATTTTATTTAGTCTGGCTGCTATTTTAGTCAGGCTGCTATTTTAGTCAGGCTGCTATTTTAGTCAGGCTGCTATTTTAGTCAGGCTGCTATTCTAGTCAAGCGATTTTATTGGACTTGCAATTCTCAAATCAGAGAAGACCGGCAAACAAACGCAGCCAAACAAAAAGGGCAGACTTCGAAAAGTCCTGCCCTTCTGTTACCCAGCCTATAACACTTTTTCTATCAGGCACAATTTGATGTGCTAACTGCGCGTTCTTTGGGAAGCTATTTGAGCGCTTTTTGCAGCGCTGTTTCACGCATTTTTCTTTACGCTATCTTGCTTGCTTTCTTTTTCATTTCAGCAACCAGATCTTCCTGCCCCAGAAGATATCCTCTGCGAGCCTGATCATCTGCATAATTGATTACTGCTTCAGTGAGATTGTTGAGCATCGACAGGGGAACAAATTCGCTAATCTGGTTGATCATCTGTTCTACCGAGATCCACTCCGGCGTATTAAGCGGGATTGCATCATCAAGCCTTGCAATGATTGTGTAATTGCGGAGCTTGTCGGTCTTTGTTTGCTGTGCCATGAGAACACACCTCGTTTAAATTGTGACCGGCGATATTTCCACTATCTCTCCGGATTCCCTGCCAGGATTTTTATCCCTACGGAGTTCTTATTCCACGTTTCTGAATGCTCTAACCGGAATTGGTTGCCAAGCATCTTTTTGGTTATCTGCAATACTTTTGCTCGTAGAGTTTTCTTGCAAACTCAACCGCCTGATCGCGGTTTTTTACCTCTCCCAGGGCCTGCGCCTCCAGCAAATCTTCAAGTAATTCGCCGACCACAGGTCCTGGCTTGATGCCAAGTAGCTTCATCAGATCAGTTCCATCCAGAAAACGTGACTCCTTTATTTTGCTTACTTGATAGACGGAGAAATTACGCAAAAGTTCGAAGAGATTTTCTTCTGCTTCCCTCCTGCCAACCTGCAATCCGGGTCCACAAGTGGACCTAAAATCAGCCAGAGCAATGAGTATCAGTTCCGGAAGATCATCACCAATTGTTTTGTAAAATCTGTATCTAGCCTTGTCAGTAGGCATTCCCTGGTGAAAAAGTTGCCCTGGACGCAAATGCCAGCGCACCAGTTTTTCTATGAGCCGCTCTATTTGTTTTGCCCATTTGAGCCGCCTGGCAATTGGCTCGCACATCTGAGCTCCAAGCTTGTCATGCCCTATAAACGTGTGCTTGCCTTCTTCGGTTACAACCCAGGTATCCGGCTTGCCAATATCATGAATCAGCCCTGCCAGTTTGCTTGCCGCGATTCTGGATACACCGCCGGCAAGTTCGCTCTTCATCATGTTTTTGTATGGTTCCGGTATTTCTTTGAATCCGACTTCTACCTGAATCAGTGTCTCAATTGAATGATCGAAAAGTCCGAGATGGTGATAAGCATTCTTCGTAACTTTATGGCAGGCGGATAGCTCCGGAAAGATTTCTTCAAGCAAACCACTCTCTCCCATCAATTTTATCTGGGCGCCTGAATTTTCCGTTTCAAGCATTAGGAAGAACTCTGTGCATATTCTTTCTGCCGCAACATTTGCAATCAGCTTCTTGTGCTTGCAGATATATGCATAACTTTCCTTTTCTATATCAAATCCCAATAGTGCAGCAAAACGATGGGCCCGCAGCAGCCTCAGAGGATCATCAATAAAAGATTTTTCCGAAATTGCCCGAAGCGTTCGTTTCTCAATATCACAAATTCCACCATGCTTATCTATGAGTTCTCCGCTTTCAGGATCAAAGGCAATTGCATTTACACTAAAGTCACGTCTTTTAAGATCAGACTCCAGGCTGCCGCCCACACAGTGTGCAAAGTCAAAACACTCCTGATTATCAGTGACAACCCGGCCAGTGTCGTTTTCTTCGTCCAGCAAAACAAAATGAGCCTGCAAAAGCTCGGCGCACTCACGGGCAAATTCGATTGCCGGACCGTTCATGACCATGAAGTCCAGGTCTTTGTGAGATCCCGCTTGAGCGCCCGCTAGAGAGCCTGCCTCAGAGCCCGCTTGAGCGCCCCCTAGAGAGCCTGCCTCAGTGCCCGCCTCCTGGCTATTAGCGCCTCTATTCTGGTTTAGAAGATCTCTTATATATCCGCCAACCAGATACAACTTGCGCTGGCGTTTTGAAGCAAGCTCGATAATCCGCAGAAAATTCGGATTAGTTCTGGATATGGCTCCGATATCGGGTAAAGACATATACGGCTAAAGTCAAAACAGAAAACCAGACCAGTATAAGACGCTGCTTTAGTTGTTTTCCAGTTCTTTTGGCGGCGGGTTCATATGTGCGGCTACATATACAAGACCGCCGACCACGCTTGCAAATGTCGTAAGCGCCAGCCACATCAACGCATATGTAAGAGCATGCGACTTATCTATGCCGACCATCATCAGGAAATATGTGTATGCCCATTCCCGGATACCGATACCGTTGAAGCTCGGAGTAATAAAGCCCAGCACTGCAACTGACGGGTAGAAAACAAAACAGAACCAGAGGGGTATATCAAGACCAAGCGCCATTCCGACCGTGTAATGGCAAAAAACCAGGATCAATTGAGAAGCAAAAGACCAGGCAAGCGATACAGGAATTATGTTTTTTTCCTGCCAGAAAATGCGCGCTGAAGACTCGTTAAACTGCCTTGTGATCCAGTTTCTTTCTCCAAGTATCAATTTGCTCAATTGAGGCATGAATGGCAAAACTACAAAGGTTGCAAAGGTACCTGCAAAAATAGGCCATTTAAGCTGCCACGGCAGGTTGGCTGCTCCCGGTGAAAAAATGATTCCAAGAGTCGCACAAAGGAAAAGCACTGCAATTCCACTTGCTCTGTCTGCAAGCACTGAATAAAAGCCTTCTTTATAAAGCCCGGTGCCTTTGGTCAGATAGTAACAACGGCTTACATCGCCTCCAACTGTGGAGGGTAGAAAAAGGTTAAAAAAGCAGCCGACAAAATAAAATCTGCAAAGTTCTAGAAAATTCCTCTGAAAACCAAGAGATCTTGACAAAAGCTGCCAGCGCCTTGCCATAGGCAAGAAAGACGACAAAAACAGTATGACAGTGCCACCCAAGATCCAGGGATTTGCATGAAGTGCGACCTGCCATGTTTGCGCGAGGTCGATCTTGCCGAAAATGAACAAGCTGGCAAACATAATGATGCTGAAAAGGACTTTCAGCTTAAATTTGGTAGATTTGGACATTCTTTGCCGCAATTCCGCCGCTTTTTCAAGGGCTCGCCAGTTTGAGGGGCTGGCTTCCCGAAGCATCGTATCATTAGTAATCTGGGCTTCGGGGGTTTCTTCCCGGCTTAACTCGCTTGTAACCATGCCAAGCCTGCCTGTCTCCTTTTCTCAACACCCAAAAAACTGGGTCTGGAAATTTAACTTCCTGGAAGCATGTTAAGTTAGACAGGCGATGTTGAAAACCCAATAAATTTAATCCTGAAATCTGTTTTGAAGCTTTGACAGCCGCCGTTTAGCACCAGCTGGAGCAGTTGCCAGTTTCGACCTTGAACTCGAATCCAAAACTCGTATTAGCCTTGTGAAACAATCAGGCAATTTACGCTGTCAGAGAGCATGATTGGGATGTAGAATTAAATATCCTGAATCTAATCCTAACTTTGAAAAGTTTTGCCAGGTTGCTCCCACGTGGAATAGGATTTATATATTAGGAAATGGTTTTGCTTTGAAAATCACGAGCAAATAGAGACCGAGGAAGAAATGGCGCAAAAGAGTTTTACCAGAAAATGGGTCCTCCGAGTCAGCACACTGGCTATATGTGCAGTAGCAGGCTTGTCCTATATGAACTTCAAAGGACAGACCAGCGTTCATCCGATTGAGCCTGCAGCTTTTGCTCAGGACAGAGCCAAAGGGCGGGAAATACCACCGCAGGAGCTATACCACAAAGCCTGGGGCATCATTAAAGACTCATACTATGACCAGAAGTTCAACGATCAAGACTGGCAGCGTTGGGAACACAGATATGACGCTAAGATCAAAACTCAGGAAGATGCGCATAAAGCAATCGAAACAATGCTTGCAAGCCTGGGAGATCCGTACACGCGCTTTTTGAACGAAGAGCATTTCGGCGAAGAGAAGATGCAAATTCAGGCACGCCTTTCTGGAGTCGGCATGCAGCTTGGAATGAACAAGGAGCACAAAGTCGTAGTCATAGCTCCAATCACTGACACTCCTGCATATAAAGCCGGGTTACAGGCAGGTGATGAAATCGTAGAGGTTGATTTCAAGCCCGTAAAAGGGCAGTCACTCGACCAGGTGGTTAAGCAAATTAGAGGATTGAAGGGCACCAAAGTCACAATCACTTATCTCAGACATTTCAAAGAAAAAGGCAAGGAAGACGTAAAGAAAGAGTCGGTTGGAATAATCAGGGCAGACATACCGATAAAATCGGTTGAAACTGCCGAAATGCTCCCCGGTGATGTCGGCTACATCAGACTGAGCAGCTTCATTTCTCAGAAAGCAAACGAAGAAATGAAAGACGGTATTCGTAAATTACAGAATGCCAGAGGATTGATACTAGACCTGAGAAACAATCCGGGCGGCTTGCTTGCAAACGCAATCGATATTGCAAACATGTTCTTAGACCGTGGAATCATAGTTAGTACTATCGACGCAGACGGCTACAAGACTTCGCAACTTGCAACCAGGTCATCGTTCAAAACAGACCTACCGGTGGTTCTATTAATCAACAAAGGAAGCGCCTCGGCCAGCGAAATTTTGTCAGGCGCACTCAGAGACAACGGAAGAGCCAAACTTATCGGTAACACCTCATTTGGTAAAGGACTGGTACAGGCAATCAACACACTTGGCAACGGCACTGGTGTTAACGTTACCATTGCCAAATACCTGACACCAAATGACACTGATATCCACAAGACCGGTATCGTGCCTGATTTCGAAGTGAAAGTCTCTGATGATGACTTCAATGCAGGCAAGGGACCCTGGTGGTATGACCCAACCATGGCCAACCTGTCTGTGCGACGCACACCGGCGGACACCAAAGACATACAACTTCTAAAAGCAGAAGAAGTAGTCAAACAGTTGATTGCGGGAAACAAGCAACCGACTGTTGCCTCCAACGGTCATGACAGCACAAGAAAAGATTGACATATCTTTCAAAGTCAAAGAAGTGGTTCACAGCAGTGATTTAATGCATTTATTCAGCGATTAACAGCAGTGATTCATAGAAGTGATTCATAGAAGTGATTCATAGAAGCGATTTTATTGCAGCGATTCATAGAAGCGATTTTATTGCAGCGCAGCAGTGGTTAACAGCAGTGATTAACACAGTGTTAACAGCAGCGATTCATAGAAGTGACTCATCATAGAGAATGGCTAGCAGTCGATGCCTTCAATTGCACGTCCATGATGCTTTAGCTGTATGGTGCTCGAAATAGTGCTAGCGGCGCCCATTAACCAGTCCGGGGCTTTGCGACCGGTGAGAATAAGCAAGCTCGGATCCTCTCTTGTTTCGATCACTTGCTTGACTTCTTCCCAATCAAGAAGCCCTACTCTGGCTACGTCTAAGAGCTCGTCTGCAATCACAAGCTGATCGCCGCGTTTGAATGCTTCTTCAAGAAAACTCAGCCCTTTTTTTGCTTCCTTTTTGTCTTCTTCAAGTATGCCATTTGGAGAACTGTAAAAGCGGAAGCTGCCTCCCGGTCCTGCGCCTACGCGATTAACGCCAGTATAATGAACTTCAAGTTTGCCAAAGCCATTCTGCTTGTTGGCTGCTAGAAAGTTAAGCATTTTTCCCTCGCTACTGTTAGCTTCTAGCTTATCGAAAAAAACTATGCTTACGTTCATTCCTGTTGACAGGGCCCTTATTAGCACACCGAAAGTGGCTGTTGTTTTTCCACAACCGGTACCCAGATACAAACGAATGCGCTCTTTTTCTCCTGCCCCTAGCTCTGTCATTCTCCTGCCCCTAGCTCTGTCATTCTTCTGCCCCTAGCTCTGTCATTCTTCTGCCCCTAGCTCTGTCATTCTTCTGCCCCTA
>CAZTQO010000019.1:6322-31353 GCA_964615655.1 uncultured Candidatus Obscuribacterales bacterium | reverse complement strand
GCTCTGTCATTTTTTGAAATCCCCTGCTCCTCTTTATTACTTGATTATGATAACGCCTGAGGCTTTAATGTATTCAGCATTTATATTCGTCATTAATGTATTGGATGTATTCGGCATACATTAATGTATTCGACATTATTCGGCACCAGTGTACTCAACTCCCCCGGTATTCTGCACCAGAGTATTCGACTATGCCGACGACGGTTTCAACGGAATTGCCTTACCGTCCTTGCCGATCGCCACGAACGTCAACTCTGCTTCCGTTACCTTAACATCCTGTCCGGCTCTTTTGACTTCGACATCAACCGACACAGTCACTGATCTTCGCCCTTTCTTTATAGTATCGGTGTAAAAGCTGACGACTTCTCCTACAAGCACCGGCTCTTTGAATATCACTTCTTTCATTGCTACTGTTACTATACGTTCAGTAGTATGCTTTTTGGCTTCCACGGCGCCGGCAAGGTCTATATGACTCAAGATAATGCCACCAAATATCGTACCATTGGCATTCGTATCTCTTGGGAGCAGCACAATTCGAATTGCTGGATCTTTTTTGTCCGGAGTCATATAAATCACATTCTCAAAGTCAAAAAGGATTTTAGCCAGTCACATCAACAAAAGCACTGAGATAAGAAGAAGAACATGTTACTTGTTGATAACTGCAGATTCTTCTTGATATCAATAATTTCGATCAGGTTTTACTAAGATCTATTTGCTGAATCCGGAAGCTACGCTATAATCCAGCTTGGTTCGAACCAATTACTAAAGGTTTTTGTGCAAAACACACGGTCTGATAAGCATCTCAGCTTCCGCCTTGCAAGTTCGCTTGCAGTGCTGCTTTCAGCATGCACGTTTTCAATGGCTTCTCCAGCAAAGGCAGAAGAGCTGCTTGCACAAGCGATACCAGCGGCGCCACCAGTTGGTGGAATTTACGCCAACGCCAATTCCGTTCACATATCAAATTCAAAGCCAAAGCCAAATCCAAATCCAGATCAAGGTTCATCAGAGACACAAAGATCGTCCCAGACACCAGGTCCATCAAAGACACAAGGATCGTCCGAAACACCCAAAAGTGTGTTTGCTGAAGCAATCGATAAGGCAAGCACGACAAGCGCGGAAGAAAACAACGAAAATAGCAACGCAGAAGATCTAAAGCCGGAATCTGCGGGCAAAAATAGAGCAAGCAGGGTGGACGGAGAATCAAGACTGCTTGCCGAAGCGCAGGGTGCCGCCATCCAAAACCAGGACGAACTGGATCTGGCGCCGGTAAAGTTGCCGGAGCGTACCTCAGCCAATTTCCAGACCAACCAGTTTCAGACAGGACTGCTCTACAAATTGCCTGCAAGGATGTTTTTCCTTTCCAGTACAGAAAACAGCCTACGTTGCGAAACCAACGTTTTACAGACCTTGCATCGCAACCGCGCCGATATGATTTACAGGTGCCTGCCCAACGTGACTGTGGGCTACGCTCTTACCAAAACAACAAGAGTAGCTGCAAACTATTTCTACCTTAGAGATCAATACACTAGAAACAGTCATTTCTTAAGTCGCAACATTCACTCAATCGGCTTCCAGATTAACCAGGACATACCCATCAGTCCAAAAACTAACGTGACCCTGGGTTTTATGGGCAGGCAACTTTTGCTAAGCCGTTTCCAGCCTCTCTCAGACCTGCTTCCTTCAGTTCAGGTAACGCGCAGAGTAGGAAGCCGTGGGGTTATTTACGGTGGCGTGCTAGGGCAGATTCGCTTCCGCAACACTCTGGGTAAATTCCAGGAAGGCGACCAGTTCTACAACGTAGGCGGTATTTATCGCACACCCAGATGGCAATTTCTCTGGGACAACACCTTCATTACCAATTTCGGCAACCGCAAATTGCGTTTCGGTCCCAACAACCAGAACATGATCATGACCCTGCAAGCTGACTATAGAGTGAGTCCCAAACTGCCTCTGATTGCATTTGTTCGTGCAGAACCCATATTCAATATCGGCGCCAATCAGGCAATCGGTTTTGCCGGTTTCAATTTCCGTATATTCGGTGGACTTCGTGTCGATCTATCGAAAGCTCCGGTTTTTCCGGTAACTACTGCCAAGAAATAAGCTTGCAGACAGATAGTCCTGAATCCCGGCATGGTAGGCAGGTGCCCTGCGTTATGGCCGGGGCTCTGTGATAGTCCAAATGCGTTATGACCGAGGCTCTCTGTGATAGTCTAAGTGCGTTATGGCCGGGGCTCTGTGATAGTCCAAGTGCGTTATGGCCGGGGCTCTGTGATAGTCCAAGTGCGTTATGGCCGGGGCTCTGTGATAGTCCAAGTGCGTTATGGCCGGGGCGTGATAGTCCAAGTGCATTATGGCTCTGTGACCTCCCAAAATCTGCATCTCTCTTTAACAATAAAAATAGACTCAAGCATAATCGCTTGACGGACTGACATATGTATGGTAGGATAGCATGAGTGGTCAGCAAGCTGTCGGGTACTATTCCTAAAGAGTATGTAGATCGGCATAAGCTATCCTATCTGGATATAGCGATAGTCGCGGATCTGGAGCGAGTGCAATATTTGCCATCAAGATGATGGCAAATATTGGGGTGGATCCCCCACTCGTCGCCCACTGATCCGCCATAAGTGCTGGATTGTAAGCCCGGCCGGGTTTTAAATCGTCTGGACTAGAGCTCCTCACAATCCAATCCAATCCAATCCAATCCAACAGAATGGCTATTCTCATGAAGACTCGCCGATCATCTGAAATGCAGCCCAGTAACGCGGATTGGCTCTTATGCCTTCGCTACCCTGACCGTAGTCCTTTCCTTCCATCAGTTTTATGGTATCAAGCTGAGCCTGTCTCAAAGATTTGCAACGGCCGATCTTTTCCAGGTAACCTTTGTAGAACGAGTTCATTTGATACTCCGTAATTACGTCGTCAACATTCCACTGGCTCACGAGCACCGACGGGGTACCAGCGATTATAAAAGCACGCGAGAGCCCGACAACACCGTCACCAGTGATTTTGCCCCTGCCAGTTTGGCAAGCTGAAAGCACCACAAGTTTGGCACGAATTTCCTTCATAGCAAGTATATCCTTTACAGTGAGCAAACCGTCATCAGATTTGCTTGGGGCGAGCACCAGCGAAGACTGCATAGGATGTTCTTCGTCAACCAGGCCATGTGTGGCAAGATGTAATTCTGTATATTTAGACGCCAGATCTTCAAAGGTCTTTTTATTGGCACTCTCACCGATTTTTACAAGCGAATTACCTTCACCAAAAAGTTTGGCAATGTGCTGGACTTCCTTTTCTGAATAAGGCAGTGCTTCCAGAAACGAAATTGCCTTCGTGATTGGATTTCCAAAAGCAAGCAGGCGATCCGGCTCATTTGCCACGGACTGGGCGAGTTTCTGTGTTGCTCTCATCACACCGATAGCCGGAACATATGCAATCGTGTGTTTTTCTACCAGAAACTTTCGGTCGGCAGACATCAGAGCCGCAAACGGAATCATAAACATGGGGCCGTGTGGCACTATAGTGACCAGGTCGTGCTCGTTAGCAGGTAAGTATTGCTCAACCGGCTTTATAAGGTCGTCATAAAGCTCGCGCATCAGATCCTGCCTGCGCCTGGCAAGTACCCTCACTTCATCCTGATTTTTGGGATGGTGAGTAATGGCTTCGTACATTAGCGAGACTTTTTCAGATAGCGCATCCCGGCTTATCCTGATTGGATTAAGCATATGAATTTTGCTGTCAGGATCTATAACCCAGACAGCAATTTCATCAGGAAGTATGAAATATTCAAGAACAGTCGACTTGCTTTTTTGAACCAGGTTTTTGATTTCATTGAGATCCGGAGCCGCGGCATTTACCGGTGAAATCGCAGATGAAGCATAAATCTGGCTTGCCCTGGGCAAAACACTGACACCGCGGCTGCCTGCTTCAGCTGGAGCCATTGCAAGCAAATTCAAGTCCGGCTTTCCGTCAAGATCTGTTCTCGCTTTGCTTGAAAGCGGAGCCTCAAAACTCTCGACCCGACGCCCATGCTTCCTGCTGCTTAACATATCAAGGAAGGCTCTGGCTCGTCCCTTCTCGGCAATAACCAGGGCTTCGGAAGGTTTGGAAAGTCTTATATACAAATCAACCAGCTCAAGAAAGCACTCGTTGCGCAAGTCTAGATTGTAGGTTTTGAAACTGTCTCTGGTAAGCTGGCCGCGTTCCTTTTCAACAAGCTCCACAGATTTGTTAAGGTGAGTGAGAGCCATGTCATTTAAACCAAGTCTTTTGTAGGCTTTTCCAAGACCCAAATGACTGTCCCACTGTGCTTCGATTTCACCCGAAGCATCAGCTATATCAAGTGCCTTTTCGTAATAGGCCATTGCTTTCTGCGGATGCCGCAGAACAAGCTCAGCCAGACCCAGACCTCGCATTATCAAACCTTCCGAGATTCGATCGCCTGTATTTTTTATCCCTTCCAGTGCAGACTCATATTTCGTGATGGCTTCAGGAGTTTTCTTTTCCACAAGCAAGTATTGAGCGTAGTTGTAGTC
Source organism: uncultured Candidatus Obscuribacterales bacterium (assembly GCA_964615655.1). GTDB lineage: Bacteria > Cyanobacteriota > Vampirovibrionia > Obscuribacterales > Obscuribacteraceae > JAIEPM01. The sequence continues at coordinate 26,821 of CAZTQO010000019.1, read as the reverse complement.
CATGATTGCAAGATCACGCTTGTTACCTGAGCCGGCGTAAATTTCTTTGGCCTGTTGGTAAAAGTTGTCAAAATCTGCAGAATTGCGATTATCCAGAGCAAGCACAGCAAGCGAGTTCAATGCCATCGCCATGCTTGCCTTGTCGTCAATATCCTGAAAGAGTTTGAATGCTTCTTCATAATATTTCTGGGCAGACTCGTTCTGTCCTAGAGATTTATAGCAGCGGCCGATTGCAATCAAGAAAGTTCCTTTGCTTTTCACATCAAGGTCTCCCTGATCAAGAATTCTTTCGCCGTCTAAAAGCCGGTATAAGCCGGCTTCTGGATAGCCGCTCAATAAATAGTCATTGCCCATCTGCAAAACAGCATCAAGTTCTTTGGTCCGAAGTTTAAGTGCACTTGCCATTTCATAAGCCTGCATGTGAAGTTTCTGAGCATGTTCAAAATGTCCAAGATCAGCTTCAGTGCTGCCTGCACCAATCAAACAATCAATCTTAACTGCAGAGTCGGGTTCTTCGCTCAAGGCATCAATGCCCTGCTTGAAGGCATCCTGGGCCTCTTTGGTTTTATGCATAAAATAAAGCGTGTCTGCAAGCCCCCAGCAGGCTTTTGCCTCAGCCTCTACGTCCAGTTCTTCTTTAAATAGCGCCACTGCCCTTCTGTATGTTTTAACCGCATCCTCAAGCGAGCCTACATTGCTCTGCATTTGAGCAAGATTTACCAGTGCATGAGCAAGTGAACGATCCTGCTCGCCCTCTTTAGACAAATCAATTGCCTTTGCCAGAAGCGCAAAGGCGGCCTTATCGTCCTTACGGCGTCTCATGACGCTTGCCTGGTTCACGAGAGAATTGATTTGTCCGAAAACACGCCCGTCTTCTTCGGATAATTTGTAGGCCTCTTTGAAATATTTATCCGCATCGTCAAGCCTTCCGGTTTTGAATGCAAGCATGCCGATGCTGTCAAGAACAAGGGCTTCATATTCTTTCAACCTGGCTTTCCGAGCAACTTCAAGCGATTTGTTATATTCAGCAAAGGAATCGTCAAACTTCTTATTCATCGCATAAACAATCGCAAGCGCCAGATGCGATTTTGCTGCCTGTTCCGGTCGGTTCAAATGCTCTTCTGCTGCCAGTGATTCGAGCATATACTTTATGGCACGCTGATTATCATGATGCTCGAAGCAAAACTTGCCCAGGTCATATAACAAATCAGCCCTGGTTTCGGTTTTTGCCTTTTTCAGCTTTTGCAGAACTTCTTCTTCCTCTTTAATTACCAGACTGACCGACGCAGAATTTCTTGCTGAATCTGCAGGATTGCTCACTGCTGAAGGCTTGTTTTCTAAATGGTCTGCAGACTTGCCTGTACTGGCAGCTGGAACTCCAGACCCAGACTGATCAGCCAGAACAAAAGAAAAACTAAGCAGATAGACGATAAAAAGTGCTAAGCAAAGCACTGCAGTTCTAGATCTCATCCTAGATATCACTGAATTCGTCATTATTCCTTGCAACTTTCTGAGCTTTATTCCGAAAGCTAACTCATTCTAGCCATGTTCGCTACACAATTGATCTTAAACGGTTATCCAGCTGAGATTTAGGCGCTTCGTCCTAATTTAGTCGTAATTTCATCGTAAATATGTCCTAAATTCAGCAAGCAGAAAGTCAAGAGAAGAGGAACTCAAGGGTTATCTATTTACGAGACATTGCATTGCAAGAGTAATTATCAGTATGGCAAGTTATTCTGAGAAAAATTTCGCAATACCATTGACTTATTTAGATTTGCCACAAATCAACGAAAAATTCCGAGAACTTACTATAATCTAGTTTTGTCGAGGCAAAGGATATTTTTTAGATGCGGTCTATTAACGGACGAACCATTTCACAATTTGTCATGTGCCTGCTTGCGGGTCTATTCGTGGGGCTCGGTCTTTTTTACCCGCAAATGAACGCAATCGGCAATTACAATGTCCCTTTGCCGCCACCACCGCCGCCGCCTCCTCCGCCGCCACCACCACCGCCTCCTCCGCTTCCGCCACCTCCGGTGCCCATGGCCCCGTTTACACCGCCGGTCGTTGTACCAACGGACGTAACAAGCAATATCCCCAACCCTCAAACTCTTTTCAACCCGCCAGGCGGAATCGAAGGAATGTCGCTCTTAAGTTCTGGCAAATTCCCCAACATCGATCGCCTGGGCGGATCAACCGATTTTATACTTGTGCTGCCAAAAGACCCCAAAACAGTATGGGCCAAAATTTCCGAATATGCAGCCTCAATCAAAGAGGGGCAGCTCTGGGTTGGAGTAAGGAAGCCGTCAAACACGGGAATGGTTGTAAGTGAAAATGCAAGCGTGGCACTTTTCTCCAACGGCCATGGCGCCGATGCCCTCATAAGCAACCAGAATGGCGTATTTAGAGTCATGAACATGGACGGGCTCGGTGAAAACGTGCGGGTTAATCTTACCGGATCTCAATTCTCATCTTTTCACACCAAAGTATTCGCACTCAAGCCCGGCTATGAGCTGATTGTTTCGACTAACCCTCTTACAAGAAAAGATCTTCGCCCTTCTGATGGTATTGGCAGGCGCTCAACCAAGCTCATCGAAAACAAGCATCTGGCAATCAGCCAGTTCTCAGTGGAAAGTGTTTTGAAAAACAGCGACCTGATTGCCAGCCTCCAGCAAAAGGAAAAAGGCACAAAAGAACAGCGGATTCTGGCTGATATGTCCAAAATGGCTGCTGTGCTCAATCAAGTTGGCGGCACCTGGGGTTACGACTCGAAATAAACACGAGCTAAACACAAGCAGCAGCTCAGTTTCTCAGCACGACTGAGTTTCTAAGATCGATATAAACAATATCCGAGTAGTAGCCGCAGGGTTTGTTCATACTGTCTAAGCCAATCGCTCTGAAAGCATGTCTGAAGCCAGGTTTAAGCTTATTTGCTTTTATTTTGAATTGAGCTCGCTTAGCAGAAATTGTTGTCCTGGAAGCAAGATGCTTGTATTCCTGAGCATCTCGCAAACAGATTCCACCCATTATGAAAGAATAGTTCGGCTTGGCTTGTTCAAGCAGAATATTTGAAGCTGCCGGCTGAGCCGAAACATCTAGATTGAAGCAAATATCAGGACCAGCCGGAATATAGTTGCCATTTTGAAGCAGACTGACCGTACTGTGCTCAGGCTCAAGCACCGCCACCTCAGTCGCTGGAACCAGTTTAGTTGAAATCAGTTCAGCTCCCTTTGGCAATTCAGCATATAGATACCTTACCGGTCTTGCTCCGACTTTTTGACGCAGAGCATAGCTTTCAATATGAAAATGGTCGATTATCTTCGGCTTGCGCGGATAAACTTGAACAAAGAGGAACTCTTTCCCCGGCGCTTCCTTGTTGTTAGTATTCAAAGAGAATCTTGCCGAGCGCCCCGACTTGTCCTTAGTCCAGTCGATTAGAAATTCAAATTGAGCGGCGTCATCCACGTGTAGTTCTTTGCCAAGGTCAATCCAGTATGAATGATCTTGCTCTGACTCTCCGGCCGGAAAGATTCGAACTACGGAGTCCTGATTCCTGCCATGGAATTCTGCGTTGCTGATTTTTTCAAGTCTCTGCAAATCCAGGTCAAAATAGACAGCCTCAATCTCAGGCTTAAAAAGAAGAACTCCGAGCATATTAATGGGCATCGAAAAAAATTCAGGGAACTCTGTTAAAGCCTGGAGCTTGCCACTCACATCATCCTTATAGAATGCCGGACCAATCAAGTTTCTGAATTCATTGAATTCATAGAACAGGTGAGCGCCTTTGTAACTGGGAAGAAATGCCAAAAAAAGAAGTTTTTTTCCAGCTGCAATACCAGATAAGGAACTGTGCAGTTCCTGCTGCAATTTTCTGATCATTGCCGAAGTCCTTATCCATGGCGAATAATCCTTGATGCTGATAAACACGAAGTCTATTGCCATTAGCAAGAAAGAAAATGAGGCCAGGAAAACCAGAACTTTAGAGAACCTTTCAGAAGACATTTCTGAAAACCCTTCAGTATGCCTCTCTCTGTAAGCAGATTCTTTCTCAAGTGGAACGACAGACAGTACAATGAGTGGAATATAGAAGAGACTTGGCAAATAGAATATTCTAGAGTTTGACAATGCACCTGTAAGTCCAATGACTTGCAAACACGGCAACAGGGAAAATACACTCGAGAGTCCCAATAAAAGAAGCAGCTTTGAACTACGCTTGCCCCAGGGAAAGAAAAGAGCTCTGATAAGCATGATTGCGGCAAGTAGAAAGTAGATGCCCTTCAAAATCAGGACTTCGGGACTTTGAGCACTGAAGAGAAACAGGTTTATTCCAAGAGCAAGCATTGCAAATGAATCAAAGGCAAGGGAGTAACCCATGAAGCGATCCATAAAGGCATCGCCAATGCTCGCTGAATATCCGCCCAGGAACGTCCCGAGCACAATATATCTAAGTACAAAATAAGCTAGTGTAAACGCAATGAATGGGCTCATCTGCAAAAACAGATTCTTCCAGCCTGCTTTCTGCTTCGAGAAAAAACAAAGATGGGCAATCAGCAAAAAGAACCCGGCGGCACTGGCTTCTTTTGAAAGCAATGCAAGAAAGTAAAATAGGCCCGGCAAAAACATAGAAGCAGGGCTTGTCCCAGCCCGCCAGCTCTTAATTACAAATATCAAAGAAAGCATCAAAAAAATCGCTGAAGCCAGATCGGCAGCACAGCAAGTCCATACTACCGGTTCCACGTGCAAAGGATATGCAGCAAAACATGAAGCACTCAAAAGCGCTGCGAGTTCCGCCCTGTGAAGATCAAGTTCTTTGCACAATAAGCGTACAAAGAAAAAGACGAGCACAGATGCAAACAAGTGCAAAATGAGATTAACCATATGGTAAGCAAGCGGATTCTCTCTCCAGAGCGCATAGGTCGAAAACAAAATCAGGTCGCATACTGGTCTATAAAAGAGGGATATGGAGCGGTCCTGCCAGGGAGAAACAAGTCTCTCGACAAAGAGACCGGGCTCTCCATGAAAAGCCCGGTACAAGTAGTCGAAACAGAGAAAATCATCTGCAAAGAAGAAGCAATGAAGGGCCCGGAAATTAGCCGCAATTGCAAGCACAAGCACAACAAGAATACTTGCAACTAGCCTCATTTTCTGGGAGCCCAAAGCATTCGCTGCCATTATCGCAAGCAAGACTGAACAAAAAACGGATCTGATGAAAAGGCAAGTGCTTTACCTTCTTTAGACATTGCAAAAAGGCGAACCTGATGCCAGACAGGAGATCCAAGCCGGAGATCAAGCTCAATCCGGCCTTTGTTTCCCTGAAACTTCAGATGTTTCATTGCCAAGGAACAGAGCTCCCTTTCTCTGAGCTTGCCACTGTACTTCGAAAACTCGTGACGCGCATGTGAGATTTCCAAAACTGCATTTTCCGCACCAGGTATTTTACTTAAATCATAATCAAACAGAATTTTGCCATTCAGGCCTTGAAGTATCGAATCATTGCTCTGAATAAAATTACCCGCCGGGCGAAACGATGGTAGCACAGATTCCTCAGCCAGAAGTTCAATACTTGCAATTTCGAACTCGGCAGCAATTTGCAATGACGTAATTTCCTTGCACAGAAGCCATTCGAGCCGTTCACCCGGAGAAAGGAGCAAGTCTGAGCCGGAATTAACTGATGGGTCCTTTATGTTCAGAAAGAGGTTCATCCGAGCTTCAGGCTCGGAGCTTTTCTCTTTCCAACGTATTTGCAGGCTCCCGGGTAGAGAACCTTTCGTGACAGGTTTCTTAAGGCGTAGTCTCAGAAACTGACGGTCAGCCCCCGACACTGGATTTGTAAGCATGACGTTATAGAAGCGCCAGTTCCCGGACTCGGCGAATTCTTTACATTTTAGTGGTTCCACCCTTGCTGACCGTCTTGCTAATAGATGCGAAAGATCTGCATTGATTAGCTTAAAAATCTCCCCTCCAGTACTTTGCTCTGCTCTTCCATAAGTGAATTGAAAGTTCCCTTTTTCGGCCGCTTCCTTAAGAAGACTAGGATTAACCATGGAAGCACTATTGATAAAATCCGGACGAGCTGCAAAAAGCTTCCCTTTGCAAGGCCACTGCTGGAACGTTGGATTGAGCATGTCTTCCAGCAAAAAGAACTGCATCTTCAACGGTATTCCGCTGATTGTGTTATCCATTGCAAGAAGATAGACATTTTCGCCTCCCTTCAATCTATTAAGCAAGTCTTGCTTGAGTTCCGCACAGGCTCGGCTGGCAGAAATATATCGTATGTTCATAATCTGGCTGGAAGAATAAAGCAGCATTAGATAAGCAGACAAAAGGAGCACGGGGATTCTTTCCCTAAAGGACGCTGACAGCAGCAAAGGTATCAGTGTAGAAAGAGGCATTACGGCCAGGTAGAGCAAGCGAGTATTCTCGAGGTTGGCAATTGGCGTCCAGACAACAGCAACAGGTGCCAAAATAATGATTGTTGACACAAGAAAAAAAGACAGAGCAATTACTCTTTTATCTGGCCATCTCTTAGAATCAGTCTCGGAAGAATCAGCCTCGGAAGAATCAGCCTCGGAAGAATCAGCCTCGGAAGAATCAGCCTCGGAAGATTGCACAGTCCTTGCATACAGCAAACAGGTCCCCGCATAGACCAATGAGAAGCACAACACCATGACGTTTTGAATAAAAGAATTGAACGAAAATACAGGAAAGAGAAAAACGAAGGGAAAAGTCCAGCTAATAAAGCGCTTGAGCGATATATCAAAATAGTGGTCGGTAAGGAGTCCATAGTAACCACCAAAAGCAGTACCAAGCATATAAGTACGCAAAAGCAAAAAAGCAAAGAGCAGCAGAAAATACGGCGCAGTTTCGATCACGGCAGAGCCTAGCTTTTTCTTGATTTTTTGATCAGCTCCCTGACGCATAATCAGAAAGACAAAGAAGACAAACGGCAGCGAAAACGCGGATTCCTTGCAAGAAATTGCGATTACAAAACACAGCAGCGATGCGAAATACAAGGCTTTGTTTGAGATCTCTCTTGCCTTCAGGAAGAGATAAAAGGAAAGCAAGCAAAACAAGCTGTTAACCAGGTCAGCTTTAGCTGACCACCATGTGAGCACTTCGTAATGCAATGGATGTACAGCAAAAATCAGACTGGACCAGAAAGCAAGCCAGCGGCAATTCTTGAATTGAAATTCCGTAAACAGTTTTTGAAGCAAGCCAAAGCAAATGATGCAAGAAACAATATGATAAAAGAGATTTGAAAAATGAAGAAGCACCGGGTTATTCTTAAACAGTTGAATATCAATCAAATAAAAGAGCATAAGTAACGGGCGGAAATGCTGACCAAACGCCGGATTTGCTATCTGGATGCCTTGAAGCCTAAGTGCTAAGGTTTCCAGTGGTTTCTGACTGAGCCACTTTATGTTGGTGAAATCATCAGCCAGAAACTCACAGAAGAGTGCCGGCAAGAATGTCAAAGCAGCAGCCAAAATCACAAGCATAGATAAAACAGCTGTGCTTTTATTTTCAGCCTTCATATCCGGCACCGAACTAACTCATTGCAGCCGGTCACTGACTTGCTTTTTCCTGGCTCTGGTACTCTTTAAGTGCCCTTAAGATATCGTCTCTCATTTCACTTACACTCTGAAATCGATCGTCAGGTTCTTTATGCAAAGCCTTTTCTGCAAGCTGATCAAAAAGGCAACCAGGCTCTAAATCAGGACGAAAATGAGAAAGCGGCATGGGAGTTCCCCATAAATGCTTGGCCATTACAGCTTCTGCAGTCTCCGCCAGAAAAGGGCAGCGGCCTGCAATCACTTCGTAAAGTATTACACCAAGGGCATAAATGTCTGAGCGATGATCGATAGGTTTGTCACTCAAATATTCCGGCGACATGTAATCAACCGTTCCAATAGCAATACCTGTCCTTGTAAGTCTTTGCCCTCCCTGCTTCAAGTGGGCGATCCCGAAGTCGACTATTTTCACCCAGTCCGGGCGATCAGGTCTTTCTTTGAGCATTATATTTTCAGGTTTCAGATCCCGGTGTACGATCCCCTGACCGTGAGCTTCGGCAAGACCAGAACAAACCTGCATTATGGCATTGCTTGCATCTTCGATAGTCATGGACGACTCACGCTCAAGATAATCACGCATTGACTCGCCCTGGATATATTCCATTACCAGATACGGGCGCCGGCCTTCGAGGGTACCTACATCAAATACCGTGACAATATTCGGATGATCGAGCCTGGCTGTTACTTTGCATTCCTGCTCGAAACGTTTCATGGCTGTGTCCATAGATGGCATGCTGCTGTGCATCAGTTTTATAACCACCGTTCGATCAAGTCCCAGGTGAGTAGCCCGGAATACCTGAGCCATACCTCCTTCACCAAGCAAATTTTCAACCCGGTATTTTCCAGCTATGGTTCTGCCGATGATACGTGTTTCCTGAAAAATCGAGTCGCCCGAACCAAGGCCAGCCTCGAGTTCGGCTGCAGTCTCAGCATCTGCAATCGACTTGCGGTCAACAGCCCGAGTGTGATCTCCATCTACAAATCCTGTTTCATGAGCCTGGGAACTTTGCGCCAGAGCCTGTCCTTTATCTATGGTAGCTTTCTGGCTGTCGGCTATTTGGGAGCTTGAAGTCTGACCTTGAGGCTGACTCTGGTTGTTGGAAGCCTGGTCCTGAGGCGGCGATGCCTGGCCCTGAGGCTGATTCTGATTGTTGTTGGAAGTCTGGGATTGAGGCTGCGATATAAAACTAGGCTGCAAATGACTGGCATCAGCTGGGCAGAACTGGGCGTATGACGGATAAACAGTTTTGCAACTCGGGCAAACTTTGGGTCCCTCTGCTACAAACTGTCCGGTACTGGAAGCCAGACCAGAAAGAATGGTTCCATCCTGCCCACAAAACCTGGCACTTGCAGGATAACGCAAGCCGCAGGTCGGGCAAACAATAGTCCTGCCCGTATTAGTATCCGTGTTGAATCCGTATGCAGTCATCGCCCCAGAAAATCATGCACCATCTGCCTATAATTCATTCCCACTATTAACTTGATTCAACCCCGGGCGCAAGCCCTGAATCATTTGACTTCGAGCCTTTGTGGGTAACCGATAAGATTAGCCTCGCTCTCAGCATTCACATTAAACTCCTTTTCAAGCTTCTTGCCGCTGTTGTCAGCAAGCTCTAATTTGTAAGCACCGGGAGAAATACTTGATAAGTGCAATGTTCCTTTTTTAGATGTCCTGCCGAAAAACAAAGACTTGTGCTTGATATCTTCGATCTTCAAATCCGCATTCGGCACGGAGCTAAGCACAAGCACTCCTTCCTTTGGCCAGTGCGAGTTCAAAGCCTCCCTTTGCAGATCGCTTTTCATTAGATAGACTGCGCTGAATGCAGCCCCAGCCCCCAGAATTACAGCAAGTACGATAGCTATCGGGCCGCCGATTGACGCTCCTCCCCTTGAAGCTTGCGGAAAAGTCCGTGAATACTCTTCGCTAATGTTTTTGGACTCGTAAGCCGGATGAGTGCCCGAGCTCTGAGTCTGATAAGCCGGATGCGTACCTGAGCTCAAAGTCTGGCTTGCAGCTGTATAAGCAGCGGGGTTTGAGGCATTTTGCGCTGCAGGAGCCGCCACTGTTTTACCGCCACAATGCACGCAGAACTGTCCGTTTAAGGGATCTGTTTTATTACAGACAGTACAGAGCAACACCATGGACTGGCTTGTGCCCATCGGTCTTGCTATCGCCTGTATATCCTCAGCAGTTAGCATTTGCGGTTGAATGGGCGTGATTGCAGGTGGTGGCTGCACGGGTCCAGCCATGGACTGACCGCAAAAGATACAAAACTGCATCCCTGCTTCATTGCTTTCGCCGCATGCCGTGCACTTCATAAAATCGAGATCCTTTCAAAAAAGCTCAGCAACTCTTAGATAGCAGTTTAACCCAAGCAGGTCCAAAGAGCTAAATAAATTGGCCGATGCTAAGATTAAGCACTAAAATAGGATCCTCCAGAAGAGTCCTGAGATCGAGACAAGCACTGAGCCCGAGACATGTATAAGATAAAACACTAAATAGACCCTCCCGGAGAATAAGGATAGTTTTCATAAGTGCCAGGCAAAAAATTTCTTTTCAAGTATTCAAAAAAGCAGCATCTTTCAAGAGTCTTACAAAGAGAAGTCGGCAAACCCTCTCTTTTTTCTTCATTCAAAAAGCTGCTCGTAGCTCAGATATTACTGCAAGCATCCCTTCCCTCATCTTGCTTTCAAGCAATTGCCGGGAACCAGGTTAAGGCCCCGGTCCAGACCATGAAAAAGAATGCTCCTGCAAAGGTATCCGCTGGCGCAAAGGCTTCCGATGGGGCAAAGACTTCGGCAGGAAAATCAGGAACAGTCGAAAAGCTCTTGAACGAAGCGGCTGAGCTTGAAATCTCAGGAAAAAAAGAAGAAGCAAGCGCAAAGGCAGAGAAAGCAATCAGCGAAGCCGAAAAGCTGAATGACACTGCTGGCATTATCGTTTCGGCTTCCACAAAGGCGGATCTTCTCGATTTGAATGACGAGCTTCAAGCTCAGAAAACTTTAAGGCAAAAAGCCCTTGATCTTGCACTCAGCCACTACGGTTCTAAGAGCCCCGGCTATGCACTTGCGCTGGCAAAGCTCTCAGCCTATTATGCCCGCAAGGGCGAAGTCGCAAAAACCCGCGACGCGATCGAAGAAGCCATGTCGATTCTGGGAGCTGATCAAAACAGATATCCCAACGAATTTGCTGCTTGCTTTTTTGCAAGAGCCAGACGGCAAATTTCCGAAGGCAGTTTCGGTCTTGCAGACGACTCATTTCAAAAGGCGCTGCAACTGGAAGACAGCAGCCCGAAAAAAAACAAGCTCCTTCTGTTTGCCATACTAAAAGAATATTCGGACTTGTTGGAAAAACTAGAAAGAAAAAGCGAAGCAGAAAAGCTGAATGACAGGCTGAACCTCATGAAAGCAAGTGCTGTGCCGCTAGAAACGGCAAATGCATCTGCCACCGCCAGCAATACTAAAAAAGGGCTCTTTGCAAAACTTGTAAGCGACGCCAGAAAGGCTTCCGAAGCCGGAGATCGCAACAACGCAATTTCAACGTGGAAACTGGCTCTGGCTGAAGCCGAAAAATCAAGCGGTCAAGACGGAGCCCGCCAGAGCGCTTTTGCGCTTCTGCATCTTGCTGATGAATACAAGCAGCTAAAACAACTTCAAGAAGCCGAAAGCCTTTACAAAAAATCACTAAGCATCAGAGAGAAAGCAGGGCTTGACAAGAGCCTGGGTGCGGCACGCAATTTAAAGCGGTTGGCTGATTCTTACAGCTCAGAGAAAAAAACACAGGAAGCCGGATCACTGCTCAAGAAAGCACTCGAAATCGAAAAGCAGTGCAAAGCCAGCGACGTTGTAATGGCCGGCACTCTTACGTCTTTGATTTCTGTTTCAATGCTCAATAAAGACCTTAAAGAAACCGAAGACTCTGCCAGGCTTTTGCTTGCTATAAGCGAAAGACAGAGCGGTGCAAGCGCAGCCAATAATAAGCGTCTGGCGATAAGCATGCTTGGAAGTGTTTATATGCAAAGCGGCCGAACAAACGAAGGTCTGAGCCTGATGAAGCAGGTAGCCGATCTGATGAAAGCAGGCTCCACTGAAGACTACTCAAATGCATATATGTCCGATTACAAAGAAATCGAAAAAGAAATAGACGCAAGCGAGTTGCCATGAACATGGTGGCTCAGTGAAGCAAGTACTTGAAGGCTTCAGGTGTGACTTTCAGCGAAGCAGACGTTTGTATGCTTCAGGCGTGACTTTCAGTGTAATGAACTGAACCTTAGTCGGATCATGAGGATTGATCAAAACTTTGATATTGATGGATTCCATCCAATCGGGAAGTGTCTGAAAAGGATTTGCTAGCTCTACTTTCATAAAACTGCTTTTAGCCACGCCATTCTGACTGACAGTAATCACACCTTCTTGCGTGACATCGGGTGTCTGCGCGTCAATTTTTGCTCCCACTGATTTCATAAAAGCAATCAGCCAGTTAGTAAGATCCGGATGAGGAGCAAGTTGCCAGCCCGGGTCTAGTGTAACGTTACCCTTTGTGCCGTTATAGTCAACTTTGAAACTATGGTTGCCAATTTCAAGCAGTGTTACTCCGGAAAAGTTTTTGCCGATAGGCACAGCCGCGGCAGTTCTGTCAGGCAGCACTAATAAAGCGTCATCAGCAATCCAGCCGCCGATGCGAACACCTGATATATATTGTTTTGCCTGATCTTGTGGAGCAGTTGTCCCTGCAGCCATCACCGAAAGACCATTGAAGCTGCAAAAACAATAGAAGCCCAGAGCCATAAGCAACGCTTTTTTCATAGTGTCTACCTGCCTATTCAGCTATTAATAATCTGCTGCCAGCAATTCTAATGCCAGAGGCCAAACAATAGCATTAGCGCCAGGCAAATTAAAGCAGCATTTTCTCAGCTTCCAGCCTGCTTCTTATTTCTGAATCAAATGGCTCAGGTTTTCTGCGCTGAGATAATCGTCGAAAAGCTCCTTGTAATTCAGATCTTTGTCCCGGTCAATCGATTGGAAAGCGGCAGTCATTCTGTGTATGGACCTGCCGTTTTGCAGGTCGCGTGCTTTGCCTCTTGAATCAAAACTTTTAGAAGTATAACTAACTTTCAAAAGCCCATTAGACAGCGGTTCATACGTTTTTATATCTTCACGCCTGTATGAATCGACAATTATTTTGCTTGCTTTGTCAACCACAAACGAACTTGCAAGCACTCGTATTACAACTCTGTCTTCTCCGACATATTCAGGCCCGTACCAGTCAATCGTATTGAAAGTCACGTGACGAGCCTGCTCGCTCATGCTTGAACCGGATTTCACATAGTAATGCCAGATATCACCTTTTGTGTCTCTTTGATAGCCATGAACTTCCTGACCATGCGATGCCACTGTTTTTCCGGGGTTTCCCGACTTTCCACTTGCATAGTCTTTAATGTAATCTATTGTCGTTTGGGTGGATTCAAAACTACCTGCAAACCAGGAAGGAATTTTAAACCAGCTGCTGGCATACTTGGGCTGGGGAAGCGCCTTCGAATTGAAGCCTGAACCAGCTTGCAACTCATCACTCAAAGCAGGCAGGCTGTCGGCATGTTGCACCTGTCCATGCAAAATCAGTTTTTGATCGGGTCTTACCGAAGCGTTCTTGCTCACTTTCGCTTCTTGTTTTGAATTACTGCCCTCATCCCAGTCTGAGGCACAAGCAGGATGAAACACAGCCGCAGTAAACACTACAGCAGTAAACACTTTAGCAAACGCAGCAGTCAACTTCTGAGCAGCAAACACAGCATCTAAGAAAAACAAACTATGCACCTGCCGCAAAAAAATGATCTCAATTAGTCTTCCAATATCCACTTTAACTTGCTAAGCTCAGCTACCCATCCATTTTATCTCGACTCAGAAATGAAAAGTACAAAGAAAAGAAGCAATAAATCTCAATTGTTGTTTGATCCAAAAGAAGCTGCCGAACACATTGCAAAACGAGACAAAAAACTCGCCAGAGTCATTAAAGACGTTGGTCCCTGCAGTCTCGAGCTAGCAGCCATGCAAGACTGCTTCGAAACACTGCTTGAATCAATCGTTTACCAGCAGCTTACGGGCAAAGCAGCAGCCACGATTCTTGGCCGTGTCAAAGCTCTATATAAGAACGACTTTCCCAGCCCGCAACAGTTGCTGAAAACCAGCGACGAATCTTTGCGGGCAGTTGGACTTTCAAGAGCAAAAACACTGGCTGTAAAGGATCTGGCCGAAAAAACCAGAGCCGGTGTGCTTCCTGAAATCGAGGAGCTCTCCGAAATGGACGATCAAGAAATAGTTGAGATATTGAGTTCGGTGCGCGGCATCGGCGAGTGGACGGCGCAGATGCTTCTGATCTTCAGGCTCGGAAGACCGGACGTTATGCCCGCCAACGATTACGGCGTGCGTAAGGGTCTGGCAAAAGCATATAAATTGGACGATCTGCCAAGCCCGAAAGAGCTGCTTGGCTACGCGGAGAAATGGCGCCCTTACCGGACGGTGGCCTCCTGGTATCTATGGCGGGTTCTCGAACTTTAAACCCGGTCTTAGTTAGGCTAAAAATCAGGTACTTACTCCGGGTCAGGGACTGACTCCGAATTCAGCAGCCTGATCCTAATGGAACTTTTGCTTTTTTGAGAGTCCCACTAACCTGGATTTAAGGGTTGGATTTAAGTCGTAGAATCGGCTCCGGAAAGATATTTGCGGGCGCTGGCAAATCGTTTGCCGCAAACATCCCAGTCGATATTCTTGACAAAGGCGTCGAGATAACTGCCCCTGTTTATGCCGTAATCGACCATATAAGCATGCTCATATACGTCTAAGGCAAGAATCGGAACTACATTTGCAGGAGCCCACATATTATGCATATCAAGACCGTATGCATGAATCGAAGCATCTCGCTGGTTCCAGCCGATAATTACCCAACCGCGCATGCACTTTCCTGCGGCTTTCAAATAATCGATGAATTTTCCATAGCTGCCCCAGCGTGCATCAATAGCCGCTTTCAAATCTCCTGTAGCTTCACCGCCTGAACCACCGAGGTTGCCGAAATAAAGTTCGTGATATACAACCCCGTTTAAAGCATAGCTCTGCTCCATGAGCAGCTCTCTCAAAGGAGAGTACGTGCCGTTTGCAGACGGTTTTTGCTCAAGAATATCTGCAGCGAAAAGCAAATCGTTCAATTCTTTGGTTTTTGCCACATAGCCTTTGTAAAGCTTCAGATGCTGTTCAATCTGGCTCTGAGAAAGCCCTTCCATTTTTTTGTTTACAAGTGCAGAAAAATCCTTTTCTTTGATTTCAGATGCACCGCTTGCTGTCGCGGCTGCATCAGCCAGAGCCTGCCCGGCTGAGCTTGTAAGCACCGTGCCGGCAGCAAGCGCACCCATCAACAAAACTTCGCGTCTTGTGCTCAACTTACCTTCCGAAACTTTATAGTTGCCAATAATTTCGTTTTTCTCAGTTGTCATTTGCCCACCCTACTTTCGAAACATAAAAGAAATGCGACTTCTCTTGAAATCGCAGTATGCGTCAGCACCTTAAGTCTGACCTTAGTAAAGCATATCCCAATAATCCCCTACTACAGAGTAAGGAATATGATTTTCATGCCCGCAAGCTAAAATTTAACTGTTTGCTTGCATAATTAACTGATTTTGCAGTCTTCTTACTGCCTCCTGAAGTTATCCTTTAAGGTCGGCAAAATTTGAACCCTGCCTTCAAGTTCTTAAATCAGGGTCAAAATTTAGCTTTAAGCACGGAGCCCACGATAATCAGGTAGAGTTATGACCACCACCCAAGCCAAAACACCCGAATCCCAGAGCAAGGAACAGAATCAA
This sequence comes from uncultured Candidatus Obscuribacterales bacterium, assembly GCA_964615655.1. Classification (GTDB taxonomy): domain Bacteria; phylum Cyanobacteriota; class Vampirovibrionia; order Obscuribacterales; family Obscuribacteraceae; genus JAIEPM01. The sequence continues at coordinate 11,400 of CAZTQO010000019.1, read as the reverse complement.
AAACTCGTGAAACCAAGCGCTAGTTACAGCCTGACTTTAAGGCTGAAAATAGAAAACAGCCCGGGAATGCTGGGCAAGGTTACCTCAAGAATCGGCGAACTCGGCGGCGACATCGGTGCCATAGATATTGCCGGTTTTGAAGGCGAGTCCATAATTCGTGACCTAACCGTTGCTGTCAGAGATGAAGCTCATGGCGAATCGATAGTCGCCGACCTGAACACGCTGGAAAAAATCAGTGTATTGCATGTTTCGGACCGCACATTTTTAATGCACCTCGGCGGCAAAATTAGAATCACAAACAAGGTGCCGCTTGCAACCAGGGATGATCTTTCCATGGCTTACACGCCGGGTGTAGCCAGGGTCTGCATGGCTATAAATAAAGAACCGGAGAATGTATATAACCTGACAATCAAACGCAACACGGTAGCAGTGGTCACTGACGGTTCTGCAGTGCTGGGTCTGGGAAACATCGGACCTGAAGCTTCTTTGCCTGTAATGGAAGGCAAAGCGATGCTCTTCAAAGAGTTCGGAAAAATCGACGCATTTCCGATTGCACTTGCAACCCAGGACACAGAAGAGATTATAAAGGCAGTAAAACATATTGCCCCCGTATTTGGTGGCATAAATCTCGAAGATATTTCGGCCCCCAGATGTTTTGAAATTGAGCAAAGATTGAAAAAAGAACTCGACATACCTGTATTTCACGACGACCAACACGGTACGGCAGTGGTGGTTCTGGCAGCACTTCTCAATGCCCTCAAAATAGTGAAAAAGGAGATTCAGGATCTCAAAATTGTAGTCACAGGGGTTGGTGCGGCTGGAGTTGCCTGCTCGAAAATAATTATGCAGGCCGGCGCCAGAAACGTGATAGGTTTTGACAGGCAGGGCGCCATTTACAAAGGCCGCACCGAGCACATGAATTATATGAAAGACTGGTTTGCAGAAAACACAAATCCGGGAGTTTTCAAAGGCAGTGTACACGACGCTCTGGAAGGCGCCGATTTATTCCTTGGGCTTTCAGGTCCGGGAACCGTAAAAGCCGAAGATCTCAAAGTTATGGCCAGAGATCCGATTGTGTTTGCCATGGCAAATCCGACCCCCGAAATCATGCCCGAAGATGCCGCCGGCTTCGTCAGAATCATGGCAACCGGCAGGTCGGATTATCCGAACCAGATAAACAACGTTCTGTGCTTCCCCGGAATTTTCAGGGGTGCCCTCGATTGCCATGCTACCGATATTAATGAAGAAATGAAGCTGGCAGCAGCAGAGGCGATTGCATCGGTTGTATCAGACAAAGAGTTGTGTGAAGACTACATCATTCCCGGCTGTTTCAATCCGAAGGTCGCAGAGTCAGTAGCACAGGCAGTTGCAAAAGCCGCAGTCAAAACCGGCGTAGCCCGCAAAGAACCCAAGAGCTTCGAAGACGGCATTTAGGCTCTTTGTACATCAACAAGTTCTCTGGGCAGTTTCAGTAACTGGGCAGTTTCAGTAACTGGGTAGTTACAGCTGGACAGTTTATGTCGGCTTTCTGCACAGCTTCTGAACCATCGTGCTGGGCAGCTTTTCAGTGCAGCAGCCTGGTAAAACTAGCCGGGGCCCCTTGACGCATCTAAAACTCTCAAGCTAAGCTCAAAATATCAAGAGTATGAGAACCTATTCGAGCAGTTTTCCCGGAATTGAATCAATAGCCAGCGCAAGAATTCGGAGACCAGAATGAGCAAATGGTTGGATAAGCGCATTAGAAAGCGCGAAGAGGAACAAAAAGTCACAAGAGAAAGAGAGCGCCAGGAAAAGCGCATTATCGAAGAGCAGGAGCGGCGTCGCCGCTCACAAGAAATCGAGAAGCGATATAACGACGACAGAATCAAAAAGCAAATGGAAGAAAAAAAGCTCCAGATTGAACTTGAAGAGCAGCGGCAGCGCGAACTAAGGATCAAGGAGCTTGAAGAAAGAGCAAAATCCCAGTACAGCCAGGACTCTTAGCCTGTCTTAGTCTCCGGGGCTCAGTCTCCGGGGCTCAGTCTTCAGGGCTCAGTCTCCGGGTCTCAGTCTCCGGGTCTCAGTCTCCGGGGCTTTGGCTCCGGGGCTTTGGCTCCGGGGCTTTGGCTCCCGAACTCAGTCTCCGGGGCTTTGGCTCCCGAACTCAGTCTCCGGGGCTCAGTCTTCAGGACGCTCTGTTTTGCTCAAATTCGGAGCTTTGAGCGGCGGTTCTTGTGTTCCGGCTTCCGGGCTGAAATCCTGACTCGGTCCCTGATCAGGCTCATCGGGAGCTATAAATTGAGAGCCCCCATGTTTGCCTTCTTTAGAGCGCCGGTGCCTGTTTAGAACTTCCGAAAAGAACAAAGAAAGAATAAGAACCACTGAGCAAACACTCATATAGTAATACTGCTGGCCAACAAAAGAAGTGGCTGCAAGCCCGAGCAATCCGGAAAAAGCATAGATCAAATAAGCTACCTTTTTTTGCGAAAGACCGGTTTTCAAAAGTTTGTGGTGTATGTGCTCGGCATCAGGTGAAAATATTGACTTGCCTCTGGCAAGTCGCCTGACAATCGCCCAGCTTGTATCTAATAACGGAAAAAACAGAATAAGCATCGGCAGCAAAACAGTCACTACAGTTGTGGTTTTCATCACACCTGTAATACTGACCGAGCCTAAAATAAAACCGGCAAGGTATGCACCCGAATCTCCTAGAAAAATGCGTGCCGGGTTAAAATTCCAGCGCAAAAAACCAAGCAGGGCGCCGGCAAGCACAGCTGCTATCCAGGCAGCGTAAGGCTGATGCAAATTTGGCGCCATAGCCACCGACCAGATTGTAATTGCTGAGATCAATGAAACACCGGCTGCAAGCCCGTCCATTCCATCAATCAGATTGACTGCATTTGCTATGCCGACAAGCCAGATAACTGTAAGAGGCCAGACCCACTGATGAAGATGAAGAAGACTTCTTGATGTGTCTACGTCAATCCCGATGATTGCAAGATTCGATAAAAAGCTCCAGTCAATTGCCGGCGGTAGCGGTATGAACTCGTTCATTCTCACTCCCAGAGAATAAGCAGTGCAGGCGGCAAGCACCTGTATACCGAGTTTTACCTTGGCCGGAATCGACTCAAGATCATCTAAGAGACCCATCACAAAAATCAGAGTACCGCCGGCAGCTATACCAAGAAGACCGCCCTGCCTGGGAAAACGACCACAAATAGCCATCATCAGCACATAGGCTACCATGATGCTTATATAAATTGCCACGCCACCAAGGCGCGGAACCGCAACTTTGTGAATACGGCGTTCTTCACCAGGTTTGTCCACCAGACCCAGGCGCATGGCTCTAGCTCTTATTTCGGGTGTTAGCCACCAGCTAACTGCCAGAGCAACTAAAAAGCCCGGGATCTGGGTTTGATCGAGATGTGTTTTTGAGGTCGTGAACGCCAGGGTTATGCCTATTGCAAATAACAAGAGCTGGCAAAATCGAATAGCCAGAGTTGAAGTTCTGGGTCTAGCCGCTTTTGGAGCTTCGCTCACAGACTTGCCACCAGTCGCTCTTTGTAGAGTGGGTATTTTTTGCATAATGCGCTTACAGTTTCAAGCACCTCTAGATGCACTGCCTGATCTTCCGGTGATTTCAACTTTAAGGCGATGGCTCTGCCCACAATTTTCATGTCAGCAGCAGTAAGTCCGCGGCTGGAAACAGCCGGGGTGCCGATGCGGATGCCGCTTGTGATATGCGGTTTTTGCGGGTCGTTCGGAATCGTGTTCTTGTTTGTGGTTATGTGAACATCTTCAAGATATGCACAGGCTTTTTTGCCTGTCATATTTACCGGGCGCAGGTCCACTGTCATCAAATGGTTGTCTGTGCCGCCTGAAACTATTGCCAGTCCTTCTGCAATCAATGATTCCGCAAGGGCTTTTGCATTTTCAACTATGCGTTTCTGGTAGTCTTTGAATTCGGGCTGCAATGCTTCATGGAATGCCACTGCTTTGGCTGCAATCACATGCATCAAAGGACCGCCCTGCAAACCAGGAAAAACGGCCTTATCAATTTGAGATGCAAACTCTTCCTGGCACATGACCACACCACCCCGGGGACCGCGCAGGGTCTTGTGGGTGGTGCTCGTTACAAAATGCGCATGAGGAAAGGGATTCGGGTGCAAGCCTGCTGAAATCAGCCCGGCAATATGAGCAATATCGGCCATCAGATATGCACCGACTGCGTCTGCAACTTCCCTGAATTTTTTGAAGTCGATGATTCTTGGATAATTGCTGGCTCCGCAGACGATCATTTTAGGCTTTACTTCCCGGGCAATTTTCAAAACATTGTCAAAATCGATTCTGCCTGATTCATCAACACCGTATGAAACTGCATTGAACCACTTTCCCGACATTGCCACGGGTGAGCCGTGCGTAAGGTGACCGCCCTGATCGAGTGCCATGCCAAGTATAGTGTCGCCAGGCGCGAGCATCGCAAAATAAACTGCCATATTGGCCTGGGCGCCGCTGTGCGGTTGCACATTGGCATGGGGCGCATTGAAGAGCTGTTTAAGCCGGTCGATCGCAAGTCGTTCTACGATATCCACGTATTCACAACCGCCATAGTAGCGTTTGCCCGGCAGACCTTCCGCATATTTGTTCGTAAGTACCGAACCCTGAGCTTCAAGCACGGCTTCACTGACAAAGTTTTCGCTGGCAATCAGCTCAAGACCATCTTGCTGCCTTTTGAGTTCGAGTTCCACGGCCTTGTATACATCAATATCTACTTCTTTCAGACCCGGCACTTTCCTATCTCCTCTGGCTTCATGCGCACTTTCCTCCTTTTGAGTGTCAAGTGCTTCGTGACACTAAGCAAAAATCGCCAAAACTGCTCCAATAAATTAGAGCACCCTGATCAGCAAATGCGTCCTTTGATACTCCAGGACTTATTCTAGCGAGCGAAATGATCTGCTGCCAGCAATTTCGAGCCTCGCAAAGACAAGTTAGTAAAAAGCTAATTAATGATCGCAAAGATGCAGCCAACAGAAGCCAGCTTGACAACCGCTTCGAGAAACCGCTTCGAGAAACCGCTTCGAGAAACCACTTCGAGAAAC
>CAZTQO010000019.1:0-6096 GCA_964615655.1 uncultured Candidatus Obscuribacterales bacterium | reverse complement strand
ACCGCTTCGAGAAACCGCTTCGAGAAACCGCTTCGAGAAACCGCTTCGAGAAACCGCTTCGAGAAACCACTTCGAGAAACCGCTTCGAGAAACCGCTTCGAGAAACCACTTCGAGATGTAAAGCACACCGTGATTTGACCTATTTTTTCAGCCCGAATTGAGCTGCTTCAAGAGAGTTAGCGACTTGAAATGCTTGCCTGCTCTTAATTCAAGATATGATTGCAAGAGGCGCTGCGCGGCTTGATCTGCAGGATGAGTAGCGGAAGTGGCATCTGCTTTTCTTGAACTGTTTTCCTCATTATTTCGGGATCTGAGCACCAGAGTTTTCCATACTAATGGTGTTATCAAAATAGAACGCGAGTACTCGCTGTATTCAGCGCCTGTATTTTGTTTGCCTTCATAAATATTCGGAGCATATTCGTTGACATTGCTTTCGCCATCTTTCTGCCCGGCATTTGCATATCCGCCATTTACATATCCGGCATTTGCATATCCGCCATTAGCACTTGCGGCATTTGCACTTGCACCATTTGCACTTGCGGCATTTGCACTTGCGGCATTTGCACTTGCGGCATTTGCACTTGCAGGCAGGCCAGAGCGCTCTTTCCGAAAACAGGCTTTGCAAACAATGCCTCCAAGTTCGAGCACAAACCTTGAGAGATTGTATTCATTCAATACATCACGGCAGGCAATGCAGAATGTAAGCTCAGGCTTGTAACCAAGATATTCTAATAATCCGAGTTCAAACTCCATGCAGAGAAGCAGTGGATTTGCAATTCGATTGGCAAGATTTTTTAGAGCTGCAAGCAAGTAATCAAAATAAGACTGGCAGTCTTCATTTAACCCGGCGGCAAAGGCTGAGCTGAGCTCTGCGTAATAAAGGGCATATGTCAGGCTTGACAGGTCGGAGCGCAAGGCCGAAAAGCTTTCTATAGACTGAGCCTGGGTGATGATTTCAAAACTGCGCCCGCTTGACAAATGCAGATGATTGACACAGAGGATATCTGCACGCCCGGACATTTTGCTTCCTGGTTTGCGCGCCCCTTTTGCCACAGCTTTCAGAACTCCCTTTTCAGGAGTGAATATTGTCAGTACGCGATCAGCCTCACCAAGATTGAAGCTGCTTATATTGATGGCTCTGACGTTATAACTTGGCACAGTTGCTCAATCTTACTTGATTAGCAGGCAATCTTACTTCATTAGCCCGCATGATTGATCTGCATTGAAACAGGTCCGGGTATACCCTATTCGGGTATTTTATCGTCGAACTGGGTGTTTACAATCGGAACACCACGACCGGTCAAAAAATCCATAACATCCTGGGCTTGATTGCCCATGGGCCAGAGCGGCAGCTCAAGCACCGTATATGGTGCATGCAATATTAACAGCGAACTGTCAGGATATGGATAGTATTCAGCATACTTGACATCATCGAGCAAGACCATCTGCGTTGATCTTTTTTTGTTCATCCGGTCTACGACAACCAGCACGAGCTCCGTGTTGGTAAGTTCGAGCGTATAAAGCTTCTGGCTGTCGTTGAGCATGCGATAGCTGATGTATCCCATGTAGCAGCAATAAAGAATCGTGCAGAGTCCGGTCATAATGCCCCAGATAAGCTGTGGAGTATGCCCGTCCATAATTAAACAAGCCGAAACTGTAAGCCATAGAATCGAGAATCCGAAGCCGATAACAAGCGCAACCATCATCGGATAAAGACCCGGCCGGGATTTATAAGGTCCGGAGGCGATTCTTAAACCATTGCTGTCAGCTATCTGAACCACTGTATCACCCTGTAATTTAAGGGTTTATTCCCAGATCCGGCTCAATTCAAAACCCGCCCGGATCATCCTGAATAAGTGTTCCCAGCCCAATTTTAACCCTGCTTTCTTCAAGCCGCCATCAACTGAAAAACAGAAGCAAAAACATGCAAAAAGCGCAGCCGTTCCAGATTCCGTGGGCCAGAATCGACGGAATCAAGCTGCGGGTTCTCTGGTAAGCCAGAGCCAGCACCGGGCCAAGGGCAAAGAGCATTACCGCTCCGCCTTTGTCCATATGTATACCGGCAAAAACCACCGCACTTACAAGAATTGCAGGAAAAATTCCGATTTTGACTTTGAGTGCCGCATAAAGAAAGCCCCTGAATATGATTTCCTCAAATATTGGAGCTGCCACTGCAACAGTGATAAGCAAAACTGATATCGCCAGAAGATTCTTTGAGCTCGTAACCAGAGCTATTTGAGAAAGCACGGGATTGTCGGAGCCCTGGGTGCCGCTTACAAGAGAAGCAATAAGCACAAGCGGGATAATGGCACACCAACTCAAGAAGCCGCTCAAAACCAGCTTGAAGGGGCCCATGCTTTGAGTTCTGAAGCGCAAACCCAGACCTTCTCTGAAGCCCCTGCCCAGAGGTTTCAAGGCCACAAAGTAAATGAGCAGCACTGCCGGGATCATTGTAATCAAATAACTCAGAAAGGAAAAAACCGCGATTCCCAGAGGGTTGGCTCCGAGAGCCAGAGCATTTTTCGGCAGTAGTTTGAGCGCTTCTCCTATTACAAGCTGTCTTGTAATCCAGCCGACAAAAACCAGATAGATGTTGCGAAAGCTGACTTTAAGCTCCTGAGCATCGCCTGTTGCCTGAGCCTGACGCCTGCCAAGCGAGCCAAGCTGAATGATTATGACCACCAGCCCCACAAAGGCCGAAAGGCAGCCAACAGTCATCGCGACAATCCCGAAACCAAAGCTCGTTGAATATCGGTCTTCAAGCTCCCGGCTGAATTGTTTGTACTGCTTATCGTTTCTGGCAGTTTTATAGAGCTCAAGCAGTGCAAAGTCCTGATACCAGCCTTTTGAAATTCCCTTTTCAATTAGTGCGACCTTTTCTTTAAGCTCCCCGGCGCTCAGAGCTTTTGAGCTTTTTTGCAGATAGATCTCCCAGAACAGATTTCCGAGTTCGCGGTCTTCGTCGTTCTTCGATTCTCTTAGCTGCTTACAGGTCGATTTAAGCAGATCCTTTTTTTTGCCCGAGCATGAAAGAAGCACAAGCAGCTTGGCTTTGAGTTCGCTGTTTTCCGGATTAGCTTTAATTGCTTCTTTTAGAGAGTCTTCTGCTGTTTTGAAAGTACTGGAAAGCCCTGTTTTGCTAACATCTATAGCACTGTGCACTTTTCCGCTTGCATCATGCAAAGGAGCAAACTGTTCATAAACTCGAGCAACACCTACGTTTACAATGCTCATCAAACGCAGGGCCGACTCGGCGCGTTCTTCAGAAACCTTTGAACGCACGATTGCTGCTTTGCTTTCTGCCTTTGTAATCTGAGCAAAAAACACACAAGTGCCGGCAGTGCAAGCAATTAGAATCACTGTTTCCAGATGCTTGCGGGCAGATCCCTTTACAAAAGGGATAATCAGGGTCAATACCAGAATAAATATTACTAAAACGCTGCTGAGACCTGGCACAAGCACTTCCAAAGCAAATGCAGCCTCTACTATAGCTGGATTGACTCTTAAATTTCAAGAACTGCATTAAGACAGCCAGCTGCCTATGCTTCAAATAATCGCTTCAATTACTCGCCGCCGCCGCTGAATCCATGCCCGAATTCACCCATTTCACCGAAGCCTGAGAACTCGCCATAATCGCCAAAGCCTTCCACACCGGCAAATTCGGTGCCAACGTCATAGAGGAAGCTCTCGTTGTCCTCTGCATAGAAGCCGGGGTCTGTTTTTGGAACTCTGTCTGTGTAATAGCCCCAGGGAAAGCCTTTTCGGAGTTTTTTGCGCATCAAAAAACGTGGCAGCTTTACCAGCCCGAGCCCAAAGAGTAAGAGCCCGACTATGATAAACTCGGCAAGCATTATGTTGTTCCACTGCAGCACTTTGACTCGAGTCTCCTTACAGACAACCAGCAAATGGCATTAAATTAAATGCTAGGAGCTGCAAGCGCCAAAGTCAATATGATGCTTAGGGAAAATACGATAAGCCGGAAGCCGAATTAAGCCTCTTCCTCGCTCAATAAGGCCATCTTCTGATTACCAACCTGAGCTACAGTCATACGCATCGACTGGCTGCGTTTAAATTGCTCTATATAGCGTCTGAGCGCCTCGCGTATCAAGTCCGACCGATTTCTGTGTTCGGCCTGGGCGACTAAATCTATTTGTTCGAGCAAACCTGGTGGTAGAGCCACAAGTACTTTCTTTGGCATGCGGACCTTACGTTATCTTCAAAATGTGGGTACTATTACGAAAAATGAATTTGATATTGCTCGCCAGGACAAGCGCCTTACGAACCAATTCATTACTCAGTACAATCTACACTCATCAGCTAGCTTTTTGAAGAGCTAAAACGCCCATAAAACGCTGAAAGCTAGAAACTAATATAAAAGGTTTTTTGGAAAGCTGGAAATGTCGATATAGCAAGATCATCACCGCAAGCGGGTTTCCAAAGGGCTTGAAAAACTGCATAGTGTTGATGCAGCTGGCCTTCCAAGGAAATGATCAACGAAACCCACAGCCAAAGCCATTCTCTAACGCACCCCAACTGAAAGCATGCACTAATCATATGTCTACAGCTCAAAACAAAAAACTTACTGCAAATATCAAAGCTCACGGATGTGCTGCAAAATTGAGCCCGCTGGAACTGGCTCAGATAGTGAAATCTTTGCCTGAGTTCAGTTCTGAGAATCTGATTTGCGGTACTAAGAATTTTGAAGATGCTGCAGTTTACAAACTTACAGATGAGCTTGCACTTGTTTCCACAATCGACTTTTTTCCTCCTCTAATTGACGACCCTTTTTTATATGGACGCATCGCAGCGGTAAATGCATTATCAGATATATATGCAATGGGTGGCACTCCAATCATTGCTTTAAACGTCTTTTGTTTTCCAACCTGCGATTTCCCACTATCGATAGCAGAAGAAATAATCGCTGGCGGAGCACAAGCAGTAAAGGATGCGTCCTGTCTTCTTGCAGGAGGTCATTCAATTCAGGCTCCGGAACCAATCTATGGACTGGCTGTAAATGGGCTGGTCAACCCTTCGAAATTGCTTACAAATGATGGAGCAAAAGAAGGAGACGTTTTGCTATTATGCAAAGCACTCGGTACTGGAGTCGGGTTACTCGCACACAAAGGAGCCCAGCTATCAAGTGCTGCGTATGAAGAGCTTGTGGCAAGTCTCACCCGCTTGAACGGTCCATGCATGGCTATGGCAGCGAGCTTCGACGTACATGCAGCAACCGACATAACCGGTTTCGGTTTAGTCGGCCATTTGCACGAAATGTCAAAAGCCAGTGGATTTGCAGCAAGGATTGACAGCAAGGAAATACCCTTACTTCCTGAAGTACTACACTGTGCAGAACAAGGACTGGTGCCTGCGGCTGCATATGCCAATCGAAAATCATATGGCGAAATTTGCAATATAAATGATGCAGTTGAACTTGCAATTACAGATCTCGTTTTTGATCCTCAAACTTCGGGAGGCTTGCTTTTTGCAATGCCTGAAAAAGATGCCGGGCTACTTTGCCGGCAGTTGATTGAAGCCGGCTGGCCCGCATCGATTATCGGTTCTCTGAATAATGGTACTGCCGGCAATGTGGAGGTGATTTAGGTGAGTAAGCAAAACGAGAAGTCCGGCACTGAAACACTAGATCTAAGAGGTTTACTCTGCCCGGAACCTGTGATCGCAACAAAAAAGCTTCTGGATAAAATCGACACGAAAACTGTCGAGGCCTTAGTAGATGATGACATTTGTGTTTCGAATCTGCAAAGACTGGCTCATTCTGTCAAGGCCAGTATCAAAGTTCAAGAGAAAGAAGGCTTTTTTGCCGTGACTATTTCAAAATCAAATAGCCACAAAGATGATCATGAGCTTAAGATAGACAAAAGCAAAGAAGCAAAACAACTAAACGTTAATTCGCCTGACAACAGGCGAACCGGTACGCTTGTGTTTTTGACAAAGGATCAGCTCGGTGAAGGCGACCCTGATTTCAGCAAAACTCTATTGAACGTATATCTTCAATCACTTTTTGAAGGAGGCCATGAAATAAGAGCGATTCTTCTGGCAAACTCGGCAGTTAAGCTACTTGCAAAAGACTCCGACAGC
>CAZTQO010000018.1:0-122865 GCA_964615655.1 uncultured Candidatus Obscuribacterales bacterium | reverse complement strand
CCGGCTCCGGTCTTGGTGGCACAGGACGCGGCCCCGGTTCTGGTCTTGGTTCCGGTCTTGGATGCGGGCGCGGACCCGGCTCCGGTCTTGGATGCGGTCGCGGACCCGGCTCCGGTCTTGGTGGCACAGGACGCGGCCCCGGTTCTGGTCTTGGCACAGGTCTTGGCTCCGGTCGCGGCACCGGTCTTGGTGGCTGCGGCCGTGGCTCCGGTCTTGGCTCCGGTCGCGGCACCGGCCTTGGTGGCTGCGGCCGTGGCTCCGGTCTTGGCTCCGGTCGCGGCACCGGTCTTGGCACAGGTCTTGGCTCCGGACGCGGCACCGGTCTTGGCTCCGGACGCGGCACCGGTCTTGGCACAGGTCTTGGCTCCGGTCGCGGCACCGGTCTTGGTGGCTGCGGCCGTGGCTCCGGTCTTGGCTCCGGTCGCGGCACCGGCCTTGGTGGCTGCGGCCGTGGCTCCGGTCTTGGCTCCGGTCGCGGCACCGGTCTTGGCACAGGTCTTGGCTCCGGACGCGGCACCGGTCTTGGCTCCGGACGCGGCACCGGTCTTGGCACAGGTCTTGGCTCCGGTCTTGGCACAGGTCTTGGCACCGGTCTTGGCTCCGGACGCGGCACCGGTCTTGGCTGCGGACGCGGTTCCGGTCTTGGCACAGGTCTTGGCGCCGGTCTTGGTGGCTGCGGTCGCGGTGCAGGTTGAGGGCGATCATGCCCTCCTCCACCGCCAGGTCTTCCACCACCCGGACGACCACCACCTCCTCCGGGACGACCGCCACCACTGCCGCCTTTGCCTCCTCTGGCGAGATCATATACTTCGTCTTGCAGAGCTGCGTGTGGTTGATCCTGCCCTTGACTTAGTTTTGCAGGTTCAATATTTTCAATAGACATAGTTGTGCACCCATGCTGAGCCTTTACCTCTAACACAGCGCCAACCAATGTTTCTTACCGATAAAGCAAGTAATAAGGATCTCGATTGCTTCAAACAATGCGGAATCCACGCACACGCTTTTTTCTTGAAAGCAAAAAGCAGTCACTTAAAGGCATTGCCAGATTTTGTGTTTTTTCTTATTTCCATGCTGTCAAAAAATTTGCTGCTTCCGCATAAGGCTTTGATTTATGCAGACCAGACGCTCTTTCTGTCCTTGACTCTCCAGATAAAACCATCAAGCAAGTAATGTGTAGATTGAGGAAGCGCAAGAAATGGTATTAACAAAGCCAGAACACTCTTGTCCGCAATGCAGGGAAGAAAAGAAAAGGGTTTGAAAAAAGAAAGATGCTCTCTCCATATGAAGCCGTCCCAGAACCCTTCTTCCAGATATGCCAGCAGAAAAAGTAATAAAAGGAAAGCAGGCAGATAAGTGCGGCAAATCCGAATCAGCAGCTCAACTATCGATGGCTTGCTGTCTAAATCGGCTTCTGGCATTTTTTCCGCCATTCCAATTTCGCCCGCATTCATGCTTCTTTTTTGATATAGCCAGACAAGCGCCATATAAGGAATGCCATGACTGACCACATTGACCATTGTGAAAGACATATCCGAGTTGATTGCCACGATTGCGACCCACCAGCTAAATGCAGTGCCGGCAACGATCAGGTTTTTCGGCAGGTTTATGTAAGACTCGGTTTTGAGAATAATCAGCTCTTTTAGAGTATAAAAGGAGCCCAGTATCAGATATAAAACAAAAGCAAGATTTGCAAGCCAGAGAGGCAAGAACTCGAAAAAATCACCATCCACAAACCAGCTGAAATTGCGCGGCAGGTTGCAGTGCCAGTACAAAATAGGATAAAGAGCAGTCATATAGATAAAGCATTCATCTAAACGAAAGAACTTTTTGGCAAATCTGGAGTCATTTCTGCCATATAGAGCCATGAATCCGTATTGCTGCCTTATGAAATGAAAAACAGCCAGATATGCAAGCGCCCTCCAGAACCAGATAGCATCGAGAGCATAAAGCAAGCTACCCACAGTCCATGCTAAAAGCGGCATGCAATACAGCAGTGTGCGATTGCTTTCAAAAGCCTGCCTGTCGAAGTAAGTGCGAAACAAGGTTGCATAAACATGGGCTACATCCACAAGCAATACAAAAGCGACCCAGGCCCAGAGCGGCAGAACTCTCAGGCTCTCGAACTGCGCTCGAAAAATAAGGGCAAGCGCCCCGGTTACAAATGCTGGAGCCAAAATAAGCAATAGATCGAAAGAAGCCGAATGCAACCAGCCCTGCTTGCGCGCTTCAACCTTTTGATTGTTCATTAACGACCCGGTCATGCTTTTTCCAGCCTCGAAATAACTTGCCTGGCCGCCTCAACACCCCAATACTGCGCTTCTTCAAAATTCGAGATTCCACTCATGTCCGAATGAGCAAAGTAAACATTTCCGAGTTCAGTTTTCATTTTCGCACGGCTCTGCCCCCAGATGAAACCCACAGAAGGCCTGACCATGCCATGACCCCAGGGCCAGATATCCACAGAGATGATTTCATCACTGATTCCAGGATGCACTTTTTCAAGATCGGCAACTATGAGTTTCAGCCACTCGTCTTTGCTTTCTTTCTGGAGCCTGCCACGCTCAACGGTCGGTTCGCCGTCTGAAAGCGGATAGTAATACGTTATTACGCTTGCACTCTGACGGCTTCTTATATCTTGATGCGTTGCAACAACATAACCAAGTGACTGGCTGTAATAGCTAACGTTGTCCCAGGCAATCGAAACACCTGCAGCATCCGGCAAATGCTTGAGACTTATATTAGCCACCAACCAGGGGCTGTATGCAGGTAGTTCAGAATGAGCAGCGACTGAGGAAAAAATGTATTTTGCCAGAAAACGTGGGGCTGCAAAAATAAGGTATTCGGCGCTGACATGCTTGAGTTCATTTGTGTTGGAATCGAAATAATCGACCCGGCACAGACTTCCTTCCTCTTTGATTTTGCATACCATTGCAGAATTTACTACTTTATTCTTGATTTTCTCTTTCAGCTTTTCTACTAAAAAACCGTTGCCTTCGGGCCAGGTTAGTACAGAGTTATTTTCAGCATTTGCAGCGCGCCCTCTGCGACCGGCAAAATAATGAAGCCCCGCCCAGGCCGACACATCTTCAAGCCGTGCTCCGTAGTCATCCCGGCAGCAATAATTTAAATACCAGCGCAAGGGTTTTGACCTGAACTCATTTTTTTTGAGCCACTCTGCCATTGAAATCTTATCGAGCTCGGTAAACTCAGGATCTTGCGAACTCATATCCAGCGGAATCGCAAATGCGAGTTTTCCGTCCTTGCCTCTTTTTTTGCGCAGCTCGCTTATGAGCTTGAAGAAGCGAGAAAGCTCAGCTTCTTCTTCAGGCTGAATTCCGCGCCTGGGTACCAGTCCTTCATGAAACTTTCCGTCTTTGAAAAGTCTCTCTTGCGGCTCATGGCACAAAAAAAGCTGATTATAAACTGGCAAACCGTCCGAATTATACGTCTCAATAATCCCGAGTTCCTCAAACAGTTCTTTTACATACACAGATTCCTCATTTGCAATCGGAACATAATGCGCACCCCATGGATAAGCGCTGATCTTGTTTTTTCCGCAGGCTGAATTTCCACCGCAGTATGATTCAAGCTCAAGCAATAGAAAATCTTCAATTCCGTGTTTTTGCAAATACCAGGCTGATGAAAGCCCCGCAATTCCCGCCCCGACAATCAGAATTTTGGGCGAGAGCTCTCTTTTCTCACAGGTTTCGGTGATATTAGAATCAGCAGCACTTTCTTTGAATTTTGAATCGCGCAGCATATGACCCAGCTTTTGCGAGGGCCCCAGCATCCTTAATTTAATACGGCTGAGTGTATTAGCCGAATCAAAATAATATTTGGATACAGCGCCTAGCCCCGCGGCTGCAAGCATAGTTTTTAAGAAGAAACTGCGACTAATGCGTATCGACATAGTCGCTCCACTCAGATTCGAAAAGATGAACCAGAGCCTGATTGTTCAAGCGGTTCACAGTTTTGGGAACCGTAGCTTTCATATCATCCGGGAAATGAAGCATCTGTGCAAATGAATCGACAGAAAGATAACGAAGCCCCACAGGATACTTCGAAGGCGGCAGAAAATCGCCGCGGCTGGCAAGCACATAGCCCCAATCTCCAAAGGAAGGAATATAGGCATGGTAAGGAGTTGTATGCAAACCGGCTGAATTCAAAGTATTCACAACACACCAGAAAGAATTTTTTGCGTAAAAAGGCGAAGTGCTCTGCACTACCAGAAGCCCATGGTCAGCCAGCACTTTAGCCAGATACTTGTAAAAAGTGTCGCTGTAGAGCTTTCCCAGAGAGAAGTTGCTGGGGTCGGGAAAATCTACGACGATGAAGTCAAACTTGCTTTTGCAGCCACGCAGCCAGACAAAAGCATCCTCATGAATGATCTGTACTTTTTTGTTATTGAGAGAATTCATGTTTAAGCCGGAGAGCAATCCCTCAGAAGAAAAAAGCGAGGTCATTTTCTTATCAAGCTCCACAAGCGTGATTTTCTCAAGTGACGGATATTTCAACAGTTCCCTTACTGCCATTCCGTCGCCTCCACCAAGAACCAGGGCGGAGTGCGGCGCGGAAAGGCTGGCCATGCCCGGGTGGACCAGAGCTTCGTGATATCGGTATTCGTCACGCGAACTGAATTGCAGATTGCCGTTTAAATACAAGCGGTAGTCCTTGCCGCTGCCTGTAATTACGATGCGCTGGTAGGGGGTCGAGCTTGAGTAGATCACATTGTCGGGAAATGTGGCAGCCTCTGAAATCGACATAAATTTCTCAGAAAATGCAAAGCCGCAGACCAGAACAATTACAAGCAAAAATGCGGTAGAGCGCAGAACTGTAATCCATGGCAGTTCTTTCTTGAAAAGATCTATGGTCCAGATAGCGACAAATATGTTGAAGAGTCCGAACATGAAAGAAGACTTCACAAGCCCAAGCACTGGCACAAGCACCAGGGGGAAAAGTAATGAAGCAAAAAGCGCTCCGACATAATCAAAGGTGAATATCTTAGACACGAGATCCTTGAATTCAAGGCGATCTTTGAGCACCCTCATTAAGAGCGGCACTTCAAGCCCAATAAGAGCGCCTATAAGACCGACAATTGCAAAAAGCACGATTCTGAAGCTGTCTACGTACTCAAACAATAGAAAGAGCAACGCGGCAGAGCAGCCACCCAGTAGTCCGACCAAAAGCTCCACCTGCACGAAAGTCAGAACCAGATTCTTTTCGATAAATTTTGACAGGTAAGACCCGACCCCCATTGAAAATAAGTAAACGCCTATAACCATGGAAAACTGCGTAACGGAATCACCAAGCAAATAGCTGGCTATGGTTCCGGCAATCAGTTCATAGACCAGTCCGCAGGTTGATATAACAAATGCGGTAATTAAGAGCGGGTATGTCAATGCAAATTCTCCATTCAAACCGGCTTTCGCCTGGCTCATTTGTGGAAGCGCTGCTGCCCGGTGGGCTTAGTGGCTTTTGCCGATTCACCGAAAATCACGTTACTGGTCATCGAAAGAAAGACAAAGAGACCGCAAATTAAAAAACCAAAAACGATATAGAATCTGTCCATCTATAACACTAACTCCTAATCCGAGCTGTAAGGGCTGTAATCGCTGTTAGACCAGCGTTTTGATTCATCGGCATGACTGCCTATCCAGTACCAGATTGGCAAACAAGAAATGAAAAACAAACACCAGAAGTAGTTTGCATATGTAGGCACATCGCGCACAACCCGGACAGTAAAAATCCTGTCGTTATTGTCTCTAAAAGATCCACTCTCAAAATCCATGTTCAAATAATACTTTCCGCCAGGAATTGCAGGCAGCAGCAGATCGCTTACGGTACTGCCTTCCGACCAGGATTCGCCACCTTCGTAACCATGGTAGTATTCGACCGACCTTTCAAAAGGATAGGTCAGACCGCTGTCATTATTAACAAGTTCACCGCTTATCCAGAGCCAGCTATTGTCACAGGGGGTCCCGAAATCCAGCTCAAGATTGGCATTGTTTTTTTCAAGCGCAAAGACATTACTGGTTACCGTGCCGGTTGCATTGGGCTTGAACTGAAAAGTCTGACTCAGAGCTGTTTTATTCGTGGAAGAACAGCAATGCCCGAGCTCCATAAAAGTAAGCAGAATAATGAACCCGATCCACCAGGGCTGCACCTTCTTAAAAGTTATAGTTTTGGGAGAAACTTGATTGGCACCGATACTGCGCGGTTCTCTCAAAGCTTTGAGCTTGAACTCTTTAGCCACGATTTTTGAATCGAGATACTCGCCCTGGCTCCAGATCATTTCACTGGCATTCTTTTCAGATGAAATCATTAGAGGCGGGCAAATATAATCGGCAAGCTCGACTTTATCGTCGGCTCTCAGTTTCCAGTAAAATTCACCGAGCACGAATCTGACACGGGCTTTTCCTTTATTGAAAATTCTGTATTTCTTTTTCTTGTAGTATGCATAGAGCCCTTTAAGCTCGGGCAGTCCCTTAATACTGCGCACAAAGCTCCAGTGACCATCTACGTTAGTCAGCCAGCGATATCCCTGGTATGGATTGAAAAGCAAATACTCGTCCCAGGCAAATGCGCTTGCCAGGTCTTCTCTTACTATAAAGCCGATCACTTCCCACTTATGACCGAAAAGGGTTGCACGCGAACCAAGCTCTAGCTCGGGCTCAATTCCGCGAACAGCGCCGTAATATTTTTCCAGGATGCGGTAGTTTTCGTTCTGAGTGTCGATTACAGCACCACAGGTGGCACAAACCGCCGAAAGACTCGAGAGATTCCGCAGAAGCATCGATGCTCCGCAACTCGGACAGGCAAAGTTTTTTACCTTACCAGCCATCTATTTCCCTCAAATGCTTGAACTTGAACTCGTCGAAGTCCTGATATGAGCCAGCAAACACCCGGGTAGAATCAGAGGCATATTCAATGGTCGCCATCTGCTCTTTTGGTCCGCGCAAGTCCACGCTTCTTGATCTTCTCCCTTCTGCCGCATTCATCGGCAGCTCACCTTCTGAATAATTGCAAACAACATCATGAATGTCGTCGACAGTAAATGTTCCAAAAGGTTTGAGTTCAACGGCACTGTTTGGCATTATGCTATCTCGATCAGGCAAACTCTCCTCTGAAATTTTCACTGGAAAACACATGGCTAGAAAACCCTGGGCTTCGGCAAGCCAGCCCTGATCGCCATTTGCGAAAAAAGCGTACCATTCATTCCAGAACCCATCGGCATAGCTGACTTTCAACCGGCCAATGAGCTCAAACGACTTGTCTTTATAAACACCCTTGCTTCCAATTTGAAAAGGTGTCATTTCATCTTGCGGCTCTGCCATTTTGCCGAGCGTTTCAAGATTCATGTCCTGGCGAACCAGAGTAGATTTGCAGAAGCTGCAAACTGCAAATATCGATGCTTTTGAGTGAAAGTTAAGCGTGGCGCCACATGATGGGCAGCTCAAGGTAATCATCAAGTAATTCTCTTCAACAACTCCGCTTTTTTGGCATCGAATTCTTCCTGGGTGATTATGCCCTTTTGAAGCAAGTTGCCCAGCTTTTCCAAAAGCTCAATCGGGTCTTGCTCTTCGCGCTTGCCTGCATCTTTTGATGCGTCCATAGATTGCTGAGTACTCTGAGCAAAAACCTGCCCGATCACTGCTCCTGCACCAAGCCCGACCCCGGCACCCGCCAGTCCGCCCGGATTTGCAGCAGCTGCTGCAATGCTGTCGGCGGCCTGAAACTGCGTGTATTTGGCCAGGTCACCAACGAGATTCATTGAGGCGCGTTTATCCAGATAAGGTTGCAACTCCTCTGGCAGGGTTATGCTCTGGACCAGAAATGTGCAGATTTTCAAACCGTAGTTGAAAAATGCCTGGTCAAGCTCGAGTCTCAACTGCTCTGAAAAAAGCATCTGATTGGCAGCCAGATCCAGAAACGCGGTTTCGCCCTGGCCAAGTTTTGATGCAATCGTTGTCGTAATTATCGAGCGCAGCTGGCCATCTAGTTCGTTTACTGTGTACTTTTCTCTGGTGCCGCTAAGTTTTTGATAGAACGTGTTTGGTTCGTCTACTTGATACGAGAAAGTCCCGAAAGTTCTCAGGCGAATTGCTCCAAACTCTTTGTCCCGCACCGTTATAGGTTGCTGGGTTCCCCAGCGTTGATCTAACTGCTCTCTTGTCGAATAGAAGTAAACTTCGGATTTGAAGGGAGACTTAAAAGCTTTGTCCCAGTTCATCAAAGTAGTCATGATCGGCATATTTTCAGTAGTCAGCTTATAGCGACCCGGAGTAAAAGAATCTGCAATATTGCCTTCATTTACAAAAAGCGCCACTTGAGACTCTCTGACTGTCAACTGAGCGCCGTTCTGAATTTCCTTGTCCAGGGTCGGGAAGCGGTAAGCAAGCACTCCTTCTTCATTTTCCGTCCATTCGATAACATCAATAAATTGTTTCTTGAATATGTCGAACATAAAATGCTCCTTACGACCATCTTTACAATGGCTGAATAAAATCTACTCTTGCCGGCAAGAATAGCAAAATCGCCCATTTCATGCATGAGAGATTGCCAGCAACAAGAAACGCCTTTCAAGAAGCAACAGTAAGCGAGCCGGGCTGCCAAGTGCGCAGGCAAGGAATTCTGTGCAGAAAAAAGAGATAATGCCGGCCTGCTTGCTTCATGCAGTTTCGGAAGCGGAACTAAGCGGATACTGAACTAAGAACAGGAAACAAGACTTGAAAAGAAAAACTGATCTACAGAACCTGGTCATTTATAGCATTTATGTACGAGCCCACGGCAAGCAGGGCAAATTTTGCGAAGTAGAAGCCGACCTGGAACGAATAAAAGCACTTGGCGCCGACATCATCTGGTTTTTGCCCATTCACCCGATTGGAAGACTCAATGCAAAGGGAAGCCTGGGTTGCCCCTATTCAATAAGCGACTACAGGGCTGTAAATCCTGAGTACGGCAGCCTGGATGATTTCAAGCGCTTAATAGAAAAGGCACACAGGCTCGGCTTGAAAGTCTTGATTGACGTGGTTTATCACCATACTTCACACGATTCGAATCTGATAAACGAGCACCCTGAATGGTACAGGCAAAACAAAGATGGCAGCCCGCAAACTTCAGTGCCTGAATGGAGCGACATCATCGACCTCAAGCATCCGGATCCGCTGCTTTCTCAATATTTGCGCGAGTCGCTTGCAGAGTGGGCGCGCCTTGGGGTAGACGGATTTCGCTGTGATGTGGCCTCATTAATACCGCTTTCATTCTGGAAGCACGCTGCAAAAGAGCTTGCTGAAATCAACCCGGAGCTTATCTGGCTTGCAGAATCGGTAAACCCCGATTTCATCAGAGACAGGCGGCAGGCCGGTCTTATTGCTCACTGTGACGCAGAGCTCTACGAAGCTTTTGATATATTGTACGACTACGATATCTGGTTTATGTGGAAGGCCTGCCTGGAAGGAAAGTTTCCACTGGAGCGTTATATAGAATTGCTGGCATTGCAAGATGCAATTTTGCCGACTGATTTTTGCAAGCTGAGATTTGTAGAAAACCACGACCAGAAACGAATTATGGCAGCTGCAGCTTCTGAGAGTCAGGCCCTTGCCTGGACAGCTTTTCAGGCCTTTAATAAAGGCGCTTTCCTCATATATGGCGGTCAGGAATCAAAAGCCCGAGAAACACCATCATTGTTTGAAAAAGAGCCGGTACACTGGGGGAATTATGAGCTTTCAGCATTTTTCAGCAAACTGGCTGAATTGAAAAAAAGTGAAATCCAAAAAAAAGGCAAGCTTTTTATACTGGAAACAAAGCCATGTATTCAGGCAGTCTGGCAGGAAAGCTCAGGCTGCCATTATGGAGTCTTCAACATAAACGACACAAAAGGGCCGCTCAGGCTGCAGCTTGAAGACGGGGTCTATGAAAACCTTTTAGATAGAAGTTCTGTGCAAGTAAAAAACAGCATGATAAACTGCCCCGATTCAGCAATGATTTTGCTCCAAAAGAAAGCTCAAAAATTCAATTCATATCTGCCCGAATTCTGGGCGCACAAAGATTGAGTTAGGCAAACGCTCTTTTTTAAGCTCATCCAGAAATTCCTGATGCAGATCAACAGCAGAAATTTCTCCTGCCGTGTATTTCCCGGAAAATCTGCTCCTTCATTCTGCAGGCTGTAGCAAAAAATCACAAAAATATCCATACTATGGAATCCAGAGAATACAAGTAATAAAGCCAATCTTAAGGTATGTAGAAAGAGGGAACTTTCTTCATGCTGCGGTGGTCGATCCTATCAATGACACAAGAATATGATCACCCGATCACGAACAATCGTTTCGTAAACGGGTAAGCTTGATCGTTGGCAATTTGCCGGGAGGAAGCCATGACAGCTCCAAGATATATTGATAATTCAGGCAGCCAGTCACTCAGCGATTTGCCTGCGGACTTAAAGAGAATGCTTCGCATTCAATTCAAGGAATTTATACATTTCATCGAAGACAATGAAGTTGAAATGGCTGAACGCAACAGCTACAAGAGGCTGATTTGCGCCGGACAGATCGTCAGAAGCATTTATGTTGCCTGATTAGCATCAGTAGCTCAGCAAAAGCCGATGAATAGACAGTGTTGTACAGCATCGTTGCCGTCAGGCATGCTAATTATGCTGTATAATTGTAGTTAAGGTGTCGCCATCTATCTTTTTTTTTTGGCGGCAGGGCGAATTAAAAATACGCCAACATAACTGCGTTCGTTTTGCCATTTCGGCAAAATCGAGCGTTATGGAGGTATTGTATGAACTGCAAAAAAATCTTTGACCGAATATTTTTACACAAAGGAAAAGCAGTGAAACATTGCGAGCTGCCGAAGGTCACGCTGACTAAAATACGGATGGCAAGTCATCCAGCTACGAAACCTGTCACTCTGGACAAACTCTCAAAACACGACTCCGAAACAGTAGTAACTAGAGTAGCTGAGCATCCAAACACCCCCCACGACACACTGGAAGAACTGGCAAAGCATCCGCACGCAGATGTGAGAATTGCACTTTGCGAGAATCCCGAAACACCGCTTCGCATTTTAATGATACTGCTAAGTGACGAGAATGTGGATGTAAGATACAACATGGCTGAAAATCACAATCTGCCGCTGGCAGTGCTTGAGAAATTGACTTCAGACGAGAATCCTTACGTGGCGGCCCGAGCGGGCAAGACTATGGAAAAGCTGAGGCAGAAAGAAAAAAAAGGATTTGCCTGGTTTCCACACTTGCTTGACAGGAAAAGAGAAAACCATGGCTGAATATATCAGGTTCAGATTTGGATCAATTTCACAACCTTTTCCTTTTGCAGGAAATTCTTAATCTCTGCCTGACAGGAGGGCTCAAAGGGCCAGATCGGCACTTCGAGCCTCTTGCCGTTTTTTGCATGAAAAACCAGGGCGGCAGTATCCTTCGGTGAAAAAAACTCAATAAACGACATTTGAGAAAACTTCATCTCTGAAACAAATTCCTGACTCAGTAAGCGATTAAACACCACGAGCCTCACACCGGTCTCATTCAATTCCAACATGAATGTTTTGCTAAAAGGGTAGAAATACCAGGCAGAATAAAGACCGAGCACCAGAGCCAGACTCATGCCGGCGATTATTGAACGCCAGGCCATGCCAGACTGTAAATTCCCGTGATCGGCTAAAAACAACGGCCCGGCAAAAATTAGCAAGAAAGCAGCCAGCCAGGCAAGCCAGAGAAAAAACATGGTTGGAATATATGCCGGACGCTTCCAGACCGGGCGAGAAATGTATCTGAGCCTGAACGAATCAGATTCGCTTTTCTTTGCATTATCAATGTCCTGCATCTCAACACCTTCCTCTAAATAAAATGTCTCTGTTTACACCAGTGCTAACTAAGCACTGCTGCCTTTGTCCAGAAAAGCTCCAGATAGGCGCCCGAGACTCTGATCTCGTAGGTTCTCACGCCTCTATCAGTTGGCCCGCTTATGGGTTCTCCTGAATTCAAATCGAATATTGCCCCGTGCCAGGGGCATTTGACCGTAGCATCCTCCAGCTCGCCCATAGAAAGAGGCCCACCCATGTGTGGACAACTGTTGTCGATAGCAAAATATTTGCCGTCAAGATGCAAGATTGCAATTTCCCTTCCTTCGATTTCTACAAGCTTTCCACAGCCTTCAGGAATTTCATCAGCTCGTGCAACTCTTAGAATTTCTGTCATAAAATCCTCCATTCCATTGCGGGCTCAGTGAAATATAGTTACCGGATAACTCAAGGGTTGATAAACCGGACTGTCAGGCAAATCATCGATTTTGGCAGTAAAATCTTCTGCAACCCTGGCCACAGCTCTTGCTTCGTTGGCTTCCCGGTGCCTGCCAAGTTCGTCCAGAAGTTCGGCATAGTCATGTTCACACTGAGACAGACCAAGCTGTTGCCCCTGGCGCTCCATAAACACTTCTATTGCTCGCTTATAACAAGTTTCGGCCTCTTCCAGCTTTCCCTGCCCCTGGTAGGCTCTTGCCAGTAATCGCAGGAACTCTTCAAATGGACCCAGCGTTGACGGCTCCAACACTCTGATTGCCTTCTTCAACAGTTCTTCTGCCTGCTCGAAGTTTTCGAGCTCCAGCTCAACAATCGCCGTCATGCGTAAACTTTCAAGCGTATCGCAATCTTGAGGAAGCATCGTTGCCTGTTTAATTTCAAGCGACCTCTTACAAACGGCTTTAGCTTCTTTATATTTTTTCTGAATGATCAAGAGCCTTGCAAGATGATCAAGCGGATTTGCAAGGCTGGCATGTGCCGGATGAAAAACCTGCTCCAGAGCTTCAAGCGCCCCTTCATAATAAGATTGAGCCTCGTCGTATTCTTCCCTGCAAAAGCAGACACTTCCCAACCCATCTAAGATGGTGGCTAGATTAACCCGGTCAAGCCCGGGCTTTTCATTGAATAGATCCAGCGCCGATTGAAGGGTTTCCTTTGCCTCGTCATACTCTCCGGCTCGTCTCAGATAGCGTGCTCTTGAACACTTATTATGTATTGCAACAAGGGTTGCAAGCTTATTACTTTCCATAGCCTTCTCCCTGTGAATCTTGTTTAAAGGGGTTCGCTGAATCTTTCATAGCTCACGACTTCGCCCAGCTCAAAACGCCCTCCAAACGGGTAATCCCTGATGGATTTGTATCCAAGACACAAGAGTGCAAGCACAATGAAATGCTCCGGAATGGAAAACGCATCCTTTATCTTTTCTTCGTCAAATCCTTCCAGAGGAGCTGTATCTAGTCCGTAAGTTTCAGCCAGAAGCATCATTTGCGTAAAGGCAATCATGGTTTGCTTAGTTGCCCAGATTCTGGTATCGACCGATTCAAGAAATTCGAATGCCGTTTTCTTCATTGACCGGGCGAGTTCTTCGTTCATAATCTGGCCGCATTCAAGCGCAATTGAGATAACCTTGTCGATATCCTGCTTCCAACCCTCCGGATTTGCGCAGGCAATAATTACAACCGGAGCCTCCTCCACTTTTAACTGATTGAACGCAGCCTTGCGCAAACGAACCTTGTTTTCTTGCTCCCGAACTACAATAAATCTCCAGGGTTGCAGGTTGAAACCAGATGGCGCAAGCATTGTGAGCGTAAGAAGTTCATTCAAGAGCTCATCTGAGATCGGGTCAGATCTGAATCCCTGAGTATCTCTCCTTTCAGTCACACAGAGGTTTAATGGTCGGGTATCAGTTCTAATTTTGGGAAGCTTATTTCTTAACAGCAACATTTGAATCTCCTCTAATCTTGGGAAGAACCGACTGCTCTGAAAAGTCGAGATGTTTGCCGATTTCATTTTTCAGCTCACCCATCTTCTTCTTATACTCATCTTCGTCCAGGTCTGCGCACAATCTTCTAAGCTCACTAATGATAACTTTCATTTGATCATGCTCTTTAAGCATGTTCTCGACCACAGGCTCACCACCCGGAAGTGATTTCAGAGCCGGAAAAAGGATCTCTTTTTCCATAACCATATGTTTGTGCAGTTCCAACGCCAGTGTTTCAGCGGAATTTTCCTGCTCCAGCCAGCTGCTTGACTGATCATATTTATATAGAAGCTGCTCAATAGATTCGTGCTCTTTTGCAAGAATCTGCTGTACTTCTTGTTTCATAGGTTCCTTCATGATCAAGCCCTCCGGATTTTTGATTGAGACGGATCAAAAAGCTTCCGGTTCCAGCTTCAGGAGAAAACTTTTTCGAACAAGAAGAAAATGCAGTTTCAAACACCAACATCAATGTTGTATTCGCATATGTCATGAGAGAGTGCTTGTCATGGCAAGATATATCCGCACGTGATCTTTTCTTCATTCAAAAGATGTCGCTTACACCTATTTCTTACGGGTTTTCACCAATACTGGTCAATCAAGACCTCCGCATGAGCTTAAAGACTGCTAGTATTTGAAATACAGACAGATTTTGTTCAGCAAATTGAACAAAGCCCGGTATCACCAATAGGGTCATGCTCAAATGCAAATGCCTTTCAATAATGAAAAACAAGTTGATACAAGCACTGTCCTGACAGTCATCATGCCCATTGACAGAAGGAATGAAATTTTGCGTTCAAGAGAAACAAAAAGTATCTTAAGAATCAAAAAATTCGCGTCCTGCAAAATTCAAAGTGAGAGTAGTTCAAAAAATTGGACATGCGGCAACTCAAGCTACCGATGCCGTTGTTGCTCGGTATAGCTGGTATTCAATCTAAAGGAGCATAAATTCAGTAAGGAGAAATTCATCATGCAAACAGTGTTGTTAAAACAAGAAGTAGAACCAAGACTAATCACCCTGGGAAGATTAATCAGACAAAAAAGAACCGAAATGGGTCTTTCACAAGAAGAACTTGCCGATCGGGCCGGTCTTCACAGAACCTACGTAAGTGATGTCGAACGCGGAATACGTAACCTGACAATTGGAGCAGCCTGGTGCATCGCTCATGGTCTGGAGCTGGATCTTAAAGAAATGATTGCTAACATGGAAGATCAACAAGCAGCCGCCAAAGAATACGAAGTCTTCCGATTGCATCCGTATCCGACACAAACACAAAGCTCCACGGACGTCACCGTCCACTAGAAGAATTGCATATCCAGCCAGTCATCCTTAGATAAGCAGCCTGGTAAAATAAAAGAAATGCAAAACTCAACTTTACTTACAGCAACTCTACTTGCCGCCTGTTTCAGTCTTTCCTGCGCAGCCTCAGAAGGGGCACCTGCGCAGGAAACTGAAAGAGGCGGCAAAGCTGCGTTCGGGCAGCAAGTTAAAGCCACCGATAGCAAAAAGAACTTCAAAATATTTAGAAGGCTCGAAAAAACCATGCCGATTGGGGCGGTCGGCGATATTCTTTCACCTGTAAATCCAATTCCTTTGGGCACGTCAGTTGCAGAACTTTCAGACAACAGCAGCAAAATTGAAAAACAGCTTACAGAAATGAAAGGACGGCTTTCTCAAGTAAGCAATGAAATGAATGAAACCCAAAATTCAATTGCCTCTCTTCAAGACAGGCTTGATTCAATAAAGTCACGACTCAAATCAATGGACGAAAAGCTTCCCTGGCTGCATAAAGACATGAATACTCTTGCCCCGGACCTTTCATCAATTAATAAACAGAGCACAGGCATAAACTCAACGCTCGGCAAGATCGAACCAACTCTTTTGCATATGAGCAAAGAGCTTCTGGGCCAGACAAATACTGAGATCAAGCAGGCCAACAGCAAAATGCGACAGATAAGCCCCGAGCTACAGGAGATAAAGTCTGAGCTTACAGGATTGCGCCCGCCTCTTTCAGAGCTTCAGGATCCATTGCTTGATACTACCCGCGAGCTGAAAAACGTAAATCAAAGCATGGCTGCTCTCCACCTGGAATTAAGGACTTTGATTGGCCAGATTCGAACAATTATGTACACATGCATCGTTTCAGCAGCTCTGCTCATATTGGTGGCGGCGATTCTTTTTCTTAAAAGCTTTAAACGGACCAGAAGCAGCTCGCTCCAGGAAGAAAGCCGAGAACGCGAAATGCAGATAAAGTAATCGAAGTTAAAAGCAAACTAGCGCATAGCTGCTCCTTCAGGACTCTGGCCTGCAAGGATTGCTTTTGTTTCCTCTGCGGCTTCTTTGCTTTTTCGTGAAATCAACTCACGCATGGCTTCACTCTGGCTTTTCAATTCTTGCACCGAACTGTCAAGCTCATCAATAATTGCTTTTGCTGACTTTGTAAGCTCATCTCTTCTTTGCTCGAGCTCGTGAATAACAGCATCAGTGGAAGTCTCAGCCTGTTTACACAGGTCGACGCCAGCACTGGCAATATCGTGCCGTAATTCTCTTCCAGACTTTGGAGCAGTCAGAACCCCTATTGTAAAGCCGGTCGCCAGGCCGGCAATAAAACCTTCTATAAATTTGAAAGCACTCATAAGCAAATGCCCTCCTTAAATCTTGTTTGTGTTTTTGATGCGACGGATTCTTCTTGGTCTGGTTCCAGAACACTAAAAGCTCAGGAACTTTCCGGAACCAATAAGACTTAGCAACGTC
Source organism: uncultured Candidatus Obscuribacterales bacterium (assembly GCA_964615655.1). GTDB lineage: Bacteria > Cyanobacteriota > Vampirovibrionia > Obscuribacterales > Obscuribacteraceae > JAIEPM01. Next base: position 106,321 of record CAZTQO010000018.1, on the reverse strand, counting down.
TTTTTCCGGAACTAAATTGAATTGTCCTCGTCTATTTACGAAGCGAAGAGCGAAAGTAACTCCTCGTCTAACAGAGCTTAGACTGAGGTTTCAAAAAGAAACAGGATTTCTTCCCTGTAGAAATGATATCAGCTACAGGGTTTCTCTTTTTTTGATCGCTTTCAGGGAAAACCCTTATGTTTTGGGGTTTGCCCCTATGGAAAGCTCTGTCAAGAAGATCTAAGATTGAATTAACTGGAGAAAAAAGAGAATTTTATAGTGCTGCTTCCGATCTCAAACGGGGGCGCTCTTGACTCCTCGCTCAACTCTTCTGAGTTGAACTTGCAGGGAGGAGGAACAATGAAGCAATCGATACTAACACACAAAACCAAATATCCGGATCTTCCAACTACTGATCTGGTGCTGCTTTCACAACAGAAAGACGAAGCAGCTTTGAGTACCCTCTTGCAGCGACACCAGGGATACATTTCAAATAAACTCTATCAAATTGCTCCCGACTGGAGCGATCAATCAGATCTGATTCAAGAGATCAACATAAGAATCTGGCGTTTCATCCGCCAGCTGCGGAAGCCGGACTCATTCAGACCCTGGCTCTGCCAGCTCATTACAAATGTATTTTATGATGAACTGAGAAAGCGACCACGAAATGTACAAATAGTTTCGCTTGATGAACCGATACCGAACGAATCCAGGGATGAATGCACACGTGACATCAAGGACTGCTCGAGAATTCCTGACGACATGCTTCTGGCAAAGGAACTTTCTGAAGTATTGCTCAAAGCAATGCAAAACGTTCCGGTTCAGTTCAAAATTGCTGAAATGCTCAGAGACATTCAGGGGCTTTCTTATGATGAGATTGCAGAAATCACTCATGCGGAGCTCGGTACGGTTAAGTCTCGAATCGCAAGGGCAAGAATGAGAATTCAAGATTCGATTGCATCCTATGTAGATGAATGCGCCTGAGTCATAAAATGGACTTCGGCTCATTTGAGTTATGTTATTAGCCCGATTATTTATAGCAAAAACCCCTCAAAAGCAGATAATCAGCCAGTCGCCAAGGAATTCAATGTTATCCTTTTCTGGTTAGAAGAAAGCAGCCGGCTACTCCGCTCATTTGCGGAGGCTATTGTGTTGCGTGGAGAGCAAATCCCCGATTTCCTTTGTGCGTGAGGTGTTTAGAATGTTCCAAGACCTACTGGTGCTCTGTAAAGACTGCAATATGCATTTTACTTTTTCTGCAGGCGAACAAGAATTTTTTTCAAACAAATCGCTGACCAACCTACCGAAACGTTGTCACAACTGTCGTCTGGAGCAGCGTGCCCGACGAAGCGGCAAAGCTCTCTCAAGTATTACGACAACAATCTGCGCCGGCTGCGGATCATTAACAAAGGTTCCATTTCAACCTAAAGGTCACAGCCCGGTCTATTGCACCAGCTGTTTTGTAGCAGCACGAATTAGGGATGAAAGCGCCTTTTTGCAAGAAGCCCTCTGCTCCTGAACAGCATTACAAAGGCAAATTTCTAGAGTCATGAAAAGAAAATCCGGCTATCTTGCCAAGCCGCCATCACATACATAGAACGTCCTGCGGCCGGGAACCATCAAGAACACAAGCAGTCAACAAATAAGAACGAATCGAGGTGCTTCTTATGGAAAGCGTTTACATTCTCGAGTTGATTGCGCGTTATGAAGAGGAGCTCGAAAAACACGAGCAGGGCAGATACTCGAAAAACAGGGCTCACGATTCCTGTCCGGAGCGGCTAATGAATACAATAGAGCTTCTGGAAACTGAGCTTGACAAAAACATTGCCGATAAACAGATGCCGGACGAGCCCTATAAGACTGCCAGAGGAGACGAACTCGAATCCGCCAGGATTCTTGCAAAGCTGGCAAACCAGCTTGACGCAATCGGAGACAATAAAGAGGCTGAAATTGCCAGAGATAAAGCCCAGCACATAGTCGCATCAGAATTAAATGAGCTTGACGGCTTCAGCCGTTAATAAGTTTTACGGCTTAGATTAATCGCGACTCACATCTGGAGTTTGTTAAAATCAGAGGCTTGCAAACCCTGCACAAAGGTTTTGAATTCCTCTTCATCCTTTTGCTCATCTTCTAAATCTGTTGAAACAGACGCGATTCTTATTACCTCAGGAGCCACAAGAATCGGCACTCCTGCTCTCAGCGCCAGCGCAATCGCATCTGAGGGGCGCGCATCCAGGCGTTTTTCCTGAAGCTCCCCATCCTGCACACTCTCTGCATGCGGATAAAGCACTATACTGGCAAACAAAGTATCTTTGTAGAGTTCGCTTACTTCCACACATTTGAGATCCCAACCAAGCTCTTTGACAATTTCGAACATCAAGTCAAAGGTCAGAGGCCGCTCGCTGGGCACTTTGTCTGCGGCTTCCATTATTTTCACAGCATCCGTCGGCGCGATCCAGATCGGTAAAAGCCGGCGCTTTTTCTCATCGGCCAGCACCAGCACCAGACTTGAATGTCGATGGTCAGCCGTAAGTCCTGCAATGTACATTTCTAGCATATCTGAACACCTAGAAAACTACTTCTTTGATTTCGACTGCCTTTCAATTACATAGTTCCCGTTCGAAAAAAATTTCCGGAACTGATTTTGCCCGGTAGCGTCTACTAAGCACCCAGTCAGCAGGAGAAAGCTATATGAAAGTCAGAGAAATAATGACAGTGGATCCGATCTGCTGCTCCCAGTCAGATAGCGCATTCACCGCGGCCAGACTTATGAAAGCACACAATCTTGGAGCCATACCGGTGCTTGCCGACGAGAAAAGCTATGAACTTGCAGGTCTGGTAACCGACAGAGATCTATGCATGGCAATTGTCGCAGCTAAAAAAGACCCTGAAGCTACAAGCCTCAGCGAATGCATGGCCAGCCCGGTGCTTACCGTTAAGCAAGACGATGATAGGAGCTTGCGGTTCCCGGCGCTTTCAACCCACCGGCTCGCCCCGCCCGGTTCGCATACGCCATTTTTCCAGAGCACGCAAGCGCCTTTTGTCGCCGCTGTCGTTAGCCGCTCCTTCTGTTTGATCCAGTATTTTGGCAAAAACACGATAGCCGATTGTGGCGGCAGCATTAGCAGACTTATAACCGAGTTCTTTGGCTACTTCTGCCCAGCTTGAGCCATCATTAAGAAGTTCCATCAATCGCGACTCCTTGCTTGACAGCTCCTCCCGAAAGAAAACATGGCGCATTTTTCTGGATACAATAACCACGTCACCTTCAATTGCAAGCTTCAGCTCCTGAACAATCGAAGGTATTTCACCCATACTGGCATGCTTGCAGAGATAGCCGTCACAACCAGCTGCCAGAGCCCTTTCGCCGTCTTCAAGCTGGGTGGAGTTTGTCAGCACAAGAATACTACCAGTAAAAGCCTGGTTCTGCCTGATTGCTTTAACCAGCCTCAGACCCGTCATAGAGCAGGCCTCTTTCATACCCGGATACTTCGGCAGCACAAGATCTACAAGGGCACAATCAAGCCTGCTCAAATCGTTATTCTCAATCCAGATTCTGGCATCAGCTTCATTATGAAGAACCGAGAGAACCTCGGTGCCTCCGTCCTCTTCAAGACATTCTTTCAAAATATCAGCAAAATCGAGATCATCTTCAAAAATAACCACTTTTGACATACACACCTCTAACTGACTTCACACGTGAGCTTCCTGCATTAATCCTCGTTCTTCGTCTTCCTGTGGGCCGGCGTCTCTTAGTGCCTTTTTTTGCCTGGCGGGCAATAACAACATAAAGGTAGTCCCTTCACCGGCTGCACTTGAAACAGAGATTCGCCCTCCCATTGATTCAAGAAAGGATCTGACTATTGCCAATCCCATTCCATTTTTCTCGCTTCCCGACTCATCACTGCTTGTGCCTTCAAGTTCGGCGCTTGAAGGCAGCTGAGCAAATGAAGCAAGAAGCTCCGGGCTCAGCCCGATACCGTTATCACTTATAAATACCTGATGCATGCGCTCGCCTTGAAAAGTTTCTACATGAATACGGCAAGAAACGGGATTATGCACAATCGCATTGCGAATCAGATTGTCAAATATCCTGGAGAGCTTCAATTCATCAGCTTCTACTTCCAGGTCGGATTCATGGATTAAAAGCTCGATTTCCTGACTCTTCATTTCAGCATGCGTCCTTGCCATTGCAACTGAATCCATCAAGATTCTGTCGAGCATGCAGAATTTTTCTTCTTTTGAGCGCTGCAAATCAGATTCGATATCATAACTGGAAGCAAATTCATGCAGAAGATCAACCAGCCGGTTTGCAGTATCTGCAAGCTTTTTGATTCTTTCCTCTTTAGCTTCCGGGCTGAGATTACCTTTTAAGAGTCTGGAAAGGGTCCAGATCATCACAGTAACCGGCGCCTTCAAATCATGGTTAAGGCTACGCACAAACTCACGGCGCCGCTGCTCTGATCTTATAACTTCCTGAACCTGCGATTCGGCAAGTAATCTTTTGAACTCTTCCTGATAGAGCTTCAGCCGGTCCTGAGCATGATAAAGCTGTTCTTTTACCAGGCGTGTTCTTTCATTTTCACGCTCCCAGAGAGTTGTAATCAAAGAGCCGAATAAAAGAGCCAGTGAAGGAATCAGCAGCGGCAGCGTAAGATGTGATTGCCAGTAAAAATAGAACGATAAAATAAAAGGCAGAGCTATCAAAAAAACATAAACACAGAAATCACAAACAAGCCTCAATAATCTGGCTCTGCTTGCAATCAGTTTTTTGACAATTAAAATCCGGTAAAAGGAAAGCAGCAGCCCTCCGCCTGCAGCATAGGCAGCAAGCAGGCTCAAAGGACATGATTCAATATTGAGCCTGTTCTCAACTGCAGATGTAAAACTACTGAGATCAAGAAGCAAACCGACCACAAGAACCGAAGCCGCAAATACAAAAAACAATGCAAAAGCGGAGTCCGATCCGACCCTGCTTGCAGATGTTGGAAATAGAGTTCCGGCCGCTTTCAAGCGGCCATTCAATATTTTCAACAATGAGTCCACCTCTGAGCTTCGGCCGGGTAGCTCACAATGCACTTACCACATCGCCAGTTTCCAGATGCGAAATGACATACGAGCCCGCTTCCTGATTACTAAAATGACAACAGTGACAACAATAATCAACAGGGCTTAGTCTACTGAAACCAGCTTGAAAGCATGCCAGACCTGGTCCCTAATAAATCACGAAGCTTTTGAATTTAAAACTGCAATTGTAATGTTAGGGTTCTTTAGGAAAAAATAACAACAGCCGGATTACGGAGGGTAGAACAAATGGCGTCTGAAACAAATTACTCTGTGTCTGAATTAGTGGATCTCATGAACCGCTGTCAACACAATACAGCGGAATCCAGCTTTGAAGGCGAGCTTACAGATGCAGCCTTAGTAAGAAATTTATGCAGAGTCGCCGGCGATACCACAAGTAAAGTTGAGATCCTTGAGCTTCTGGCATGCCACCATGCAAGTGTTGTGCGTGAAGCGGTAGCAGATAATCCGAACCTGCCTCCTCAGATACTGGCATTGCTTTCACGCGATCAAAGCGTCGATGTCAGACACGCAATTGCAGAAAATCACAATATCCCATTGAGTATTCTCGAAGATCTCGTGCTTGACGAAAATCCCTATGTAAGCCATCGTGCCCGGCAAACACTTGCTCGCATCTACTGCCAAAGCATGGTCAGAACAAACTGCAAAACCCTCAAATTGGAAAAAAGACATCGTTTGAACAATGCTTATGCCAGATATTCATATTGAATCATGCATTTGAATCCTTCAAATTCATATTACTTTCTTAAGCCTGCATGCTTGAGGGGAACCGCTTCATAAAAATGCCGTCCCAGATAGCAGCTAAATCAATAAGTTTAAGAAAGAGAAGGAAAAATCATGAAAGCTAGTAAATCAATAAAAGCCGTTCTAGACAGGGAGTTCTTACGCGAGAAAGAGCTGAAAGCATTGAGTGCATTACACTCAGGCGAACTCTCAGCTCTTGAGGCATATGAACTGGCCATCGATAGAATCAAGTCCCCTGAGTTAATTCCGCTGCTTGAACGCTGCCGGAATTCACACAGGCTGAGAATGAATGTTCTCGGAGAACGCATGTCGGAACTGGGGAAGGAAGCAGAAAATTCTGCCGGCTTCTGGGGTGCCCTTTCAAATTTTGCCGAAGCAAGCGCAACCCTGATAAGCGATAGATTCGCAATTACAGTGCTGGCTGCAGGTGAGGAATTCGGACTTGAGCAGTACAATCTGCATATGAAAGATCTCGACCCGGTCTCATTCGAGCTCTGCCAGCGCGAACTCCTGCCGGCTCAGTGCCGAACTCTCGAGAACATGACTTTACTCTGCGCTGCTCTCAGAGACGAGGAAAGCAAAGCTGTGCAATAATACGCGAATCCAGACCGGTACACCCGCAGAAGAAGTCCCCGTCAAGAATGGCATCCAATTTAACTTTAATCCTAATCGTATTCGGAGCCGCTCAGAAAGCGCTCCGGATTTCTACGCAGGAAGAGTTCCAGATGAGTGCTGTCCAACCCCCTTTTATAGAGACGCGGCATAATTGTGCGCAATATGTGTTCATAGCCTGCGCCGCCAAAATGCCTGAGCTGCATTTTTGTACATACATCCTGCGATAAGAGAATCTGCTTTTCAAAACCTGCTTCAATCAGCGCAAGCAGGCAGTCAATTCTTTCGTCGTCAGACGGCTCTCTAAGTCCTTCTTCATCAAAATGCACCTCGGACCCGAAACAATCGAATTCAATATAAGCACCCCGCTTTGCCAGCGAAAGCTGATAGTCAAAGTCATTTGTTTCATCAAGATGGCTCAATGCCACTCGGTTCAGGCTCAAATTTTCAGCCTGAAGAATATCCAGGACCTTATGCCCTTCTTTTGCAAAAATTGCAAGATGCACATTTACTGAAACCGAGCATTCAAGACTTGCGGCAGCCGCGGCTTTCAGCACTTTGACCTCGTCATCGTCAAGAGGAGAGCTTGTGCCAATTTCACCGATAATACCCGCTCTGACTCCGCTTTCGCCAAAGCCATCGTTTAGATCACTTATCATCATATTTGCAAGCTCATTAACGCTTGCAGTTTTTACAAAGTCCGGATGAGCTTTCTTAGTATAAAAACCTGTGCCCGCAATTATATGCACACCGCTGCGCTCAGATGCTTCTTTGAGTTTTTCAGGAAATGGACCAATAGTCCGGGTGCTCAAATCTACAAGGCAGCCGCCACCGACTGATTTGAAACGCCCCAGTTCGACAACAGCCAGCTCCAGATCATCCAGTATCAAGTTATCCTTGCTATGGTACGGATCACAGGAAAGCAGGGCTCTGTTTTCCATGCAAATTGGAGCATCCACAAGCAGCATTCTCGATTTATCGACAGGTTCATGCCATAAACAAGAAAGGTCTATGAACAGATGCTCGTGCGCCAGAGTGAAGCCAAGCTTCTCGCTTTCTACCGGGCCAAGCACCGTCATTATAGTGGCCATTTACTCAAATATGCTCGCTGAAACTATGAGGCAGCAGTCTAGCAAGAGCCCTGGCTCCTGTCGATACTTGAAAGCGCCGTAAAGCTACTGATTGAGATCATCAAGAAGCCTGCGTGCATTCATAGTGCTTCCGAGTTTTCTTAAAGCTCTTGATTCTATCTGCCGGACTCTTTCTCTGGAATATCCCATGAATCGCCCGATTTCAGCAAGCGTTTTGGGAGCTTCACCCTGCAAACCGAATCTTAAGAGCAATACATCCCTTTCGTGCGGGCGCAGTTTTTCGAGTAAATGCAGTACTTTTTCCTTAAGCACGCTTGCCTGCACCAGCTCATCAGGGCGCGCCGCTTCCCGGTCTTCAACAAAAGCGCCAAGCTCCTGGTCGAAATCTTCTCTGGGTTTTTCATCCAGAGAAATCGGCTGCTTAAAAGCCTCAAACACTTTCGAGACTGCCTCCGGGCTGCTGCCGACTTCGCTTGCAATCTCGGCAAGGCTGGGTCTGCGCCCGAGTTTCTTATTGAGAGTCTCCACCACTTTCTGGATAGCATGCCGGCTCTCAATCATATGTACCGGCACCCGAATTGCCCTCGAATAATTGGAAAGGGCCCTGGTTATTGCCTGCCTTATCCACCAGGTAGCATAGGTGGAAAAGCGGTAGCCCAGATCCGGATTGAACTTTTCACAGGCTTTGATCAAACCAAGGTTCCCTTCTTGAATCAGATCCTGGAAACTCAGACCTCTGTTTCGATAGTGTTTGGCTACGCTTACGACCAGGCGCAAATTCGACTCAATGATTTTATCCCGGGCAGACTCGCTGCCTTTGAGCGCGGCCCTGCTTAATTCCTGCTCTTCTGCTTTCTGCAGCAAGCGGTGCCGCCCAATTTCCTTGAGATAAATCTTGATTGAATCACTTTCAAGCGAAGCTTCGCTTTTAATATCCGCGCCCGGATCAAAATTCAGGCTTTCCGGCTCTTGCACATCGAACTCGTCAGCAAAGAAATCCGTTTCTTCTGAAAGCGGAAAAATCAATGCGTCATTTTCAATGTTCTGTACAAACCTTCTTAGCACCATTGCAATTGCCCCTGTCGTAATATGAGCGCAGCGGCTGCATATTACGACACTTTTCTTTCAAAGACCGAATTGTCCTTCTAATCCAAGCCTAACACGGAAGCAGCTTCAGCTAGAAAACAAAAAGCAAATCAGTCTAATACGGTCTGATAAGCCTCCAGCCAATCTGGTCTTTGCGCCTGAGCCTTATATACTCGCTATTAGGATTGACTTTCATGGCATCAGAGAGCTCAACAGCCGACTTGCTGATATCATCGCGAATCTCGCGCAGATCAGCAATCAGCAGCACTCCTTCCGGATTTGCCGGTTGAAGCAATGAAGCTTCCCTGTACCTGACAATTGCCTCAGTATCATGCCCTTTGCTTTCCATGGCCTGACCGAGTGCCAGATGAACCTGGGCATCATCGTGATCCTGCCAGCGTGCAAGTTCAAGCTCTTTTACTGCCTCATCAACTTTGCCCTGCTTAAGCAAGGCTGTTCCAAGACCGTAATGAGCCCGTTGGTTTTCAAAATCCAGTTTAATAGCCTCTCGAAATTTTGCCTCTGCTGCCACCGGATCACAATCGAGCATGTCTTTAAAGCCTTCGTCCCTGATGCTTGCAGAGCTCACAAGATCAAGAGGCAGATCAGGACGTGCTTGAAATGCAGCATGGTTCATCCTTGCCTGTCTCCATTGTGCTTCCCTGTAAGGCGGCGAATAAGGCGAATAGAGATAATCGCCTGAGAGCTGCGCCACGTAATCATTAACACGATTCTGGTCACTCATGGCTCTTTTCATATTACCAGCCCATTCCCTGGCCAGATCTTCGCAACTGCGGCCATTTAAATAGGCCAGGCTGCTGTCAATTGTAAGAACGTGTTTGCCGTCGATCCTGATAACAGGCAGCCTGTTAATAGTCACTATTTCCACAGCTGCAGGGCTGCGATCGCTTGCGGCAATCAGTGCATTATTCAAATTCTTTTCTATAATGATGCTGCGTTCCCGGGCGGTAAAGCCTCCGGCATCAGCATTTATAGTGAATACTTCTTCGCCTGCCAGGCGCACAGGACTTGGAACGGTGCTTACATAGCCTCTGTATACATAGCTTGGTTCGTATCTCCAGTGATCAGACGGATCGGCTGCAGAAACAGCAGGGATACTTAAAAGCCCGAAGAGCACCGACAAAATAACGCCTGTAATTTTTTTTCCTTTCATACCTTCACCTCTCATATCATTTCCTTCATCACAACTTCAAAAAGTTGTCGAGAGTATCGTTTGTGACGGAATCCGCACACTTCGGTTCCGCAAGCTTTTGCGGTCGAAAGTCTGAATCAGAAGCTGACTTATTTCAGCATCGGAACTGCTTTTCCAATTTAACGTCTCCTCGCCAGAGACGGAGGAATAATTATGAAAGCAGATGCATAGGAAGATCTGCAGCGTGCATTTCCTGAGCTAAAAGAAGCAGGAGAAAATGCAGCATCTAAATTCACAGAGAAAAGCAGCACTTGAAAAAATCACTTAGAATAAGTGTAGAAATTTCTTTTTGCTGATTTAGCGCAGGACAGCAGGTTCTCTCATTATCTGGCGAGAGAGCCTGCTTGTTTTTTGCTTCTTCTCAGTTCTTTTGAATCAACTCAAAACTGCCATTGTAGCGGGTAGCACCCTCCGGTGTAAGCAAGATTGCACCATGCCTGAAAGGACCGGACTGTTGCACCGGTAGCACAAGCTCGACTGAACGCAGCCTCTGGTTAACGTCTTCTATAAAGCTCTTGAGCGCAGGGTCGCCGCCGGCAATATGCATGGATATCAATGACATTCTCAGCTGATAAGCGCTATCTACCGGCATGGTCTGGCTGTTTGCCGAAGGGTTTTTCTCGATATTTTCAATAACTGTGTTTATAAGACCTGCACGTTTTGATTCAAAAGCAAGCCGGTCGATTTCATCTTTATGTTCGCTGTCGTTTGTTTTTTCAAGGTGGGTTTTGAGAGCCTCAACATATGAACGGCTCTCAGGCGTACCTGTGCCGTATAAGGCTCTCACGTCCTCAAGCGCATGCCGCAAATTGTTTTCAGCACAGAGGCTGAATTTATCATGCTTGTCGGGAAACAAAAGAGCGGCCCGATCAAGAAGCAATCCCATTTCCAGTTGCGCTCTGGCAGAAATGTCTTTATTTCCGTTATTTTGCCTGGCGTCGGATTCGAGACGTTCTATTTTTTTTAAGCCCTGATTCAGCGAACTCAGCCCATACTGATTAAAAAGCTGCGTCAGCTCTTCATAAGCAGGCCCGCGTGGCTCGACGCCTACACTAATTGCAATCGCCTTTGGGAAACTTTCCATGACGCCGTTTTGCTCGATTGAATCAATGCTGTCTTTTGAAAAAACTATACGAGTGTTGCGGTCGGAACTGAGCACTGTCTTTTGCCAGTCACTGCCTTTGAAGCGAATTTCTCTTTGAAAGTTCGCGTCGGAATTGATTTTTACATCCTGGCTGGCCAGATCGATCTCTACTTTTTGATCATCTGCAAGTTCAATTTTAACTTTGCCACCATCCAGCTTGATTCTTCCACCGACAGCAAGATCTTGATAGCTGCCGGACAGTTCTTGCTGATGAACAAGAAATTTATCCGGAGCCTTGACCTTAAAACTCATTTCTTTGACAGGTTCTTTTGAAGAATAATCGCTCTTCTGAGTGCTCGAAACTTCAAATGAAACAAGTGAAAGCTTGCCATAAGCCTCATTTCTGCCGCTAAATCCTTCCTGATTCTGAATTGACAGGCTGGAATAAAAACTGGCAAATCTACTGAAGCTGAACCGGCTTTCTTCCCGAGAACTGAACTCGGCGGCACGCTCGGCGGCAAAATACTCGTTTGCCATTTTCCCTTACCCTCGGCATATAGCCCCTTCCTGGCTGCATCATATGCCCCGGGCCCCCCGGGGTGTGAGCGGGAAAACACGTAGAAAAGGCCGGGCTTAATTGAAAAAGCTTCATCTTGCAAGTCAGAGAAAACAAGAAGCAGAACAGCAAATCGTTGACTGCAAAGGATTTCCAAGAACCTAAAATTGCTAACTTCAGGATCAAGATGAGGTACATTAAATGACTACTGTAATTAGCGGACGTAATAAGCTCAGGGGAAAAATCATCGAAATTCAGCTTGGGGACATTATGGCACTGGTGACCCTGCAGGTAGGCGAAAACATCGTAGACTCAGTTATTACAAGAAAGTCAGCCGAAGAGCTGCAATTGAAGATCGGAGATGAGGTACAGGCACTGGTCAAGGCAACCGAGGTGATGGTGCTCAAAGAGCTGAAAAAGCATTGAGCTTCTGACTGAACGCCACGCTGCACTTGCTGCAAAAAACTTCTGAGGGTTCATTTTTCTGAAAGGGCACCCTGTTTTCAAGCCCGCACTGCTTGCATTTCACAGAAACCGAGTTATCGAGAACCGGTCTGGCTGATTTCATTAGCACTGCGCAGTTATCACAATCTTCATTGACGGCAGATCCGCTCCTCAATAAAAAGAGCTGCTGCTCCCCGGGGATGTACAGGTAACTTCTCCGGCATAAACAACACCGAAACAGGCTTTCCATCTGTCTTCCCCCCTATGCAATTCTCTCTTCATTTCTATGAAGTCATAAGCCAGCACAACAAGTACATTGGAAAAATAGCTGCTGAAGTTGGAAGCAGGCTCAAAAACATGCTATTTTTCAAATATAGATTAGCATCACGCCCTCGTTTGCAGCAGATAGCATGAGTATGCTGCGCGAACAAAGGGACTTGCCTGGTAGCTCCAAGATTTATTAGAAAAGCTCGATGCAGGTAAGCAAATGCAGATAACAGAGTTATTTCCGCCCCCCATCACCGAGGTGACTGGCTTGAAAGCCAGCCACCTCGATGTTTATATCAGCGGAAATTCTGATTAAAGATAGGGAGAAAAGTCCATGAGCACAGAGATTGCCACTGAGAAATTCAATTCAGATCAATTGCTGAAAGCCCTAAAACTCATGGCAAACGGTGACTTCAGCTGCAGGCTCCCGCAAGATCAGGGCGGGATCAGCCAGGAAATTGCCGAAGCTTTCAACAAATGCGCAGAATTAAACGAACAACTTGCTATTGAACTGGCAAAAACAGCCAGGCTGGTCGGCAAAGAAGGGCAGAGCAAGCACAAAGCCGAGCTCAAAGGCGCCGAAGGCTCATGGGCGGCATCTCTAGATTCTCTCAATACACTTACAAGCGATATGCTCAGGTCCACGGCTGAGGTTAACAGAGTGATCGGCGCTGTTGCAAAAGGCGACCTCAATCAGAGCATGGAGCTTGAAATTGACGGAGAACCTCTCAAGGGAGCCTTTCTGCAAAAGGCAAAAACAGTAAACACTATGGTTGCGCAGCTCAATTCTTTTGCATACGAATTCAGCCGGATTGCCCGCGAAGTCGGAAACGAGGGCAAGCTCGGCGGTCAGGCTCAAGTGTCCAGTTTGTCCGGCACCTGGAAAGACCTGAGCGATTCCCTCAATTCAATGACTTCAAATTTAACGGCTCAGGTACGGAACATTGCCGAGGTCACAACCGCAGTTGCTAACGGCGATCTCTCAAAAAAAATAACCGTAGACGTTCGTGGTGAATTTCTCGAGTTGAAAAACACCACCAATACCATGGTTGACCAGCTCGGCTCTTTTGCTGCAGAGCTCACACGCGTAGCAAGAGAGGTCGGCACCGACGGAAAACTCGGAGGTCAGGCACATGTTCGCGGTGTGTCAGGCACTTGGAAAGATCTGACCGACTCGGTGAATTACATGGCGTCAAATCTCACTTCGCAGGTAAGAAATATTGCAGAGGTTACGACCGCTGTGGCAAACGGCGATCTCTCCAAAAAAATCACCGTCGATGTCAAAGGAGAAATTCTGGAGCTTAAAAACACAATCAATACAATGGTTGACCAGCTAAGTTCTTTTGCAGACGAAGTAACACGGGTGGCGCGCGAAGTCGGCACAGAAGGGAAACTAGGCGGTCAGGCGGTTGTTAAAGGGGTTTCCGGCACATGGAGAGACCTGACAGACTCTGTTAATCGCATGGCATCGAATCTAACCGAACAGGTGCGTGGCATTGCCAGCATCGTATCAGCAGTTGCACAAGGTAATTTAAAACGCAAGCTTGTACTGCAGGCAAAAGGCGAAATAGCGCTGCTTCAAGATACTATAAACGAAATGATCGACACTCTTGACACATTTGCCGATCAGGTAAGCTCGGTAGCAAGAGAGGTGGGCGTCGAAGGTGTACTCGGTGGTCAGGCACGGGTTCCTGGCGCTGCCGGCACCTGGAAAGACCTGACCAGTAATGTGAACGGACTTGCAGATAATCTCACGACTCAGGTGCGCGCAATCACTGAAGTTGCAACTGCTGTTACAAAAGGCGACCTTACTCGCTCAATCGATGTTGATGCCCGGGGCGAAGTTGCGTCACTGAAAGATACTATCAATGAAATGATTCGTAATTTGAAAGACACTACAAGGCGCAATATGGAACAGGACTGGCTGAAAACAAACATTGCCAGATTCACAAGCATGCTCCAGGGTCAAAGAGAAATGCTTACTGTTGCAAATTTGATTCTGTCTGAGCTGACTCCACTTGTGAATGCACAGGCAGGTGCATTTTATGTTTGCCAAAGAGATAAGCAGCAGGAAACGGTTTTAAGACTGATCGGAACTTATGCCTGCAGTAAAGATCAACTCGCCGTCAAAACATTCCGTCTGGGCGAGGGACTTAGCGGCCAGTGCGCTCTTGAAAAACGAAGAATTCTTTTCAAAGCACCAGGCGACTATCTGAAGATCTCATCAGGCCTTGGAGAAGCAAGCCCGGCAAACGTAGTTGCCCTGCCGATTCTATTTGAAGATGAGGTAAAAGCTGTTATTGAGCTTGCTTCTTTTGCCGACTTTTCAACAATTCACCTGGCCCTTTTGGACCAGCTTAGAGAAAATATCGGAATCGTCTTAAACACAATCGAAGCAAATATGACTACCGATAATTTGCTCATCCAGTCTCAACGACTGGCTCAGGAACTGCAGGCGCAGCAAGAAGAACTTCAAGAATCAAACACAAGACTTGAGCAGCAGGCACGAACCCTGCAAGCATCTGAAGAACTGTTGACAGAACAGCAGCAAGAACTCAAACACAAGAACGAAGAGCTGCAGGACAAAGCGCAGTTGCTTGCAATTCAAAACGCGGAGGTCGAAGAAAAAAACAAAGAAATCGAAATGGCGCGGCTTTCACTGCTCGAAAAAGCCAGACAATTGACACTCAGCTCCAAGTACAAATCGGAATTTCTTGCAAATATGTCTCACGAGTTGCGCACACCGCTCAACAGCCTGCTTATACTTTCGAAGCTGCTTGCAGACAATATCGAAGGAAATCTCTCTGCAAAGCAGGTTGAATTTTCACAGACAATACACGATGCAGGAGCCGATCTGCTCGCTCTTATAAACGACATTCTCGACCTCTCCAAAATCGAATCCGGGACCATCACAATCGAACCCAGTCTTATCTATATTAAGGACATTGCCGACAATATCGAGCGCAATTTCAGACAACTAGCAGAAACAAAGAAACTTGATTTCTCAATAAGTTCTGAAGAGTGTTCCGAGAATTTCATTAACAGTGATTCAAAAAGGCTGCAACAGATTCTCAAGAACCTGCTTTCCAATGCATTCAAATTCACTGAAACAGGAAGTGTAAAAGTTTCATTCAAAACAGTAGAGCATGGCTGGCTGCCCGGCACAGCAACTCTTGACCAGGCACCTTGCGTAATTGCGTTGACTGTAAGCGATACAGGCATTGGAATTGCGCAAGAAAAACAACAGGTGATTTTTGAGGCGTTCCAGCAAGCAGATGGAAGCACAAGCCGAAAATACGGTGGCACCGGGCTCGGGCTCCCTATAAGCCGTGAAATTGCAAAACTCCTGGGAGGACAAATTTCCGTGGAAAGCAATCCGGGTTACGGAAGCAGTTTCACTCTTTATTTGCCGCAGACTTATCTGCAATTACAAGTAATAGAATCTGCAGCAGAAAAGGAATTGAGCCAGCCGCAGCTTCAAACGCCGAAAGAAGCCGGACAAAAGGATTTGCAGCTGCCTGATCTGGAAAAACTCAAACAAAAAGCAAGAGCTCAGGACGACCGCAGCGAAGTTAACGGCAATTCAAAACCGGCAGTTTTAATTGTCGAAGCCGACATCGAACAGGCAAAAATGATGCTTGCCGAAGCCCGGAACTGCGGATTCTTAGGAATAATCGCCGCAAGCGGCGAAGAAGCACTCGACTATTGCGAACGCCACGATCTGCAGGCAGTGTTGCTGGCGCTGGATCTGCCGGATATGACGGGCTGGACCGTGCTCGATCGGCTCAAGCACAGCTTGCATACTCGTCATCTGCCTGTTTATCTAGTTACAGCTTCTGCTAAAGAAAAAGAAATAGTTGAAAAAGGTGCGTTAGGCAAAACCGGAAACCAGAACAAGGAAATTCACAAGGCGCTGCTCGAACTGCTGCGATATATAGAGAATCCGACCAGGAATCTGCTTCTGGTTGAAGCGGACAAAAAAACAGCCCAGGCAATTCAGGAATTACTTCAAGGACCGGACATCAAAATTTACAGCGCCGACAGCACCAGCGATGCAGTCAAAAGGCTGAGCAAGCACCATTTCAATTGTGTGGTGCTTGATTCCCAGATGCCCCAGGAAGAACAAAACAGATTATTCAAAAAATTAGATTCAGAAAGAGCCTCCAAAACCCCATTTATTTTCTATGACGCTCCATTATCTGCAGGCCGGACTGCTATTAAAAAACCGGCAAAAGCAGCTCAGGGAAATCTGATCTTGAAAAAAGCAGATTCACCGGAAAGCCTGCTCAGCCAGACAGCCTTATACTTGCACCGTGTTAACGCACAATTGCCTGATGAGAAAAGAAAACTGATTGAACACGCAAGTTTATTCGACAGCGAGCTGAAAGACCACAAAATTCTGATTGTCGATGATGACCTGAGAAATATTTTTGCGCTTACAAGTATACTGGAAGCTCACGGTATGAAAGTTGTTTATGCTCAAAACGGCAAGGAAGCTATAAGAATTCTGGAAGAAACAAAAGATATCGAAATAGTTTTGATGGATGTAATGATGCCTGAAATGGATGGGTATGACACCAGCAGAAAAATCAGAAGCATGAGCAAGTACACGGACTTGCCGATTATTGCCCTGACTGCAAAAGCAATGAAAGGCGACCGCGATAAATGCATTGAAGCAGGTGCCAGCGACTACATTTCAAAACCCGTTGAAACAGAGCAACTAAAATCACTACTGCGAGTCTGGCTCTCCAGACCACAATAAGGGCACTCGAAAAGCGATTTACGTTTCCGCCTTCAAGAACCTTACTGCACATTTCCGCCACTGCAGGCAAAAGCATGCGCACTTCTTTCCTTAGAAAACGGCGCAAAAGCCTGCATTCTGCCTGAATACATGTAACAATAAATATTGCAGGGAGGATACTAATGTCGATCAGAGAAGCAAAAATTCTGATAGTCGATGATCATCAGGAGAACCTCCTGGCTCTTGAAGCTGTGCTTGAGCCGCTCAAACAGCCACTTGTAAGGGCAAGCAGCGGCAGAGAAGCACTCAAACACCTGCTTGATGAAGAGTTCGCGATCATATTGCTTGATATAAAAATGCCGGACATGAGCGGCTTTGAAATTGCAGAGTTAATCAGATCGCGGCCAAAATCTAAATACACGCCGATCATTTTCCTAACATCTGCTTACACGCATGACACGCATCAGTCTCGGGCATACCAGCTTGGAGCAGTAGATTTCCTGACCAAACCGTTTGTTCCGGAAATACTGAGATCGAAAGTCAGCGTATTTGTCGAGCTCTATGTCAAATCTTACGAGCTTTCCAAACAAGACGAACTTATAAGAGAGCTGGAACGCAAGCAGTTGCAGGACGCTAAAGAGCGTCTGGAAGCAGAATCTCAGCTAATAAAAGAAGAACTGCGAAGGAAAGAAGCAGAAAAAGCGCTTCTTCTTGAGCGCAGCCTGCAACTTCAAAAATCCGAGCAACTCAAGTCCGAGTTTCTGGCAAATATGAGCCATGAAATCCGGACACCAATGCACGGCATCATTGGTTTTGCCGAACTGCTTGCCAGAAGCGAACTCGACAACGAACAGAAACAATTTGTCGGCTATATCACAAGCTCCGCACAGTCACTTTTAATGCTGATAAACGATATTCTTGATCTTTCAAAAATCGAAGCTGGAAAGCTTGATCTTGAGGCTGTCGAATTCGACCTCAGGCAGCTGGTCGAAGGCACTTCTGCATTGATTGCAGAATCTGCAAAAGAAAGAAATTTGAACCTGATGACTTATGTAGATCCAAAGATTTCACAGATGCTTATCGGCGACCCGGGAAGGCTCCGGCAGATATTGTTGAATCTCCTGAGCAACGCTGTCAAATTTACGGAAAAAGGCGAAGTAATACTGAAGTGCCAGAAACTGGACAGAGCCATTGCCACAAAAAATGCACAGGAGGCGCTTATATTCACCGTTAAAGACAGCGGCATCGGCATCTCCGATTCGGAAAAAGATCATCTATTCAAGCCCTTTTCGCAGGCAGACGGTTCCACTACACGCAAATACGGAGGCACCGGTCTTGGACTTTCAATCTCGAAACGGCTCGTCGAATTAATGGGAGGACAGATAGGCGTAGAATCAAAGCCGGGAAAGGGATCAAAGTTCTGGTTCAAAATCAACCTGCCGCTGGCAAATAAGGAAATATTGAGTTCTCTGAGTCCAGAGCATACTAATACCAGAATTCTTGTGGTTGACGATCATGCAAGTGCGCGCAAAATCATGCAGTCATACATTCATTCATGGAAAATGCATTGTGATGTGGCAGTCAGCGGCAAAACAGCAATGGCTCTATTAGAAAAGAGCCTCGAAAACAACCAGCCTTATGACATTGCAATCATTGACATTGTGCTTCCCGGCATGAACGGCTTTCAGTTATTGAGACGCATAAAAGAAATTCCTGCTTACGGCAAGCTCAAGGCAATATTGCTTACCGGCCAGCAAAACAAAGAAGAGGGCAAAACCGCGCTGGAAGCCGGCTTTTCTGCATACATCAGCAAACCAATTGAGCATGCCAGACTTTTCAATGCAGTATCATCGATTCTTTCAAGCAAAGAAAGAATCGACACAAAAGTTCCGGCATCCGAGAAAAAGCAGGAAGGCGAGCAAGCGCTGATATTACTGGCGGAGGACAATCCTGTTAATCAAAGAGTTGCACGGCTGCAACTCGAGCAGCTCGGATTCGGCTGTCACAGCGTAGCAAACGGCAAAGCCGCAGTTGAGGCAGTGGCAAGCGGCGATTATGCACTTATTTTCATGGACTGCCAGATGCCCGTGCTGGATGGCTTTGAAGCAAGCAAGCAAATCAGGGATCTGGAGGCTCTCAACGGCTCCCATATTCCAATAGTAGGGCTTACCGCCTTTGCAATGGAAGGCGATCGAGAACGCTGTATTGCCGCAGGCATGGACGACTACCTGAGCAAACCATCCTCATTCGATAAACTGGCTTCCGTTTTAAAGCGCTGGTTGCCCGAATATGCACAGTCAATTGACGCAAAACAAAAGGAGCTGCCTAGAAGCTACGCAGCCCGCAAGAAATAAAGCTCGCAAAAAAAATCAAGCCCTCCCCAAAGAATTCAAGCAATCAGCCCGTTTCCCGGCCGGGTTTTCGATCTGAGTCCCGATTCGCGTCCCGAGCAGATTCCCTCTGAGCCTCCCGGCTCTCGTTTCGAAATACACTTGGCTGCCAGACAGCCCGGCTTCTTGCCGTGTCAGCCTGATTGAGTATTCTCTTGATTGTTTGCTGTGCCCTGTGCGCTACATACGGATTTTCGTCATCGCATAATAAAGAGAGAACCACAATCGGTAGATTATGATTCTCTGCAAGACTGTAGCGGACATCAACGGCATCATCGTTTGCAAGAATCAAGAGTATCCGCACGGGAGTGTTCTTGTTTTCACCCACAGCCGCCCTCACTTGCGCATTCATGTTCATCGCAAGATTGCATAGAATCTCTGCTTCGGTGTTTTGATTTTCAGCAACCCTTAGCACTACTTGATCGTTAAAGTGATTAGCAAGCTTGCGCAAACACCAGGACTTCGTATCAGGAGCTGCTGCCATCCTGATCTTTGTCAGAGTGACTTTCGAATCCCTTTTTCCTTTGTGTTCTGTTTTCTCTGAACTGTTTAACACCCTTCTATTTGTTTTTTCAATTTCCATTGGAAAAAACCTCCTGATCTGCCTGCTCTCTGGCTCTTTATCAGGCTTTAAGACATAAACATACTGTTTAATAATTTTATCACACTTTTCTGATCCGCACCAACTCCGACACCATTGGTACATGACGCTCACAGAGATGCAAAAATGTTTCGACTATAGAAATCCCGCGGGGAGCCGCTCTCTCTACTCAGCTTTCTCTGCGCGTATCTTATGCGGTCCGGTTTTGTTCAAATCAACCATACGATGAACGCTCTTCATCAAAGCAGCAACTTCACCCCTTGAATTAGAAACTATAGTGTCAACAACCGCCACCGCGCCCCTGCGTATCACTTTAGCTTCTGCTTGCAGTGGTCCTAGCGGGTCATTTGTAAGCAAATTTACACTCAATTGAATTGAATATGGAAACTTCTTGCCTTTCATCATCACTGCATCCACTGCTTCTCCGTGAATTGCCGCAGAAGCCACTTCATCTGCAAGTGTCACAATTGCACCTGCATGAAAAACTCCGGTGGGCTGTTTTACCTGCTCAGAAAGCGGCAACTCGCCCAGAGCATAGTCTTCCCTGACCTCGAGCATCCGTCCACCAAGTGCACTCAGCATAGTCCATTCGTATCTGGGCATTCTTTTCTCCTATCAGTTTTGACTACTCGCCGCCGGCAGTGACTCTTCTGAAAAATCACTTTGCCTTCTTGGATGATCTCGAAAAAAATTCCAGCACTCTTGACTGGCGTCGAATCCTGCAAAGGCTTTATCAGTATAAAGCAAGGACTGCCGCCCCCCGGGCCATGTGTGCCGTGCGTTTTTAAGCGTAACCAGCTTCACAAGAGTTCCCTGCCTGCCGCCTTTAAACAGCTCAACTTTTATTCGATCATTTTCTTCAACAGCTGCTTCACTGCTGCAACTGTCAGCCTTCCTCCAGAAGTCCAGCGCATAGGCCACTGCTTTCTTATTAACCGGAAAGCCCCATTTCTCCCATTTACCGCCACCTCCATCGTATGGAACATGGCGGTCATCGCTGCCGTGGATCATTAAAACCGACACAGGCTGTTCCGGCATTTTTTCCTTGCCGCTCATCGAGCCGCCTATACTGGCTATCGCAGCAATTCTATTCGAGAGTTCGCTTGCTAATCTAAAAGCCAGCATTGCCCCATTTGAATAACCGCATACATAAACACGATCTTGATCTATGTCGTATGTCTCAGAAATCCTGTCTATCAATTGCGAAATAAAAGAAACATCGTCTACATTTTTTTTCATCGCCAGACCGCAGCAATCAAAAGCATTCCAAGAAAGCAATTTTCTTTTGAGCCTGCCTGTTCCGTCAGGATAAAGCACTAGAAAACCATAGCGGTCGGAAAACTCGTCCATTCTGCTTATTTTTCGGATTACCGAACCATTTTCCATGCCGCCATGCAAAACAATAAGAAGCGGCATTTTTGCTTGCGCCTTTGAACCTGCGCCGCCGGGCAAATGCAATATATAGCGCCGTATTCTTCCGGCTGCTCTTATGCTTCCGTTTATATTGCTTCCGGCTGTGTTTACTCTGGCACTTACAGGAAGCGCTGCTAAAAACACCAAAACCATGATTGTAACCACTTTCAAACACATCAATCTCTGGCAGACGCCTCCGCGATCTCTGCTGCAGGTTTTTTCCTGTAAACGAACGGCAAAAGCAGTGGCAGCAAAAAAAGCACAATCAGTATGTACATATCAAACGTATAAATGGAACTTGCAAACTTATAAATTTGTGCTACCGGCTGAGCAAGTGAACTTAAAGCACCCACAAGAAAATATGCAAGCGGATTGTTTCTGGCGCAGTGCCTGACCCAGTAATAAATTGCATAAAGATCAATCAAGCCGGTAGAAATCGAAATGAGCGAATCCTGCCAGTGTTTAAGCGACCATCCCAGAAGCAGCAAAAAGATAATCGAAACCAAAAAGTATTTTCTGCCACTGCGGAAAAATTTGAGATAGATACCTACAAGTGCAGGAGCCAGACAAATCGAGGCAAAGCCGATCATCAAAGAATTGCAAATTGCATCAAGTGCGGGAGCAAAATAATGCGTCTGATCCACAAGACCGTGCAGCGGCTGCACAAGAACATCCGGAGAATAGAGCCCCTCCAGATAGCTGTGTATCAATGAGACAGCCCCCAGACCCAGCATCCAGGCATAAGCGCAGTAACAGGCGTCCACCCACATCTGCTTTGTTTGCTCGACACGTTCGTTATCCGGACGAAAAAGACTGTGCCAGAGGCTCATCAATGATACACCCGGAAACAAAATTCTAAAGGCACCATGACCGAGAGCAAATAGCACTGAAAAAACCGCAGCAGACGAAATCGCCGATACCACATAGCGAATCGCCAGCTGGGTGATAAAGGAGCTGTATGGCACATCCGTATCGTAAGACATTAGATTATAAGCAAGCTCGTTTAGCTTGCTAATAAAACTTATGACAGCAACAAGACCGCCTGCGATAAGAGCCGCTCGCCAGTGGATTGCCTGCGATCTGAATACGCCTACAGACCACCAGATAAGCAGGACAAAAACTACAAGAGCCAGCAGCTTAGAGAGAGCTCCGGCCACGTGATCTTTGATTGTTTGCTTGTTTCGTTCAAAGCGCCAGCTATCCGGAATGTCCCATGAAACATGTGGAAAGGAAACCCGCTCGCCGACAGTGTCAACAGAAATTTTTAGACGTGCCTCACCCATCTTAAACTCCGGCACCACATATTGCACAGAATAGTCGGTGCGGTTTTTTCGCTTTTGCTCAAGCACTGATTCAAATTTCAAAGGCAGAAATTCAGGCCTGTATTTTGTCAGGTAGGCCTCAGCCATTTTGCAAGCTTCATCCTGCCCCGGATTTTTTCCGGGAGCATCTTCTTCCAGGGTTACATTTAACGCGGTAGCCCTGCCTTCGGCGCTCACCACCACATCATATTCTCTTCGCTGGTGTGGCTTATAAAAACGAACCCACCACAAAAGTGGAATACGCGCAGCCTTCATTATTTGCTCGGTTTTTTTGTAACCTTCTTTTTCATATCCGTATTGCACTTCCTCATCATCAATATTTACATTCAAAAGCGCATTTACTTTCCAATCACCCTCCTCTACACCTCGCTCTTTTAGAAATTTGCGGGCAATTTCTATTGCCTGAGCCCGTGAAACCGTCATTTTTGCCCAGCTGCCCATTTTTCTGGGATGCAAAAAAGCAAAAAGCAAAATAGAAAGCAGGCAACAGGAAAGTAACAGCAGCCGGACCTTCTTTGACAATCCTTTGTAAGGCAGAGCTTTTTCTTCTTCTATGACTGCAGCGTGCTCAGCAGGCGGATTTGACACGTTTTCATTCAACAAGTCCTTGCTTGGGAGATCCTCACCTTTGAAGAATCTCAGACCAAGCCCAATTCCAAGAGCGACAAAGGGCGGCAGGCAGGCAGCCAGTCCGCTTAATTTCAAAAGCAGTGAAGAAGAAAGCAAGAGTGGTGTTACACCCAGAAAAGCATCATAAATGAAATGCGAAATAATGCCTGCAACTACACCATAACGTCGCATTAAGCAACCATAAAACAGCCCGACGATGGTCAATTCTAAACCGCGTGCGTAGGCCGGTTCCTGCGGATAATCGCTATGCATAAATGCCCAGCCGGCAGCCTGGACCAGATTAGCCAACCAGAAATTCTTGAGAAGCATCTGGGCAAGCACAAAACATAGTACTCTGTAAAGCAGCTCCTCACTTACCGAAGCATTGACACCAACTGCAAACGAAGCAAACGCAGGCGAGATGTTGCTCAAGGCGCCTACATCTCTAACTTCCAGCGGCGACCAGACACCCATTTTGGCACCCAGCAAATAATAAAGCGCCACATAGCCCAGATGAATGCCGAATACACATATTCCGGCAATAATAGTCTCAAGGACCGTGCGATTGCTGAGTGCTTTCAGCTTCAAAAAACTCTCACCGGCGATTTTTTCCTGAAATTTCTTCCTGTATACAGCCTCGATACCGCCGATTAAACATGCCGCGCCAAGGGCTGCCATTACTGCAGCTAGTAGCGAGGAGACTGTCTTGCCGGCAAGATAACCTTGCAAGCTCTCAGTAGTACTGTATTGCTGAATAATCGAGGACCAGTTGTTCCAGTAGTCTAAGAGTTCGACAACAAATGATATGGCTGAGGCGATTAACACAAGCCGCCAGCGGACATTTCTTGTCGAAAGCGCCCAGACCATCGCAAAAAACATGGCAGCGCCGACAACTGCAAACAATATGTATGAAAAGGATTTGAGCAGATCGTTATAAGAACGCATATCTGCAAATTTGCGTTCGAAAGCCTCTGGAACATGCAACTCGCAGTCATAGCTGCTTATGACATTTCCCGAAACACCGACAGAGGTTCTTATATGTCCACCTTTGTAGTCCTTGTTCTGGTCCTCCCAGGTGAAATAATGATCGGTGCGTTTGCTTTGCTTTACAGAACCGTGCTTGATCAGCTTTATTCCCTCTATAAGCTCTGCCGGCGGTGCCCGCGGCAATTTTGCCGGCTCGTCCTCTGAAGCTGAATCCGGGTCTTTGCTTTCGATTTTTTCTCCTTTTTGCTCATCAAGAGAAGCCAGTGATTTGAACAAAGTTACGCCGGTTTTGTCTTTTACAAATTTGAGTGCCATTTGCATGGCTTCGTCCTGGGAAACGCTTTTGATTTCCTTTTCCTTTTCAAGGTCATGATTCAGAGCCACAAGTTTGCCTGACGGATCTAGCCAGACCTGAAACTCTTCTTCTTCTTTTGGACGACAAAATCTTGTATACCAGAAAAACACATTTATTTCGTCGCGCATAAAAGCATTTGCTTCTTTGATGCTGTATTCGTGTTCCAGAAAAGTCGAAATCTGGTTGCGCTCGCCGAAAGTGGTGGATTCTACACAGCCTTCGGTGTCATAATCCATCTGCTTGCAAAGATCACGCGCTTTTGAGCTTATTTCTTCCTTGCTCAGTTTCAATTCCAGGGCCGCGGCCGGAAAAACCGCATCGTATTTCCAGAAGAAGAACACGACACCAAGTATTCCGAGCACCAGAAAGAAGAACAGGGTCCCTTTCAGTGGACGCCAGACAGTCCTCTTGTTATCGTCCAAGCTACCAGCCTTTCAATTAAAGCAATGATCATAACTGAAACGGTTCTGATGAAGTGCAAAATTCAGATTTAATCTTGGCGGATTTTGATCTCAAACAATTTTCAGACAATACAAATAAACTGCAAACATCAAACAAGTTGTACCGATTCAGAGCTCTTAAGGCACTGGCAGCCGGGAAAGCCCTCCCCGATTCTCCCCAAGAACTTCCCTGCAAAGCCCGGTACACAGCCCCCGATCTGAGCGCCGCCAACAAATCCATGAATGCAGATTCAAATTGCGGCGCTCAGGTCCCTCCCCTCCCCTCTCCAGCTAAAGACCAAAACAGTTTCAGGCGCCGGTATCCCACACACTCCCCAATTTGCCACACAACACAGAAGCCGGCGCAAGAAAAACATCGCAACAAGCGATGTTTTTGCTTTTGTATGACGATTTGCAATCAAGAATCTTGCACTACTTTGAATTCTGAGAAAGCATGCCCAGCTCTCTTTCAAAACTACTTTTGTTCATATTTGGTCTGAACTGCTGGCCGTCACGGGAAGCTTTTATAACTGCTGCAAATGTCTTTACAAGCCTGTCACCACTTTTATTCTTCTTTGCTGTCAGTTTATGGACGCTGGGAAATATTGCGGCTGCAGAGATGGTCGAAAACTGGGTCAGGAATAACTTCAAGCCCGGTCTTGAAGGCAATTCGTAAACGGATCTATACCAGATACCCGGAGTAAGTCTTGCTTCGTCAAATTCAAGATCGCAATATCTGGTAAGCAAGATCTCTCTGCCTGGAGGAATCTCGATTTTCTCATGATCAAGCTCGAGCACAACAGAACGGCGGTGTAAATCATGAAGATTCAACACTGCAAGACTTTCACCGGTTGAATATACATAAACAATTGAACCGCGAGCTATTTTAACTCTTGCATCAGGCGTGCTCAGGTAAACGTCATTTGTGCAGTCAAACAATACCCTTCCTCTGTAGAGGCTCAAGATATTTTTGCTGCAGCCTGGTTCGGCAAGCAAACATTTATTCTTGAATTTTCCAAGATTGCAAGGGTCGAAATTCGCTTCTCCCTGCAAATGAACTTCATCAGCATATGGAACAAGACCGGGCACAAGATTGAACGGAAAAAGCTTGTCTTTTTTCAGATCAAGCACGGGTAATTTTCCCGGCGCTTCAAGCAAGGTGCCGGCGCCGGCTGCCTGAAAAAATCCAAGCTGAGTAAATATGCATAAAACCAGACCATGAATTCTGCTTGCCACCATAAAATAATCCACCGCCTTCGCCTCAAACTGATCCTAGCTTTGGCATATGGATAAGCAATGAAAATTGCGGAGAAAGAATGGAGCAATCAAAACAAAGTAAACTAAGTTCCTGCAATCGCCCTTTCTTTAAAGCGTTCCTGCCGGCGGCGCGATTCAATAAAAACAAGCAAAACAGAAACATCTGCCGGACTGACGCCGCCGATTCTCGCCGCCTGCCCCAGAGTTTCCGGACGCAATTTTTGCAGTTTTTCTCTTGATTCTTTTGAAAGATTCTCCATGGCAAGATAATTGAAATCGGGAGCCAGAGCTACATTGTCCAGCTTCTCAGCATTTGCAACATGAGCCATCTGCCTTTCAATATAGCCCTGATACTTGATTTCTGTGGCAAGCTCGAGCACATAAGGAAATTCCCTGTCAGCAGGGCACTGCTTTGCAATAGCCTCATAGGGCACTTTCGGCCGGCGAAGCAGCTCTTCAAGCGTCGAACTCTGTTTTAAAGTCTCTCCGTACTCGCTAAGTAGTACCTCCCAGCCCGGGTCCGGATGGATTCTGGTTTTCCTGAGCCTTTCATGCTCGGCATGAATAAGCTCTTGCTTCTGGCTAAACTGCTGCCAGCGCTCATCACTTACAAGCCCGATTTCTCTACCTATTGGTGTAAGGCGCTTGTCTGCATTATCCTGACGCAACAAAAGCCTGTATTCGGAGCGAGAAGTCATCATACGGTAAGGCTCTTTGAGCTCCTTGCTCACCAGATCATCTATCAAAGTGCCTGTGTAACTCGATGAGCGGCTGAGAACGAAAAACTCGCGTTCCTTTACATGCATAGCTGCGTTTATTCCGGCAATCAGACCCTGAGCAGCAGCTTCCTCGTAACCGCTGGTACCCAGAATCTGCCCGGCAGCAAAAAAGCCCTTAAGATCCTTTGCCATCAGTGCATGGGTGAACTGAGTGCCGACCAGGCAGTCATATTCCACGGCATAAGCAGGTCTTACCATGCTTGCATTTTCAAGCCCCGGCAATGAATGAACCATATCATGCTGGACGGAAATAGGCAGGCTGGTTGAAAATCCCTGCAAATAAACTTCGTAGGTGGAGCGACCTTCAGGCTCAAGAAAAAGCGAATGGCTGTCTTTGTCCGCAAACCTGACAATTTTGTCTTCTATTGAAGGACAGTAGCGCGGACCGACTGCTTCAATCATCCCAGAGTACATGGGCGATTCATGTAGATTTGCTCTTATAAGTTCGTGAGTTTTTTCAGAAGTTCTGGTCTGGTGGCAGGGCAACTGGATACTTGCCTGCTTTTTAGTATGCATAAATGAGAACCAGTCATGCGGCTCGTCACCCGGCACAAGATCCAGATTGCTGTAATCAATGGTTCTGCCGTCAATACGGGGAGGTGTGCCTGTTTTGAGCCTGCCCATTTCAAATCCCTGAGCCTTAAGACATGCAGAAAGTCCGGTTGCAGGAAACTCACCAGCGCGGCCGGCTGGCATTGTTTCTTTGCCGATCCAGATAATACCTTCAAGAAAAGTGCCCGCAGTCAGGACCACGGCTCTTGCCATTATGCGCTCGCCAAAAGCAAGCTCGACACCAGAAACCCTTCCAGATTCTGTTATTAGAGCCTTTACCATTCCCTGCCTTAGGGTCAGGTTCGGCAGAGATTCCATGTAAGCCTTCATCCACATGGAATATTCGCGCTTGTCGGACTGTGCCCTCAATGACTGCACAGCAGGGCCCCGACTCATATTAAGAGTGCGCATCTGCAAATAAGTTGAGTCTGCAGCTATGCCCATGATGCCGCCAAGCGCATCTATTTCTTTAACCAGCTGCGATTTGCCGGGTCCGCCCACAGCAGGATTGCAGGGCATGGCACCAATCGTGTCGATATTGACAGCAAGCATCAACGTCGAGCAGCCAAGCTTGCTTGCAGCATTCGCTGCTTCACAGCCTGCGTGACCGCCTCCTATAACAATGACATCAAAGTCGCCGCCCATAACGCCTCACCACTAAAGCTCTGCCTGTTAAAACAGCCTGATTATGCCTCAGAAACAAAAACTCTGCCTGATGCTTAAAGAGCACAAGTCTGCTCGTCCA
Source organism: uncultured Candidatus Obscuribacterales bacterium (assembly GCA_964615655.1). Lineage (GTDB taxonomy): Bacteria > Cyanobacteriota > Vampirovibrionia > Obscuribacterales > Obscuribacteraceae > JAIEPM01. Next base: position 77,969 of record CAZTQO010000018.1, on the reverse strand, counting down.
GATTAGTTAACCGGATTCAGACGATAATATCAAACTTCCTCTTGATAAAGCAAAGAAAATACGGAAATAGCCTATAATTTGACGTTCTGGAGCTTTTTTTGTTACAACTGGTTTAGGATTACTGCCTCTTGCAGGCGAAGTTGATAAGTTGCTTAAATGAGTTTGCTTAAATTAAGTGCCAGAAGCTATTGTGCAGCAATTTGCGTTATTTCTCTGTTGGCGGGGGCCTGGCAATCGGCTGAATCTCGCAGCAACGAAATGAAAAAGCCTGGAGGCAGCAACAGTCTTTTGCTGGGCAAGAAGGAAAACAAGACTGCAAGCCCCAAATCGGAAACAGCACCCAGGGAAATTGCCGCTACGGAAGCGGCAAAAAATGACAGTGCCTCAATAAAGGATGCCGAAAAAACCAGCAAGAATGATGAAAGCAACAAAGGCGGCGAAAGCAGAAAAGACGTGCTGAATCCCAGCCAGTTTTTCGGTCTTGCTTCTTTTGGTTATGCGGCAGCAAAGGCCTGTCCTCAGGTTATGGAAAAGCTCTTTTGTTATTGCGGCTGCGACCTGACAGACAGCCATAATTCCTTGCTTGATTGTTTTACTTCTTTGCACGGAGTTGATTGTCATATCTGCCAGGAAGAAGCAATTCTTGCAAACAAGATGAATAAAGACGGCGACAGCATCACCGTAATTCAACAAACCATAGATGAAAAGTTCGCTTCTCAGTATCCGTTTGAAGAGGACACTCCCACCTACAAAAAATACAAAGCAAATCGCTTGTATTTAAAAAACGAAAACGGCGAAAGCAAATTCGGAAAGGAAGCAGCCGGGCCTGAAGCACCAGATGATGCGCCAGTGAGCAGCAAGCCTAAGCTCAAACCTGGAAGAGAAGTAGGCAAGTGCTGCGCCGGTGGCGAACATAAAGATCAAAAAGATCAAAAAAATCAGAAAAATCAGAAAGACCAGAAACTTCAAAAAGTTCAAAAAAAGAGCGATTCAAAACCAAAGACCGGGAAGTAAAGAGGTAGGCTCAGATCAGTTCGCGGTTCTGGCAACCGACAGTTACCGACACTTGCCGCTTGACGGCTAACGATTTGATTAGCTCGCCCTTGATGTCAAGGAATAAATTTTAGGAAACTTAAAACCAAAAATGTCGTCGATGACCTAGTGACAAGAGAAATTTTCTTGCTAAAATAGGTTAACCTTAATTCAATAGAAAAGAGGAAGCGAATGGAACCGGTAGTAAAAACTGCTGACAACAGGCGCGCCTGGACTATCGTCTCTGACGACAATTGTCCGGTCGTTCGTTTCCTCACGCGCATTATCAGATCCTGCGACAAAAACGGCTTTTTCAATTTTGTAGGTCATGATGAAAACATTGCCGAGGATGCCAAGCTGCTTTTGAAAGAGCTGGCAGCCAGCCAGTGGAGCCTGCTTCTTATTGATGATCTGGATCAGAGAATTCATGGTCCGGAAGCAATTCCATTCATCTTAAAAAATCTGCCCCAAGGCAGGCTCGCATGCGCAGCCTATTTAATCCCGGGCACCATGTGGCTTACAAGACAGCTTTATCTTTCCGTTTCACGCAATCGCAAAAAGATTGCCACCCTGAAGATTCCATCTGCAAAATCCGAACAGGGGCAAACTGCTGCCTGATGCCTGCGGCTGTGGAAAAGCCTGAAAATTACCAGCGCAAAATAATCCATATTGATATGGACGCCTTTTTTGCTTCAGTAGAACAAAGAGACGAGCCGGCTTATAAAGGCAAGCCACTGGTTGTGGGAGGTTTGCCAGAGAACCGTGGTGTTGTTGCGGCTGCAAGTTATGAAGCAAGAGAATTCGGCATTCACTCAGCTATGCCATCGCGCACAGCGATAATGAAGTGCCCGCAGCTTATTTTTATCAAGCCGCGTTTTGAAGTATACAAAAACATCTCCAGACAAATTCGCGAAATCTTTTTTGAATACACTGACCTGGTCGAACCCCTTTCCCTCGATGAGGCTTATCTTGATGTAAGCAGCAACAAGAAGGCAATGGGGTCGGCCACATTGATAGCCAGAGAAATTAAAGCCCGCATTTTTGATGAAACAAAACTTACTGCATCTGCCGGTGTTTCAATCAACAAATTCCTGGCAAAAACGGCTTCCGGACTCAAGAAACCCGACGGGCTCTGCCTGATTTCACCTGAAAAAGCAGAGTCTTTTGTAGAAAAACTTCCGATAGATGCATTTTACGGCATCGGCAAAGTAACTGCAGAAAAAATGAAATCTCTTGGTATTTTCAACGGCTCAGACTTAAAAGCCTGGAGCGAAAACGACCTTGTGCAAAAGTTCGGCAAAGTGGGAAGATTCTATTATCAAATAGCACGCGGGCAGGATGACCGAACAGTGGAAGCTCACCGAATTCGCAAATCAATTGGTGCGGAGGAAAGTTTTGCTCTTGATCTCAAAGAAAAGCGAGACATGCATGCCGCACTTGCAGAGATTGCAAGCACTGTAAGGAAAAGGCTTCTGGAGAAACAGACCGGCGGACGCACTGTTACACTTAAGGTAAAATACGCCGATTACAAGCAGGTTACAAGAAGCCGCACACTGGCCGAATCTACAAAGGAGGCCGAAACCCTGCTTGATGTTTCAATCGAACTGCTCGAGACTACTGAAGCAGAAAGAAAGCACGTGCGCCTCTTAGGCATTTCTGTTTCGAATCTGGATTCGGAGCAGGACTCAAATGAATACAAACAGTTAAGCATCGAACTCTAGAAACACAAAAGAAGAAGAACAATATGAGCGGCATCAAAAACAGCAAGCAGCCAGTACAATCCCCACAGATGAAAACGAAAAAGGCAGGGATTATATGGGCGGCGGTGGCAGGACTCTGTTTGGTCTGCTTGTTTCAACTAGAATCCAGATCTCAGAGCCCCACTCCTTTGTTACAGGGATCCGCAAAATATTCGGAAAATTCAAGAGCACTTGACCCGCTTTTGTGGCCGGGCAACATGCTCGACAAAGATGCAGCCCGGGCATTGTTGCGAGACTCGACACTCGAGCGTGCAATCTGGGCACCGATTCCCGACTGGGAAGCAGGCGACTGGGCAAGCAATCAGGCAGTCAATACAAAAGCCATTAAATACATGAACGGTCAGCCTTATGAAGTAAAGCCGCTCGGCCCACATACTTCAATAGGCAAATTCAACAAAGGATATTTAAAAGACGCCCGAGGAACCATATGGCATCTTTTCAATTCAGATTACTGGACAGAAACACAGCTAGGCAATTCAACCCTGGTTTCTTACGTGGTTTTTTGCTCGCCAGGCGGTGGTGAATTTCCCGACTTTTATGCAGAATCCGTTGATTTTGAAGTCGTAAAACCAGCCTATCAAATATTGAGAGTACGGCGGGCGAAATCATGGACCAGATATACAGATTTAGGAAACGGCATGCTAAAAGAAGAAACTGTACGCACGAATTTCGACGAAAACGGGCATGCTGCGGCAACCAGCTTCAACACGGCCCTTGCAAAAAGGACAGCGCCATTTTCATCTTATGCCGCAAGCTTTGCTGCAAATAAAAACATCGTCAAAAATTTCCATGACTATCTGCATGCGCACAAGCTCGACAGTTTGATTCCCGCAAGTAAATGAAAACAAAGCATGCCCGAGCAAGATCAAAATATCGAGACCGAAGAAGCTCTAAAGGCCGAAGAAGAAAGCCTTCAATCGGGCTCTACATTTGACAGGCGTTATCTGATCCATTCTCTCCTGGGAAAAGGCGGTGCCGGTTCTGTATACAAAGCCGAGGATCAACTTCTCAAGCGCACGGTAGCACTTAAACTAATGAGCAAAGATCTGCTTGATTCAGACACCAAGCTGGATCGCTTTCAGCGAGAAGCACAGATTCTCAGCCAGCTGTCACACCCGAATCTTGTCTCGATTTACGCATTTGGCTTAACTCCTGAGTTCCAACCCTATCTGAGTATGCCCTTTCTTGAAGGTAAGACTCTTCAGGAGATAATAGACCAAGAAGGAAAACTAGATGTTTTTCGAGCAGCTGTGCTTTTTGATATGCTCTGCTCAGGTCTCAGGCAGATACATGAGTCAGGGCTGGTTCACAGGGATCTAAAACCCGGCAACATCATGGTAATTAAAGACGATGATGGAATTGAAACTGCAAAAATCGTCGACTTCGGCATAGCCAAATTTACAGACAACACAAGTCTGGATATTCAGAAACTCACTTCCACAGGCGAAGTTTTCGGCAGTCCTTTTTATATGAGCCGCGAGCAATGGCAGGCAAAGGAAGTCGACCACAGATCCGATATCTACTCACTCGGATGCATCTTTTATGAAACCCTGTGCGGGCAAACTCCATGGGCGCTTGAAGCGCTACTTGAAGTAATGCTCGACAACAAAGACATTCCTTTGAAATCCTTGAAGTCTTTGAAGTCCTTGAAATCATCGAAATCTCTAAACTCTTCGAACAGCACACACGATGAAGTCGTATCAGACGAGCTGGAAAAGCTGATCTTAAAAGCAATGCAACTGGACCCGGATAAGCGCTACCAGAATATCGGCACTTTACACCAAGATCTAATAAGCTGTCCTGAATACAAGAGCGCCATAAATAACCAAACAAGCACAAGCAGACTCCAAGACTTTCGCAAAAGAAAAAGTGCCAAGCATAAAATCAGCCCTCTACAATTAATAGCAGGGTTGGTATTAATTGCGGCTCTAGTAACTGTAACGCTATCTGGGTTTGCAAATACTCCCCAGGGAAAGATTGCAGGCTTGCTCTTGCAAATTAAGATTGACACAGGCTTTTCCGCTACTGAAAACAAAGCTTCTTTCAAGCACAAACTAGAGCTTGCTGAGTTCTTGGATTCAAACAACGACAAAAGTGAAGCAAGAGCAGCCTACAACGAGCTTGCAAAAAGCAAACTGTTTGAAACAACGCTGACAAAAAAGAAACAAGCAGATATTCTTAGCAAGCTCGCAATGCTTGAGCATAGCGCGAAGGAATTCACTCAAGCAAGTATCCATGCGCATAAATCGGTTTCATTACTTACAGATCTTGCAATTGCTGCCGAGCTAAGAAAAAAAGAACTTTCACTTGATTATTATCACAAAGCCGCAGATCAAAGGGAGTTATGGTCACCAAGAAACTACGAGCTTGAATCACGCACGCTCTTGCAATTGGCCCAGAGCGAGGAGCAGCTTGCAGCAGAAAAGCCCGGCAAAAGATATGAGCAGCTTGCAGAAAACGACTACAAACGAGCGCTTGCTGCTCTTACGGCCGCAGCTTCCAGAGACAGCAACGAAATTGCGCTTCTATATTGCCGGCTTGCGCTCATTAAACAAAAACAGGGAAGAAACGAAGAGTCGTTTACTGACTACAAAACAGCTCTTGAAGCTCTGGAGACTTCAAAACTTTCGCAATCGGCAGGCCTAGCAATCATCGCAAGCGGACTTGAGCAAAACGGAATTGCCTTCATGCATTCCGAAAATTATGCAAAAGCAGCTGAGTCTTTTCTTCTCTCACTTTCAGCTTATGAAAGCATTCTCGGAAAGAGTTCCGAAAAACTTTCAGGCCCGTTGCTATATCTTGCACGTGCCGAAGGCTTTGCAGGAAACAAGCAAGAATCGACGGCAAATTACAAGCGAGCCCTCTTGCTCTTAACAAAAAACAGTGATCCGGCTATGCTTGCAAATATTCTAATTGGCCTGGCCGATAATCAGCTGGCAAGCAGCGACTACAAAAATGCAGGCAGAAACTACAAAGAAGCTCTTAACCTAATTGAAAAAAATACCCCGGCGCTAAACTCGCTTTTGGGCGCGGTAAAAAGCGGTCTGGAAACAGTAAAATCACACTCTTGAGCGATGAGCCCGGATTCTGCTTGAGCCTCTGGGTAGCCCCTTGATTTAGCCCCTGGTTCTAGCCCCTTGATTAAGCCTCGGCGGGCATTCCAGGAATGCCATGGACCTCTAAATTCAAGGCGAGGTCTACACAAAGTTCTAACTAATCGATATAAGCGTGGATTGTGGTCAACAATGCGGGTATAGAGACTAAATCCGGCAGTATTTCTTCTTAAGGAACAAAACTCATGGAAAAAGGTGAAAAGCAAATCGGCATCCAGGAAAGAGTGGATAACAAAGATCATTCAAAACAAGAAGAAAGAAGCCGCGATATCGGCGAGCAAATGCCAGAGCTTGTTAAACAGAGAAAAGAACTGATTGGCTTTTTGAAAGCCGGCGGCAAAAGTGGCATCACCAATGACTTCGGCAAGCAAAGTTTTTTTGACAGCAAAAGCGATGCCAAAACGGCCACAAAGCCTGAAAAACAAAAACATGCTCCAGCTGAAGGCCCAGATAACGACACGCAAAGAAGCACAGGCAACGAAACCGGAAACAAGTCGGTAAGACTTTCTGAACTCAGGGCCGCTACGCGCCTGAGCCAGACTCCAGATGGAAAAATAGAAAAGAGCGAAAGCTCGGCTCCCAAAGCAGAAAACAGCGAGAACCCAGCATCACCTGTTAAAGAAAAAAGCGAGACTCCGGCGTCGCCTGCAAGCAAACAAGAAGCAAGCCGTAATTTCTTTGAGGTTTCTGCTCCTCCCGGCACAAAATCATCAGAGTCCGCATTGCAAAAGAATGACTCAGCAGCAAGCCAGGGCAATGAGAATTCAGCAAAGCCTGAAAAAGCCGAGAAGCCGGAGAAAGCTGAAAAGTCGGAAAATTCAGGAAGCACGACAAAGCCGGAGGGCAAAGAGCGCTTGGAAAAGCCGGGCAAAGAGTACCTGCTTGATCGGGCTACTTTTCAAGGAATGAAAGATATTATCAATCAAAGGCGCGAGTTAATGAACAGGCTCAAAGCCGGTGGAAAGAGTGGTATCACAGAGGACTTCGGCAAACAGGAAATATTCGACAGCAAAAGTAATGAGCAGAAAACTGGATCAAAAGCAGAGCCGGCGGTGCATGAATCTATGCATCAGGTAGATAAGGAAATTGCGAGCGCAGACAGCAGCGTTCCGCCTGGGGCAGGAAGAGCGAAGACTGACGCCGAAGCAACGCTAGATAAAAGCCCTGCAAAAAACATCAGTGAAATGAGCGCAACGGAAAATGGTGGTTTGTATGACGACCAAATTGACAGGGTCTCCAAAGAGGTGCGTAACATTGATTCCGCCGAAAAGAGCGATATCCGCATTAAAACTGGACAACACACAATCAAAGAAGGTGAGACACTCACTCAAATTGCTAGAGATTCCCTGCCTAAGAATGCTAGCAACACTGAAATTCTTGACAGAGTAAAAGAGATCGCCAAGGAAAATCAGATAAAAAATCCCAATCTAATCAGAGCGGGTGAAAGCATTAGAATCCCAGAGAGAACTCAAGGTTCAGCCGAAGCTAAACAGACTGCGAAGCCAATGCTACAGGCAATGACACCAAGCCGAGACACTTCACTCGATCACGAGCCAGGAACAAGAGTCCCAGATACCAGCGGAAATGCCTTAGCACACGACAAAGACGTCAGAGCGACCACACACAATGAAGGCGCTGGAACTGGCGCACACGACCAAGATGTAAGAGCGGACGGACACCCCAAAGACATCAGATCAGGCGCACACGACAGCGATTTTAGAGCAGATGTACACGACAAGACGGTTCAAGCAAATGAAAGAGAACTCTTGAAGGCCGGCATTGAAGAAACCGTAACTCCAAATGATCTCTGGCTGGAAAAATACAAACCCAAAGAAGGAGAAAACAGCTTAACTTACACTATTCCGATGTATGTGATAACTAACAGACCAGCACCGAAAGGCTCGGACAAAGCAGAAACTGAATTTGCAGATCCGTACAAGACGACACCAGATCCGGTGCGTTATTACAAGGTAAATATGGAAATTACTGTTAGCAAAGATTGGCCGGGAGATGGTTCTAGTATGATAAGTTGCAAGCCAAATTGGGAAACAAAACAAACTTATAAATCTGCGTCAGAACTAGCCAAGGAGGTAAAGGACGATTCTCTTATTGGACCTAACTTACAGACTGATGTAAGCTTTTACAATCATGGCATTGGGACTGACAATGCACAGGCGATTTCCGATGGAGCACAGTTATCTATCACATCCGGTAATCCAGTAGTGGTTAACGACTGGGCAGGTTGCGGCAACTTTAATGACCCAAAATGGCAGAAAGGAGAGACCACACTTTCTGAAAGTGAGAAACGGGGAATCGTCGAGTTAGTGCAATCTGGCCTGGAGAAACAACTCGAAGGACGTGGAGCACTTTACGACTTCGGAGCCGCTCAAACCGGAGCTGCCCAGATGCGAGAAGCTGTAGATACTGTGATAGGAAAAGTGGGCGAAACTCATGTAAATATGACAGCATTGAGTGAAGGAGCCGCTTTTACTCAGAGCTTACTAGTAGGAAGAAGCAGAGCCGGGAAGCCAGCGATAAATATGGTCATGCTGTCGCACCCAGAGTTGCCGGGAGATAAATTTAGAGAAACCGCTGACCTAATGTTTGCAGGAGGAAAGCAATTTAGCATCATTAGCAACCAATTGGATACTGCTTTGCCTTTTGCAGCCATTGCCCGTAGAAAGCCCGATGACCTTTCGAGCAACATCGGTTCAATGCGTGTTCGCCATTGGAATCTAGATAAATATCTGGGAACAAAACTGATCCCTATAAATGATTTTTCGCTAAATCTCAGGGATTTCAAAAACCAGGTAACTACAGGAAATATTCCCACCAATCATTTTATCGACATGCGAATAGTCGGAAACCTGCTCAAATGCCAAAATGTCCCACGGGGTTTTAGCCTTGAGCCCAACTCTGCGAACAACATGTTCAATTTGAAAAAGTCAAAGTTGCTCTAACTCGCCACCAATCCCACTCACCTTAACTCCGCCCCACCCTGAACTTCGCCAGCGTCGTTTCATTCTTGCTCATAAGCCTTACAAGAGACGGAAAAAGATTCAATTTTACCTATGACAAACGTCCCTGAGAGCGCTGAGCTGCCTATTCCCTTTTTACCTCACTTTCCGGTTCCGCGTTTTTCTCAGCCTCAGCTGCCTTATCATCGCCTTCGCTGGTCTTGCTCTCAGCGTCACTAGCTTTCTTATCGCCGTCACTTGCCAGGATCGCTGCTTCGCTTGCTTTTTCGTTGAAAGCAGCCTGTTCAAGCGGCACTACCTTGCCAGGGTCGTCATTGTCATCATCGTCTGCAAGTATCTGAATGCCGGGAAAGCGTCCGTCGTCACTTGTTCGTTCATAAACAGTGATGAAGTCCTTGTCACCAGCCACAGCCACAAAACCATAGTCGTTTTTTCCCAGGCGCGGCAGCACTTTAAGATCTCGCATAAATGTAAGTGACATATGTACTTCTTTGAGCTTATTTTTTGTAGCAGGCATCGGCTTTGCCATTTTGAGCGTTTCATTTAGTGATTTCTGAATTGCAGCCTCAAAAGCGCTTTGAGCTCCAGGGTCTTTTACGTCAGTTCCTGCAAAAAAACTATTGTTAGTAACCTGAACAGTGCTATCGGGATTGATACGAATTCCCACTGTTTCTTGCGCATTCAGACTTGCGTTCTTTGTCCACCTGGCATAAAGGTTGTCGTCAAACGCAGTGAGCCAGGTTGTCCAATTTTTAGCTTCATCCTCTGCGCCCCATTTGTCCGGCTCAAGTTGAACACGGGTTTCAATCGATGTAAGCACGCAAAAAATATTCCCTTCGTGCATGCCTATACGAGCAGAACCATTAGCGGTGGCAAGGTCCGACTTTGTAAAATTCACTGGCGCCGGCTCTTTATCTGCCTTAGCTGAGCTCGATCCGGATGAGCCTGCAACCGGGTCTGCTGCATATACAGCCATTGATGTGAAAAAACACGCAAAAGCAAGAAAAGCAGATACTACCTTTATCATTGCTGATTTATCCTTAGATGTCCTGCTAGTCCAGTTTAAGCCATTCATCTCCAAGATTCAGCCGTATTTTGCCGTTTTTGTCAATTTGTTCATATGAGCCGTCTTTATGATAAACAGTACTTGAACCGTCTTCTTCCTGCTTGAGTTTGTCGCCGTTTTTGTTTTCAAACCAGTTGCCGTTGGCATCAGCCTTAGGAATCGCGTACCAGTCGGATTTCTTCGGCTGCGAACCGAAATCCACTATTTTCCCGATTTTCTTATTCAGGTCGGTAATCTTAAACGGACGCTGAGTCCGAACCGGAACTACTTTATCTGCGGCTTCCGGCACCTGACTTTTTATTTCTGTTTCGAGTCCTTCCTTGCTTCTGTATACACGACTACCGTCAGCACGCTCAACCAGCGAATAACCGTCAGGATAGTGGGTTTCCTTTGTCTTGTCCGGATAAATAATCTGGAAAGTTCCATCAGCAAATTGAATCTCTGAATAGCCGTCATGGCGCCGGGCAATTATGTCGCCGCGCCAATTGACTTCAAGCTCGCCGTCCAGCTGGTCTTGTTCGCGGCTCTTTGCATCATAAAATCCCCAGCCGCCTGCTTCTTTGCGCTTCCAGCTACCGCCTTCGATGTTTATTTCAACTAAAAGTCCCTGCTGGTTATACCTGACAGTGCTGGTACTTCCGTCAGGATAGTTGTAAGTCTTTACCGATGGCATGTTTGCAGGTTTTTGATTTTCCAGCATAAACATTTCCAACTCCTAAATCCCCTTGCCCATTCGGAGTTTACAAGAGCCCAGCGCTATTTAGGCAGACTTTACGGTGCCCTTCTCGGAGATTTAATCTTCTGGAGGCTTTTCGAGTCCGCATCACCGATTCTAAACTATTCCACAATCTTGTTTAATAGTGTAGAATTTATTGCATGGAAGCCAGGTTGAAGATAGCCAGAACTATGCAAACATGCTGCCCGGTGCATGTAACCTGGCCTGAACAGGAGCCTATCACACCCAAGCAAGCGGGAGAACCGAAAGACCTGTTCAAGGTCCTGGCGAACGACACAAGGCTCAGGCTCTTGCACACACTGGCGCGAGTAGAAGAAATGTGCGTTTGCGACCTGGCAGCGGCGGCCGGCATGACTCCCCAGGCTATATCAACCAACTTCAGCGGCTGGCTGACCGCGGCATCGTTGTGAAAGGCGCCCGCAAGGGCGCTTTTGCTGTAAATATATTTGAGGCACGATCTTGATTCCCTGAACACAGAAACTCATGGACCTCCATCTTGTCTATCTGAGTTCCAAATGTTACCATACGATTATATGGTAACCAGATAAAGCCCTTGAGGCGGCAAAAAGAAACTTGATTTGAGTAGTTTTTCCACCTGTTTATGAGGGTTAGAGCCATGGATGATGATGAATTCAAGATAGTTGTAAGCAATGCAATTGTTTCTCTCGAGAAGCAATTTACTGGATTCAAGCAAGAATTCAGTGGATTCAAGCAAGAATTCAGTGAATTCAAACAAGAGGTCAACACTAAGCTAGATGGAATTGGAGCTTTTCTGATTTCTTCCGATAAGTCTCAGCTTGAGCAGTCCCACCGAATCAGCCTGTTGGAAGACAGAGTCTGGAAACTGGAAAACGAACGCAGGCAAGACAGCGCCTGATGAATTGAGCCAGGCAATTTGCTTCTTAATTCACTGAAGTACAAAAGCAGAACTCATAAATCGCTGGGTTCTGCTACCCTATTATGAATTCTTCTTTGTCAAGGATCTTGATGCAATAGCACCGATCTTAACTAAGGCGTCGGTGGTATAACAGTGCAAGTGTTTCTTCTGGCAAGCCTCAAACTAGTTTGAAATGAAACTGCTTCACAAGGGTCTCGTTCTTGTTTCAGTGCCCCTGGCATTTGGAATGTTTTTCGCGTTCGGCTTCGGCACGCTATTGAAGAAATCGGTCAAGCAGCTGCAAGCGGAAAAACATGCAAAGGATGTGATTGCACGGGCAGAGCGGCTGCACGTTCTTCTCAGCGAAGGTTCGATTCTAATTGGACTTCAGACAAAAGCTCGGCAAACCGAAATCAGACAACGACACTCCGAAATCTGGGATGAAATCGGCACAAATTTCAAGGCCCTCCGAAAACTCATCGGCGAAGAAAAAACCTCCACAATTCGCGATATTTACCGTGAGATCAACCTCTTGCGCAAACTTCAAGACCTGGGCTTGCTTGCAGCAAACTTTCCCGTTGCAGAACTTGATCCGACTGCAAAACCCGCTCCCGCACACCTGCAGCTTTCACAAGCTTGCTTGCAGTGGTACCTTCAGCGAGAAGGAAAGCACGCGAATTCTGGGCTGGGACGCTTGATCCAGACAGAACTCAAATCAGTGAGGCAGGGCCCGAAACTGCACGAAGAAATCAACAGAGAATTTAAGAGCTTCTTGCTCTTTGGAGTTTGCGCCGATGTGTTTTTGCTGGCCGGACTGGGAGTCTATTTTGGTAGAAGCATTGAAGGCCGGCTGCAAAATCTGATGCGTACTACAGAACGTCTTGCACGGGGTGAGGATCTCGCTCAGCCAATTCACGGTGATGACGAACTGGCTCGCCTGGATTTGCTTCTTCATAATACTGCCGCTCAAATAATTTCAACCCAGAGATTTAAGAAGCAGCTTCTTGCTGTTGTCTGCCATGAGTTGAAGGCACCACTCAGCGCAATTCAGATACTGCTTTCACTGCTGGCAAACGACATTGGATCAATGAGCGAAAAAGCAGCGACCACAATTCAAAGGGCAAGCAAGAGTTGTAACCGACTTCAACTAATGGTAGCCGAACTGCTGGATCTCGAATCAATAAGCGCCCACAAAATTCAACTCAAGTATAAAGCTGTAAATCCTGCGGAAATCATGGAAACCGCTTCTGAGATGGTGGCAGCAATTGCAAAAGACCAGGACATCGAAATTCAGCTTGAGCCCTGCCAAGCCGAAGTCTCCCTAGACCCGGATCGAATAATCCAGGTGCTCGTAAACTTGCTTTCCAACGCTATTAAATTCTCTCCAAGGAAAACAAAAGTAACGGTCACGGCCAGAGTAAATCGCGAAAAACTCGAACTGTCGGTAATCGATCAAGGACCGGGTATTCCAGAGGAATTGCAGCCCACCCTCTTCGATGTATTCAGCCAGGGGGAACAAACAAGCACAAAGATAAAAGGCACAGGCATGGGTCTATCCATCTCAAAAGCCATCGTCGAGGCTCACGGAGGTACAATCAAGATAATTTCAAAACCAGGCGAGGGAAGCAGGTTCAAGATTATCCTTCCTGGTAAAGCCCCAGAGCCGCAGTCCACCGGGAAAACAATTGCTCAGACCGCTGAAAAAGTAAAGAAGCCTTTCCACTTTCGTGTCAGATACAAAGGCATGATACTTATTGGAATTCCGCTCCTGACGCAAGTTGTTCTGCTGGGAACACTTGCCATGTTGCTTCAAGAAGCCAACTTTCATATCGACAGCGAAGCAAAGGCAAGGAAGGTAATCTCCGTTTCTCAACGAGTGGGTCAGGACCTGGCAGATTCCGCCATGCTTACCTTACTATGCGGCATCGACATCGATGTGACAGACCTGTATAAAAGCCAGTCCAAACGCATCCAGGAGTCGCTTGACCGCTTCAAGGAGAGCTGCGCAGGCGATCCCGAAAGAATGGCGTATAGTGAATCCATAAAAAAGACAGCTGTCGAGATCAACAATGATCAAAAGTGGATCCTTGCCGAAAGCAGAAAACGAAGACTAAGCGCAGAAACAGCCGATGCCATGATCTTAAGAAACTATCTGGAAAGTTGGAATAAGCTGTCCAGAGATGTGAACAATCTGGCTACTCGTGAAGAAGAGTTGGAGGCAAGCGGAGCCAAAATACTCAAGAATATTGTCAAAGACCTGGACAAAATGCTGCTCTTAGGTATAGCAGCAAATGTTATTAGCGCGATTTGCATGGCTGTGTATCTGAGCCAAAACATAAGCAAGCGAATCATACATGTTCAAGAGAATGCCGAACGCATTCTCTTGAAAGAACCATTGCTGCCTCCGGTCTCGGGCTCTGATGAAATTGCCCAGCTCGACAGAGCTTTTCACGACGCAGCCGATTCGCTCAAACACGAACAGGAACTGAAGCAAAAGTTGCTGGCAATAGCAAGCCATGAATTGCGCTCACCGCTGTCAGCAATACAAGTTTCACTGGGCATTATCTCATCCGGCGCGCTAGGCGAATTATCCGAAAGGAACGCATCGAGAGTCAAGCAGGCCGAACAGGGGACAGAGAGATTGATTTTACTTATCAATGATATCCTCGACATTGAAAAAATGGAAGCCGGCAAGTTTGTTCTTAAAATTGAAGACTTACAATCATCGTCGCTTGCGGCAAGAGCAATTGCTTATGTACAACCGCTTGCAGAAAAGCGAAGAATAGCAGTGCTAAACAGGGTCGAAGACAAACTGATTAAAGCTGATGCTGAGCGCCTGGTACAGGTTTTGATCAATCTGCTGTCGAATGCAATCAAGTTCTCCAACGAGGGTCAGACAGTCTTCCTGACGAGCAACACCAATGAGAATGGTGAGTTTATATTCTTGATCGAAGACTCCGGCAAAGGCATTAGCAAAGAAATGCAGGAACGCATTTTCGAAGACTTCGTGTCAGGTGCTGGGGACGACCAGAGCGATGGAACAGGACTCGGTTTACCAATAAGCAAGAGAATCGTGGAGCAGCATGGTGGCAAGATCGGCTGCCAGTCTATCGAAGGCAAGGGGGCGATCTTCTGGTTTTCACTTCAGCTATCTATGGTATAGAATCAGCCGGCAAGGGCTTCGAGCAGGGCTGACAGGCTTTGCCCCCTCTCTTAGACAGGACGAATGGCATAGCGCAGGATCATTTCGCAAGCATATCCAGCCTGCAAGGCCGGGCGCGTGTAAATATAGCAGGTCAATCCATCGGCGCGCCTGGCTGTAATCGCGCTGGAACCGGAATCAGTCTCATCGATAGTCCAGCCGCACTGGCGCAGGCTAAGTAGATACCAGTCGTGCACAATCGAAGGAGCTTCCTTCATCAAGTATTTGACGTTATAACATTGACCGGTAGGCAAGCCAGTGTAACGAATAGCTTCGGTGTTGACAAACTGTTTGCCGGTGTAGCTTGGAATGAAAGCCAGCTCGGGTGAGTACTTGAGCTTCTCAAAACTAGCCTGCAGCGGAGCCTTAGAAGCAGCCCAGGCAATTTTTTCGCCGGCTGTTGCCGTAGGAAGCGATATTGCAACAAGACCAGTGATCAGGGCAGGCACAAAACGGTGATTAACAGTGAATTGCAATTTCATTTCTTTATTTTCTCCATCGAGTATCAGCTCATCTTTATCCAGCCAAAGAAAACACCGTCCAACTATCTTTTAATTCGCGTTGCTGAACATTACCGGTACACCAAAGCTGGTCTCCGAGAACTTCACTACTCCCAGCAAATTGTTGGCGCCGCTAGAAGGTGTGAAGCTGGCATGCAATCGATCAAATATTGTCGGGCCACTTGAGTCAATGAACGGTATGTTGTGGACGTTGAAATCGCCGGGAGTATTTACGAGAGTCCCAAGCAGGCTGAACGGAATTGTGCCGTACTCGTGCGCCGTCCCGTCAGGTGTTTCACCAGTCAGTGGATCAATCCAGAAGGGCGGTGTCAGATCAAGCTTGAACTTTCGATGCTTGTCCAGGTAAAGGTAGTATTTCTTGCCAACTGCAAGTCCATGCACTTTGCCGTCAATAATTTCGTCTATTTCCGCCTGGCTTGCATCAGGCTTGATCTGCCACATGCGGTTTTCGAGAAAGCGTTTAAGTTCTAGGCGTCCCTTGTGATGAAGCGGATTCGGATCATGGCTTGCCACCTGCTGCATCAAATCAAGAAGCGAGCCGTCCTTGCTTACCTGCCCTGGCACAATCGGACTGCTGTACGCAAGCCCCTGGGCGCTGTAGTTTGTACCAAGCGTGCAATTGAGTCCCGGCGCTGAATTATAGGGTACGGGGTTGTTTAGGATTGGATCATTGCCCAAAAACAGGGGAGTCTGTGGATAGAGCCTGGCACCGGTTGTGTGATTTACTTCCGTTAGCAAGCCACCGGCCCCTGCATTTGAAAGAAATAGATTCCACAACTTCATTTTAGCCAGCTCACCGGCCGTCATCGGCAAGCCGACTTTGCCGTAAACAGGTGGATTCAGGTAGTTCGGAAAGTAGGCAGTATCAAATGGACCTGGCATAAATGGCAGCGATCTTGCATACTTCACACATACAGAATTCGGATTGGCGCCAACAGGATCTGAGTTGAGGTCATGGCAGCGGCATGGCGATGGATTGCTGCTTGCAGTTATCAGTCTTGCTTCGCTCAAACTGGCTGCTTTTCCAGACTGGTTGTATAAGCCGTCCAGTTGCGGCTCAGGCATAAATGCAGCAGTGCCGTTTTGCCTGGCCTTGTTGTACTTCATCCATTCTTCCAGCCGTCCGTTATTCGAAAAGCATCCTTTTCCCGGTGAATCCACACTTACACCGGTTGTTCCATACCAGATTGTTGAGCGGGTACTCTCCTGGGGAATCAAGCCGGTGTAGCTGGAGTCAATACCGTCACCGGCATTATCAATAATCAAATAACCACGCGGAATCGACAGATCATACTTTGGGGCAGCTGCTGACAGTTGCATTGGATTTGGATCAGCAGGCGGCAAATTTATCGAAGCTGTGCCCACCATCGAGGCCGACTTCACACCCAGATTTAAAGATGTACGCTGGTCCGCAGTTAAGGTCACGGTTTCAAATGAGTTAGGAGGTACATGCAAATCAGTGCTTGGGCTGGGGCTTTTTTTGTCGTTGGTAAAATAACGATCGGAGATCAAATGTGCTTGCTCGAACGGGGACATTGTGACCGCCATTAATGTACCTACTTTGCCGATTTTCATCGGATCGTAGCCGCGCAAGGATCTGTAGTTCTTTGTTTTATCGAAAGCAAAGCTATTATCAGGAATTTTTACTTGCTGGCCACCTGCATAATCAACGAACGGAACCTGCTTCTTAAAGTTCTTGCCGAGTTCAATATTGCTGTTGCTTTTTTCTATTTCTCCCGATTCGGGATGTACGTATGCAACGGCATAGTTCCCTTGATTGACTGTATAACTGAGCTCCGGGGTGCTTTTATCGCAGGCCAACATGCGCAATGAATTGGAAGCAGCAGGCGGCACAAAAGCTTTAGCCACCCATGAACTTGTTGAAGAGCCGGGCTGGCTGAGTTTTTCACTAAGCTGCGCTGCAATGCCATTCGGTCCCTGCAAGGTATCAAAGAGTTTCTTTGCATTGGCAATGCCCGCGGCCTTACCATCGGACTCCGCATTCAACGCCACTAAATAAGCCTGAGCTACTGCTCGATTATAGCTTTGCAAATTAATCCCCTTTGCCCGAGCATCGATAAGTCCACCAAGCGGCGATCTTCTTGTCTCGGCATCGCTGAATGCAACAGTCGGTATCTCAGCACCATCCTTGGCAATACTGAGTGTGCCTGAATCTGCGGCATTACTCAGTTCGCGATGTCCGCCAACAAGTTTCACAAAAAAGAAAAATCCCACACCAACTATAATGCTGACAAATGCCAAGACAAGCATGAAAGCAATAGTTCCACCATGCGCATTTCTTAGTGTCATTTGACTCCTCCAACATGAACTTTAAGCTTGCCTGAAGCCCAGCAGATCCTAATCATCATTAATAGTTCAGCCGATAATTAGTTCAGCCGATAATTAGTTTTTATCAGCGATTTGTTGGCGATTTGTTGGCGATTCTTGGAGCTTAATCAGGGGGATTAAACTGGTATCCAAAGCCGTGCACGGTCTCGATACATTTCTCGAGCTCGAAAACTGCCAGCGCTTTGCGTACCTTTGCCAGACAGGCACGCAGCGCAACATCCGAACCTTCAAACTCAGCACCCCAGACTGCCGTTCTTACACCTTCAGCTTTCAGTATTTGTCCGGGACGTTTAATGAAGAACAAGAGCAGTTCTGTTTCACGAGGCTGAAGTTTAACCGATTGCTCCTTGCCTTTAAGTAGACCGGACTTCAGTTCAAACGATACGGTTCCGATCTTAAGTTCATCTTTTATTATCGCTACCGGCCGCTTCAAAAGAGCTTTTACACGCAGGAGCAATTCTCTTAAATCGAAAGGCTTTGTGAGATAATCATCCGCGCCCCCATCAAATGCGATTTCCTTATCCTTAATATCGCTCCGTGAAGTGAGAAAAAGAATGGGCTCTGCATTACCTTTTTGCCTGTAATACTTGCTCACTTCAATTCCACTACGACCGGGCATATTCCAATCCAGAATCAGCAGGTCAAATCTACCCAGATCGCAAAATGCAACTGCATCGGTGCCCGAACTTGCAATTGAAACTTTGTAGCCCTCGGTGCTGAGTGCGTCAAACACGGCGCTCCGCAGAATATCATCATCCTCTGCAAGCAGGATTGTGGCAGCAAGGGCTGAACTCATTGTTACGATCTCCGGAGCATTTGCAGAAACTTAGTGATTACAGATACATTTTCAGGTTCATTGCTTGAACTATTGCTTGAACTATTGCTTGAAGTATTGAAAGTATAGCAAAATACACAGGGGTCATTTTTCTTCTTGCTTTAAGAAGCTAGGAAAGCAAAACACTAATCCGGCCGACCAATCCTTCAAAATCAGAATCGCTGAGATATGGGCTATTGCTAATAGAGAAGCTCCGCTCAGCAAATGACCGAGCATTAGGTGTGCCTGTCCGTGGAACAATCGAACTCAAATAATCGTAGCCGCCAAGCTCATGTATAAATAGCCGGGTTAATCCAAGTCCGGCGCCCCAGAGCTCAGACATGATTTTTTCTCTAGCTCTTTCAGTTTTGCAAAGCAGCATTAAAAAAGGCCAGCTTCCTTCGGATCCATTCTCTTCAGCAAGCACAGCTAGTGCTGGAACTCTGTTCTTCAATTGCTCTGCTCTCCGAAGCCCCCTTGCCCGGTTTCCACGCAAAAATTCGGGCAGGCGTTTTAATGCTGCGCCAGCAACCCGCTTCCTGAAGCTGTCAAATTCATAAGCAGGAATATCAAAATCAAAATGGTCGCCAACTGCTTCTATATAGTCTTTCTTTGCAAGATTTTTTCTGAGCCCGGCTCCATAAACGAAAGTCAAAGCAAAGGGATTATATGCAAGCAAAAGCCCGAAAGTTTGTAACTGGCGCGTCAAACACAGAGCCAGGTCCTTTTTCACCCATTCGGATGCGACCTTTCTTGAAAGCATCCTCAAGTCCGGATTTTTTACAGCAAGCAAGCCGCCGTCATATACAGAGAGCCCCTTGCCCACTGCCAGGCTGTAAACTGCAAAATCAGCATTTCTGCCGGCTAGATGTCCCTGTACTCTGGCACCCAGAGACTGCGCTTCATCTGCAACAATGAAAGCGCCATTTGCTTTTGCAATCTCATAAACGCGACTCTGATCATAAGCCAGCCCGGCAATGCTGGTAGGCACAATCGCTGCAACTGAATTGTCGCAAATTTCTTCGAGTCTTTCTTCATCCATACAAAAGCTGTTTTCTTTGGAGTCACAAAGAACAATTTCCATTCCGGCTTTATGCGCTGCTATTGCCACAAGCGGGCAGGTGTATGCAGGAAGAATCACTCTGGCTCTGCTGCTTACTCGTTTTGCAGTTTCAAATGCAATCGCCAGGCAGAGCGTACCGGAGCTGTATATATCAAGCTGCTCAATTTCGAGAAAATCTGCAAGCTCTTTTTCAAAGCACGACTCCTTTGCCGATAAAGCAAAAACAAAATCAGCAAACTTGAGCGGCATGCCTGCAGTCGGCGGTATTTCTTTTGCGATCATCAGATAATCAATTATTTTCGATCCAGTTTGAATCAGATTCGAAAAAGCGTTTAAACGGACGGAGTATGGCACGCAAGATGGGATTACTGATGAAAACTGCGTGTCTTGTAAGTGTGAACTTAGCGCCCAGAGCAGCCTTCACCGCCGGGTCGGTCCAACCGGCAATATATGCCTCGAGTCCGTGCTTGATCGCGTATTCGAGGTTGTAAAACCAGCTGATGAAATAAAGATTTGCATCTCTTGCCTGCGGATAAACAAAACCAACGTATTTGTCCACCAGCCGCTTCTCATGCACAAAACAAATGTTGTATCCGATAAGCTCTCCGTGTACTTTATAGCAAAAAACTTTGCCGCCGCCCGAGCTGTTCTGCAGGAGCTCCCTGAAAAATCCGGGGGTGAGCTTATCAAAATGAATCTCACTTTGAGCAAACACATTTTCATACATGCTGTAAAGCAAAGCAAGAAAGCTCTCGTCAAAAAAGACGCTCGATCCGCAACTGAGCTCTTCTACTTCTACATGAGCGCCTTCTTTCAATTTCTTGCGAAACTCTTTCCTTCTTGTTTTAGACAAACGTTTCAGGAACTCATCGACAGATGAAAAATCAAGCGGCACATAAGCAAGCGCCTGACCTTCTACAATCAGGAAGCCATTTTCCTGGCAATAGCCAACTAAGTTCTCGGCATTTGCATTTGCAGACTTAGTCAAAAGAGGCGAATTTTGCGGAATATCCTTTACGATCAAGAAGCTTGCTTTTCTTTTCCTCATTGTTTGCAGCAACGAAGATACTACAGATTTATAGTCATCCTGCTCTGGATAGTTTGCATACTCAGTGGCAGTGGTGCCCACAAAAAGAGTTGGGAAAGTGAGCAGTTTCTTTAAGAACGGATACTTTTTGAAAAAGTTTTTGACTGCTTTTGCTTCATCATCAAGAGTGGTAAGCAGATCAAAATCAGCCATGAAAACAGGTGTGAGCGAGCCGTCAACACTGCTGTTCATATGGGCGCTGAAATCAAAAGGCGGATTCTTCAAGAAAATGTCAATCAAATAAGGAGGCTCAAGTACGTTGAGCAATGCCTGCCCGGAACCAGAACCTGTACTAATGCCTTTATCCGCCCGCTGGCCGATACTTGTTGCCATTGATCAAAAAACCTCGCAAGTTGCCATTGTATCACCGCCGACTTATTAGCTCCCGATAAGCATTTAAGACTTATCACTTGCATTTATTAATCCGCTTTCAGGCAGAGCACCGCCGCCCCCTCAACTCTTCCATCCCGGAGATCTGAAAGTGCTTCGTTTGCCTGCTTTAACTTATATCTGGAAATCCTGGCTTTAATTTCTGCTCTGGGAGCAAGCTCCAGAAACTCGTTTGCGTCTTGCCTGGTCAAATTCGCCACCGAAACAATACTGCGTTCGCCCCATAGCAAGGCATAAGAGAACTGCGGAATATCGCTCATATGAATGCCGCCGCATACTACTAAGCCACCCTTTTTCAGAGCCTGTAGCGCAGCAGGCACAAGTGAGCCGACCGGCGCAAATATAATTGCCGCATCAAGTTTTTCGGGAGGCATCTCTTTTGATGAACCAGCCCAGAAAGCACCTAAGCCCTGGGCAAACTCCTGCCCTTGCCTGTCGCCTTCTCTGGTGAATGCATAAGTCTGCCAGTTGAAAAAACTGGCAATCTGCAAAACTAAATGCCCGGCGGCTCCGAAGCCGTAGATACCCAGGCGTCTTCCGCCGGCCTCATAATTGCCCCGGCAGGCAAACTTGAACGAGCGCCAGCCGATAAGACCTGCACACAATAGCGGCGCCACTTCCTCGTCTTTGTATGCTGCAAAAGAATCAGAGAGCTTAAAAGTAAAACGGGAATCCGAAATCATATGGCCTGCAAAACCGCCGTTTTTCGTATAACCGGTAAATTCAGGACTCTCACAGAGATTTTCCTGCCCGGACTTGCAGAACTGGCATTTAAAGCAGCAAGATGCCAGCCAGGGCACGCAGACCCTGTCGCCAGTTTTGAAAATAGACTCCACTTCGCTCCCGCAAGCGAGAACTCTGCCCACCACCTCATGTCCGGGAACAAGTGGCAGCTTTGGATTCTTAAGATCGCCGTCCACCACATGCAGGTCGGTCCGGCAAACTGCACAGGCGTTTATTTGAATCAAAAGCTCGTGAGGGCCTGGTTCTTGAAGATCTATTTTCTCCAGAGCCAGCTCGCTACCTGTTTTGCGGAAAATCATTCCTTCTGTCAGCAATATTAGAGCTCCAGGTTCTTTCCTATAACAATCTTTGATCATAGCAATCAGGGTTTTTCCTGTTTAGGACGGAGGGCTTGTCAAGTAACATCTAAGGATTCGGGGTCAAGTACTTGTTCAAAATAAATTCGAACCTTTGTTGGGCATTTGCTTTCAGGGGAGTATCTTAATGCGCATTTTTTCAAATACTGGCTCATTATCTGTTGCATTAAACCTGCTGCTTTTTGCAGAAGGCCTAAGCCCGGCACTAAGTCAGGGCCAAGCAAAAAAACTGGCTATTTCCAGTTGCACTCCGAGCAAAGCCGTGTGCTAAGTCAGGTACCTGCGCAGCTGAAGCAAGAACTGAAAGGCGAACTCAATGACCTTCATCTTTTGGCAATGGGAGGTATTGCTCAAGCTCGTGAAAATATTGACAGTTCGCCAGTATTTCCAAAGCCTGTCAGCGGGGGTCACGGCAATCCAGCTACTGCACAAGTTCCCCCGGACCTTCCAAACAATCGTCTTGAATTCCGTAATGCAATCGAAAATCTCCAGACAATTTCGACAAAGCACAAAGCCAGGCTAAAGATCTCACTCTTACATATCGGTAGCAACCAGACAGGTTTAAAAACGCTGGAAGAAATGAAAGCCATGTTTGCAGCAGACAACACCTCGTTCATAAATGTTCTTGCATTTACAGATATCTACAAGAAAGGACTCACCCGCTCGATTCTGGACCAGTTGCGATGACCATCATAGTCAATTCTGGCTCGACTGCGGTTCTGTTCCTGGATTTTCTGGCTTCAGATTATCCGGGAGGTAACTGGCATAGCCATGGGTAAGAAGAAAGTTACGAAAGAGCATGCGCATGTCTCGGCCCTGGTAAATGTCGATGGGCTTAAAAGATCCGGCATTTTTAACGACTCGGCAACTGAGTTCCTGAAGCTGAGGCATGCCGTCTGCCCCGAATGTTTTGAGTGATGCTTGAAGATTCATGCTGCCTGCTGTGCCAGGCGTGTAAGTATTGATTTGTTCTTCCTGCAGGGTCTTGAGAATTCGACGCGATCGCTTATCCACATTCACCGAAGTTTGAACAAGGCGGATGATTACGCAATCTTCAGTAACTTTAATTGGGTCACGATTCCGAACCATCATCGTGGTGAAAAACCCGTCACCCTCGACAATTGCCGTGTACGGCGCCCGCTTAAACTCCCAGATCTGTCCATTGCGATCAGGCTGAAATCCGATTGAAAGATCCTGGCGGTTTGTTATAACACGATTTGATTGGACGCTTTGCCCGGTTTGAAAATTATAGTCCTGCAAAACAGTTGCAGTATCGGCATGCTTCTGCCCCGCATACCACGAAGGAATCCAGTACCATTCATTATTCGGTTCCAGTTGCGGAACTGCTTCCTGGTTAAAAACGGCACCAACTTGAAACTGTGGTTCTACCGGAGCCATGCGATCACTATGTTGTTCTGCAAATCCTTGCAATACGCCCGGTGCGGCATCTGCTCCTTTGCCTGGCTGAGGGTTAGCCACAGTTAGAAAAATCACTGGCAGCAAGTAAGAAATCAGCGATAAAAAAGTACTGCAGTTTTTTCTGGTCATGTCGTATGCTCAGGGAGTAAACGTAAGGTCATAATCATACTGTAGAATTTTGATTAATTGTCAGCCTTCTTTTAAGAGACCGGATACGGAAAGCAAATGCAGTTTCTCACAGGCATCATGCCATTTGCTGCTTAGATATGGCGAAAAGGCTTTTTGAGCGCTGAGTTTATCAAGCAATGGAAAAGATTTCGCCGGAGCCCGATACCAGCCGTCGCTGTTTTGGCAGCGCCAGAGAGAACTAGCCCCTTCAAGGGGCTTTCTTTCAGGATGCAAGAGACCGTCGCCGAATCTTGAATGTATTGAAATCACAGTTTCTTGAATCGCGTCTGCAGGCAGCGTTTTTTTGCAAAGCAGCGCCCAGTCAAGAAGCAGGTTCAAACCACGAAGTTCATCATAGTGGTAAAAGCGTGGGAAGCAGAGCTTTTCAAATTCCGCGCTTATCAAAAGCTCCGGATTGCTTTTTCTTCGCTTGAGTTTACGATCGATCAAATAAGCTGCTCCTGCTTCAAGAAATTGGATTTCCATTTCTGAATGTGAGTCCGGGCTTGCATGCAAAACGGCCTCCAGCGCCGGCAGAGTCGACACAATAGAGCTTTTGCCGTCTTTCTTGCTATATGCAGACTCGTCACAGTTGAGCCCGCCGTCGGCCAACTGATACTTCAAAAACCAGGGTCTGAGCCAGGGGAGCCTTGAATCTAGATCTACTCCGGCCGCAAACAGAACTTGCTTGACCAGGGCAAGCTGGCAGTGGCAGGCAATATTTCTGACCGCGTCTTTTCCATCTGGAATTTCAGATTCATAAAAAGGAAAAAACTCAAGGTAATGACTGTTCATGGCTGAAACCAGCTTATCGACAGCTTGCTTCGGAATTCTATCTGCAAGGCCGATTTCAAAAAGCAAAAGCATGTGCCACCAGGGACCGTCCCATTTTGGCCAGTAGGGATCCTGCTCGAGCTCTTCCTGAGTTTTTGCCGAAGCAAGATAGCTGATTGAAGAACTTAGCTGCTCCTGAAATTCCCTATCAGTTTCCTTCCCAGCCTCAAGCTTGATGCAGCCTGGCTGTACAAGCTGACTTTCGGCAATTTTTTTGAGCTGGCCAACTACGCTTGTTGCCATTTTTACAGCCTCTCAGGGAATCAAGGATTAAACCGCCTCATCCTACATTTCTTACACGAAATATTCACAACTTTGATCGGATACCTTAATGACGCTTAATCTATACTGTTGTTGTCGATGTTTCTTTGTCGGGCAGGGGGCATAAAACAATGGTGACTGAGCAGCAGGCAGCGCAATCTCGGTCATCGGCTCCCGGAGATAAGCAACAGAATACAAAGCCGGGAGTGGATCTCAGCATGCAAGCAGCTGAAGATCAGAATCAAGCTTCAACAAAAGGCCCAGAAACGCTCGAAAACACGTGCGTGTATTCCACTAACGACAAAGTTGAAGAGAAAAAGCCTTTTGAAGCAAAAAAAATCAAAAGCTTTTATGACTTCATCAATACAACAAAGCAGCTTCCGCGCATTTTGCAACTGGTATGGTCTGCCGATCCCGGACTTGCATCGTTTTATCTTGTAATGCAGATCCTCTCGGGACTTACCTGGGTTGCGTCATTCTGGATAATCAAAACGCTGGTTGATGCCATTCCTGCGATCGCAGAGCTGCACAGGGTAAGTTCAGGCTCTTTTTCTGTTAGCCAGCTTCCAGCAGATGTTATCCTCGCCTTTGCTGTTCTGGCCATTTCCTGGTTTTTTCAGCAAGTCTCGCAGCCAATCACTGATTATTGCCGCCGGCACATGAGCGACCGGCTTAAGGGCAAGATCGATTTGATGATCATGGATAAAGCAAACAGTGCAGTAGACATAGCAGTTCTCGAAAATCCAAAATTTTACGACAAGCTTGAGCACTTGCGAAACGATGGTAATTACAGGCCCATCGAGCTCCTGCTCACAACAGCACGACTTATTCAGGTTGGAATTACATTCTTAAGCTTAAGCATCATGCTTGCAAGTTTGAATTTTATTCTGCTAATTGCAATTGTTTTCTTTGCTACTCCCAAAATCGTAATTCATGTCAAACATATTTATGAATACTGGGCGATATTACTTGGCGAAGTTCCGGAAGTTCGTAAGATGCGCTATTACATGCGCGTACTCACCAACAATCTTGACGGCAAGGAAGTACGTTTATTCGGACTGGGTCAATACTTCAAAGACCGTTACCAGCATGTGTTCGAACAGTTCCTTGACGGAAGAAGCAAAATACAGAGAAAACACCTGTTTCGGCAATCCTCGCTTGCAATACTTTCTGCAACAGGAACGATCTGCAGTTATGCTTACACAGTATACGAGGCGGTTCTTGGTCGCATTTCAATCGGCAGCCTTGCTATGTATATGGGTGCCATTGGCCAGATTGAATATCAACTCGGTGAATTCGCCTTTCTTCTTGCTGAATTATACAGACACGCTCTTTATGTAGTCGAGCTCTTCGAATTCATGGAAATCGAGCCTGCCATAAAAGCGCTGAAAACAGGCAACAGTATTCCGCTTAAGCTGCCGCTTCAAACAGGCATTGAATTTCGCAATGTTTCTTTTAAATACCCGGATTCAGACAGGCTCATTTTAGACAGCGTTTCTTTTACAATTGAACCGCAACAAACAGTAGCACTGGTTGGAGAAAATGGAGCCGGCAAAACAACGATAGTAAAGCTCCTCTCGCGCTTGTACGAGCCCAGCTCGGGCGAGATTTTAATCGATGGTATCGACATAACTAAAATAGACCCTGCTGTATGGCGCTTGCAAATGGCTGTTGTTTTTCAGGACTACTGCCGCTTTCAGCTCAATGTTCATGAGAATATCGGCATCGGCAATCTCAAAGAACTGAATAATAAAGAAGCAGTAAAAGCGGCGGCTGAGCTTGGAGGCGCAGCCCCCGTTGTCGCAAAGCTGCCACGAGGATATGACACCATACTTGGGAAAGCCTTCGAAAATGACGCCGTGGGAGTTGAGCTCTCCGGCGGCGAGTGGCAAAAAATTGCGCTGTCCAGGGCTTTTATGCGTTCAGCAAAGAATGGCGCAAATAGCTCCAACATCTCGGGCCGAGCCCAGTTGTTGATTCTAGACGAGCCGACAGCCTCGCTCGATGTGCAATCTGAAGCTGACGTCTATTCAAAATTTCATGATCTAACGACCGATACAATGGCTTTGCTTATTACACACCGATTTTCTACAGTGCGTATTGCCGACAAAATCCTCGTGCTTGAGCACGGAAAAATCATTGAAGAGGGCTCGCACGAAAAACTCATTTCCAGTGCTGGCAGCTATTCTCAACTCTACAACTTACAAGCGGAGCGCTATAAATAATGCTTCAACCAGAATTGAACTTCCAGCAGAAAAAATACAACGAACTGATTTCAATTGCACAAATATCCGAACTGGCAGAAGCAGTTCAATTTTACAAACGGGCAGCGGCGCTTGCACGAGAGTCCAGGGCGACCGGTGCTGTTATTGAAGCATTGAAACAGCTGAGCGACCTTTACATGCGTGAAAAAAAGCACGAGGAAGAACTGCGGACTCTAAACGAACTAGCGGCTATTTTCAACAGTCAGAAAACAGAATGTCTCTTTCAAATTACTCTTGAAAGAAGACTGGGGCTCTGCTTTTACAATCTGCGAAAACCGGACGAAGCAATCAAACATCTGCGTGCTGCAGTTATCAGATGCGAATCGGCCGGGGATGAAGCAATTGACGAATTCGTCGAAACACTTTGTACGGTTTCGAGAGTTTACCGCAGCAGCTACAAATATGAGCGCTCAAAAACCTGTATCAAGCAAGCCTATGATGTCGCTCGCTTTATGGAAGAGCGCCTGGATTTGCAGGCTGCGGTGCTTGAAGAGCTGGCAAATATAATGTACGACCAGCATAGAATTGACAGAGCAGTTATTGCATTTACACGTGCTTTGAAGCTAAAAGAGCAGGTGTTTGGACGCAGCCACCCCCAGCTGATAAGTACGCACACGGCTCTTGACATGTGCTATTCAGATCAACGCAATTTTGCTGATGCGGAAGACTCATTCTTGCTGGCACTCGAGCTCATGAGAAATTTGCCTGACTATGATTTAGCTGCTCACACAGACGCGCTAACCAGACTGGCCAGCGTATACAGGAAACAAGGACGCTTTCTTGAAGCCGATTTAGTCGAGCAGGGATCAAGCGAAATTCTAGGGCGAGCTGTAAAAATTCGGCTCGGTGTATTTCAGCCCTTCGACACTGGATTGAGAGCTTTTGAAAGTGGCGATTATGATCAGGCATTAAAGAGCTTCCGCCATGCCCTGGTTGGAATTGAGCTTGAGTTCGACAAGCGCGCCTTCATGAGAGTTCCCATACTCTGCCGCATGGCCGAAATTGCAGAAGAACGCAAACAGCGAATTTCAGCAAGCAGCTTGCATGTTGAAATTGAAGACGCAGTAGGCCAGCTGAGCACCGGCATAAACGATGTATTTGCACGAGTTACCCAACTTGCACGGCTATTTAGAGTCCTGAAGTTTGACGGCTTTGCCGACAGCTGTTATCGCTATGCCGTAAAAATGCAACTGAGCCGTCCGGACGAACGGCTAAAACAGATCATGAAGGAGCATCTGGCTTTGCTTGAGAATATGGAGCCTACAACTCAGACCTCTGCAATGTCTGAATTTCTTAAAGGCGCGCTTCAAAGTGAGATCTGGGCTCAAATCACTTGTTCGACAGAAGCAAGGCTTGAGCAAATTGAAGAAGTGGATATTGTAGATGTTCTTTTATAACTCTCCATTTTCTTGTTGGCCATCGATCATTCTACGGTTCTCAGGCTGCTGGATGCCTGAGCCAAGAAAAGTATCCTGGTCATAAACATAATTGACACAATTCCGTACGGACTTTGTTCGATGCTGCCAGATAAACTCTTCCTAATAAGGCTGAAGATCGTTTGAATTTGTCTGCTCAGTATTTTTACCAAGAGGAATAGAACCATGGCGCAAGACAGTCCCGAAACATCGGACGTGTTCACTCAAAATGAAGTTCAAACAAACACTGAAAGTCAATATTTTTCACAGCAAGTCCAAGACCTTTACAGAAATAATCCTGAGGAAACTCGTCAAGCATTCAATTCATTCGACAGCCGCGCTAATTTCGCACAGGGCGTAACCGGATTGCCGCCAATGGAAATTGTTAATGCTGGTTCTGATGATTCGTCCAATGATAATAGCAACCAGCCGGGTCCTGATGCTCCGCCGTATGAAGTTCAATCTAATCAAGCGCCGGATAAAAGCAGTGGCGAAAGCCATGATAATCATGGTAACTCGGTGTCTTATGAAACAAGAACTGATGGAAGTGTAGTTGTCAACTCAACACACCCAGGACATAATCCAAAGGCAGCAGAAAAGGAAAACACTACACAAACGTATGACAACGTCATTCCAGGCTCTGCAAGATTTCATGGCAACGGCAATCTGCAGATGGACATAATGGATCCAAATAATCCGCAAGCCGGAAGAATTGGTGATCTTTCCATTACCCAAGACGGGATCGAAATCAAAGAGTACGACAAATACAACACATCGATTTACAGTGACAGGCCTGGCGGAGTTCCTACTGATATAACAAGCGATGCACCGGGCTTCCAACCCTATCTCGATAAAGATAAGGATGGTGCGTTTGAACCGGAGGACCTTCCCGGTGTGCGCGGTGCTGATGGAACTGTAAATCCGGAAAACTTGCCACAAAATGTCCATCAGGATGCAAACGGAAATCTAATTTATGATCTGCCAAAGGGCGTTCAGGGACATGACGGCCCTGTGCAGGTAAGCATCAATCCGGAAACCGGCATAGCAAGTTTTACAAACGATAAGGGCGAAGTAGTCAGATATGAGGATCCCACAAGCGGGCGTGTCTTAGACAAACGAGACAGCAACGGCGACGGTGTTCCTGAATGGTGGGAGGATGAACCAGGCAAAGAGCCGGAACAGATTCCGCCTGGTGCACCAAACGAACCAACCATGAATGCAGACGGCACAATGACATACAACACTGCAACTCAGTGCGTAATTCTTGGATTAAAGTAGAGGAGTTAAGCTATTCTCGACCGGACAGCGATTCCAGTTGCTGAAATTGCTGTCCGGCCTGTTTTGCTTCTACAACTAAAAGACCAGCAAAGAAACGAATGTTTGAAATGCGATTAGTGTCGCTCAGCTTTCAACGTCTTGTTGCCCTGATGCAATACTAGATGGCTCACTTCATCCTTTTCATTTTTTAAAAACTCGATTTCTATGCCTGGCCGATCTCTGGAAAAGAAAAGGCAGTCACTCTCTGCGGCAAGCCAGTACGTATCTTGGACTGGCGATGATTTTTCTTGCGGATTTTTCGTCCATGCCATAAGTGTTTCACCAAGCGGAATAATTGCAAGAATCTTATCATCGCGCTCCAAATTGTATTCACCCATGTATTTAATTAAGGTCTCCGAAGGTAGCTCAATCGCTTTTCTCTGAGAGGGCAAGGTAATCCTTTCGTCGCGGGCTATGGCTGCTGCCAATCTGCCGATTTCAAAAGTCGCTGCACCGTGTTCATTATTGCTCAAAACAACAATAGTCAGCTGGTCAGACGGATAGTAAGACAAAACACTCTTGAAGCCGGGATTTTTCCCCTTGTGTTTAATTACTTTCCTGCCATTTTCAGCGGTCACTGTCAGCCCAAAAGCATAGTTTTCCTTAAACGGACTTATCATCTTCTTAAAAGAGTCATCGCTCAAAACTTTGCCTTCCACCAGTCCTTTTTGCCATTTGAGCAGGTCTTCCACAGAAGAGTAAAGAGAACCGCCCGCAAAACACACAGCAATGTCGAACAAATCGGTATTAACCAGTTCGCCATCGATCACGGCATAGCCGGAGGCACGGCGCTTGATTATCTCGTCACGTGAATCATTACCTGAATCTTTCATACCCAGCGGTTCAAATATATTCTCTTGTAGAAACTTAGCGTAACTCTGACCGCTTATTTTCTCGATTATTCTGCCCAGAACAACAAATCCTGAATTTGAGTAGGCAATCTTCTCTCCGGGTTCAAACTCAAGCGGCTTGTTTACGAATAATTCCATCACATCTGCCGGAGTACAGGCAGCTTTTCTCATTGGCTTAAAATAATCGTCAATGTCATCGTCATTGTAGTTGTATATGCCGGCAGTGTGCGTAAGTAAATTGAATATTGTGATCTTGTCCCAGCAAGCTGGTGAGTCAGGCAGGTGCTTCATAACAAGATCATCAATATTTAGCTTGCCCCGATCTTGCAAGAGAAGAATTGCCGCTGCTGTAAACTGCTTGGTGACAGAAGCAATTTGAAACTTTGTATTGACTGAGTTGGGAATCTCCCACTCTAAATTGGCAAAGCCGTATGGTTTTTTCAGCAGGGTATTGTCACCCTTTGAAACAAGAACGCAACCCATGAATTTCTCTTCGGCCACAAACTCATTTATCATCTGGTCCATGGCAGTTTCTACTGCTTCAAAGGTCGGATCTGTCATGTTTACAACAACTACTCTTCGATGATCTGACAATGTCTTCCAGGTCTTTGGCACGGGCGGCGATTTCCTTCCTGCCGTTTTGT
Source organism: uncultured Candidatus Obscuribacterales bacterium (assembly GCA_964615655.1). Taxonomy (GTDB): domain Bacteria; phylum Cyanobacteriota; class Vampirovibrionia; order Obscuribacterales; family Obscuribacteraceae; genus JAIEPM01. Next base: position 46,708 of record CAZTQO010000018.1, on the reverse strand, counting down.
TGAATCAGCAAACTCCAATGCATTGACAGGAATTATTGGACTATGGCGGTTGAGTGCTGAGATTATAGATTCAATGCTGGTCAGGGTCATAATCAATGTGCAGAGAATTTGTGTTAGAATCTTACCATCATTTTCGATCGCTAGCCTGAATGTCTACGGCAGCTAAGCAGTTGTTTTGACCAGCGATTGTGAAACTCAAAGCAGCTAGCCTGCGCCTGGCAATCTATCATTGAAAACCAAAATTCGAGATATTGATTTCATTTCTGCCTTCGAGCATTTCTTCTATCGTTTCTCCTTCTCCTTGCGGGTGCCGCCCAAAGTGCTTAAAGCCGGCAAAAACTATAACGTTTTGCCCCTCGCTGAGTTGCTGATTTATAGCATCTACATACCTTGCGTTTCGCCATTCCCTCATTGTTGCCTGATTGAATTCATCAGGTGGATCCATTGAGGCGGGCAGTTGAATGGGCGGATGTCTCATTGGTTCCAGACCATCGAAAAACTGCCCTACCTGCTCATCACTGTTAAAATTAGCCTTAAGTGCTTTGCTGATCGCGTCTTTTGCTGCCTGTACTTGCTCTGAATTTGAGTTATTTAGATAATCCTGAAGTGACAGCTTCAAGTCAGGATTTTTTGCAAGGTCGTAAAATTGTTTGTTAAATTGCTCGGGATTTTGAGGAAGACCTGGTTCCGGGCAGATTATCTCCACACCAGCTCTCCTGGCTTCCATGATCATATTCAGATAACTATCAATAACGGGGTCGCTGGGGCTTGGTCCGATCGAATCTTTCAAGCACTGTCTTATCTGGTTTTCTATTACTGGATCTGGATTGTCCGGATCTAATGAATTGATTTTTTCCTGGAGATTCTCCGGCATTGGCTCAAGTATGAGTGCCGGCTTTGGACCATCGCCGTCGTTTGCCGACCTGATCTGCTCCATTATATTCGATACCATATCCTTAGCGGCCATGCCCTCAGGATCCTCAACTCCTGCGCCATGCAGATCACCAATCAGTATCACATTGTTCTTGCCTTGCAAGATCTCTGCAGCTGAAGGGGCCGGCACAAAGCCAGAGTTTTGAATTTCCGGTTGCGCACCGTCTTTTTCCTGAGGGAGATCGATATTGCTGATATTTTCTGTAGGGCTTTGAACGCCTGGATTCAGCTGTTTGTTTTCCGATCGATCATTTTGAAGGTTTTGAGCTTCATTGATTTCCAGAGCCGGCAGATGCTGTTCGCCGGTGCTTTGAGATCTCGGCAGCAAAGAAGTTTCAGCTAGAAACTCTCTTGAATCAAAAATTCCTGATTGCTGATTGTCATTGATTCTCAAGTCATCAGGACACTCAGTCCGATTTTCTTCAAATCCTGCCATAGCACCCCCTGCCCATTGACAACAATCTACTCTTTCTGACGTTTATCTATCCGGACAAATTTGTGACACTTTTGTGACTTGAACCTGTCGGCGCGAAACTGAGGATATTAACTTGACAGTATTGGGATAGTTCCTCGCCAGGTTCAAGTGCGATCACTTGATACCCCTTTTGCAGCAATGGTTCCGTTGCGATACCGGTACCAGCACCTATCTCTAAGATGCGCGCAGATGCCGGCAAGCGAGCCAGAGACGCCAACTCTTGAAAGAGCAGCTCTGGATAATGCGGTCTAACTTTATCGTATAGCTCGGCGACTTCATTGAAGGTCGTCCGTTTGTCACTCACTCCTCGCCATCAAAAGCTATTGAAATATTCTTGCAATTGTATACCAGGCTGTCCGCACCAGAGTAAAACTAACGCCCAAGCAGACGCACCAGAAGGTGCCATCACGTTTATAATAGCGGAGTTAAATGACTGAAGAGCGGAACTCATGAGCGAATCCAAAGCAGAGACGGACAAACAGAACGACGAATCCAAGAAGCGCCTTCGCGAGAAGGTAGACAAGCTGCTCTCGAAAGACGCTTGCAAGAGTGACGGCAGCACTAAACTCAATGGCAAGTCTATGAAATATCTTGCCATCGCCGAGTTTATTCCAGTGAAAAACGTCGGGCTGGATGATAAGCGCGGTGAACCAGAAGCTGCAATTTTCACTACTTCTTATTTGCTGAACGACGCTAATGCCCAGGCGCGTCCGGTGTGTTTTGTCTTCAACGGTGGACCTGGTTCTGCTTCAATTTGGTTGCATATTGGTGCGGTTGGTCCGAAGCGGGTGGTGGTAAACGATGATGGCACAATGCCTCGTCCTCCGTATGCTGTGACCGACAATAACGATTCATGGTTTGAGCATTTTGATCTTGTATTTATCGATCCTCCACACACCGGCTACTCAATGACTGCCAGCGAGGACGCGCGCAAAAAGATGCTCGGCGTTGATGGCGATGTGGAGGCTCTCGCCGAATGCATTCGTTCATGGCTAGGTCGCCACCGCCGTTGGGGATCGGAAGTATACTTGGCTGGTGAGAGCTATGGCACCACGCGCGGTGCAGCAATCGCCGACAAGTTGCAAGAGCATGGCGTCGCGCTGTCTGGACTCATCCTTGTGTCTTGCGCAATGGATTTGCAAAGCATAGTGTTTGCTCCCCGCAATGACCTCCCTTATGCTTTATTCCTGCCAGGATTTGCAGTGGTTGCACAGTATCATGGAATGCTAAAGGGAAAGATTGCCGATTCGCCCGCAGCAGCGCGGGATGCTGCCGAGAGCTTTGTAGCGGAGGAGTACCTGAATGCGCTTCACTCTGGAGCACGACTGTCGAAAACTGCGCGTAGTCGCATCGCCAAGCGTGTTGCGGAACTCACGGGACTCTCTCCAGCGCTTGTCGAAGAGAAGAATCTTCGCATCAGGGACGAGACGTTTTTCTTCGAGCTGCTGCGCGAGCGTGGTTTAATCGTCGGTCGTCTGGATGCGCGTGTCACCGGACCAATGGCGGCAAGTCGCACGAGAGACTGGGAGTTTGACCCAGGAATAGAATCAATACTTGCTCCATACACAATGGCGGCTCACGCTTATATGGGCGGACAGCTTGGAGTGGACATTCAGGAACGATACGAGGTATTTTCTATGGAAGTGAACAAGCAATGGAACTGGAATCGCGGCGAGGGCAAAGGTAATTCATACACCTGCACCAGTCCTGACCTGTCTCGGGCGTTGCGTCGCAACCCTCATCTTAAAGTACTGGTCGCCAGTGGCTATTATGATCTGGGGACGCCATTCAGCGCGTCGGATTGGTCTCTGTCACAGCTCGACGCACCGCCTGAGGTGCTCGCTCGTGTACAGCACCATTATTTTGATGCCGGCCACATGATGTACACTCGCGAATCCGATATGAAAAAACTCAAGGGCGATTTATCAAAATGGCTAGTTGAAAGCACACCCTGAATTACCAGTGTTAGAAAGCAACGAGGAATAAGATGAAGAAGGTAATCGGTATTGTGCTGGGAATTATTCTTGCAATATGTGACTGTGGAATTCACTCGCGCCTAAGTGTGCGATAGTATCCAATTGTATTTGAGCCAACAAATAAGGCACCTAAGAGAATATTTCCCACTCGCAAATTGAGCTGATTATTGTCTGCGATCCGGTTGCAACGCTCACCGGTAATGAGGCCAATGAAATCAGAAACATGGTTTATAGAGCATTGCATCAGGGCGATCGCATGGAGCTGGCAATGTCCTAGCTGGGAAAGCTCAGCTCAGCAATTTCATATTCGCTTTAGCAGCTTTCTTGTCGAAAGTTACCGTAAGCGAGCAACCGTTTGCAGCAGCTATCCTTTCTACAAGACAGTCTGCAAAATCCGCACGGCCCGCCTCAAACAGTTTGACAGCTCTCCATACCGTTTCGCTCTCCTGCACAATCAATTGCCTGGTGCTGAGCAGTTGCTGCAACAAAGCCAGAACATTGGCTTTGCTTGCGCCGTAACAGGTTTCACTGACCCAGACCAGTTCCACAAGGGTAACAAGACCGATAAATCCCGGGTTTTCAACCGTGCATTCCTTTTCAACAAACTTGGTTGCAATTGCCGACTGTCCGGGATCATCCTGGGCTATATAACGCACAAGCACGTTTGTATCAATTCCAATCACTTGGAAGCACCACGCCGCCGAATGGCCTCTCGCATATTCTCAACTGAAACATCAGACTCTGGCTTTTTCAACAACCCTTTTAAGCCAGCCAGATCCTGCACAGCTGGCTTAATTGCAAATTCACCGCTGGCAAGCTCTACAAATTCTACGCGGTCGCCGGCTTCCAGCCCCAGTCGATGACGCACCGAAGCAGGAATCGTTATCTGACCTTTGCTTGTAAGCACTGCGATACTCATCGTTTCTATCTCGCTCCCTTACACTTTCCCCATATCCTTACTTCAGGGTAAGGCACATGGAATTCCCTGTCAAGATCACAGTTGAAATCAGACCGGGCATAGCTAATAAGCTCAGAGCTTACAGAGTTTCAAGCGGTTGAGAAAGCAGCATGTCTACAAGCTTATCCAGGCGTGCGCCTCTTGAGCCTTTTACAAGAATGCATGTATCTCCGTCCATTCGCGCTTTGAGCTCTTTTTCTGCAAGCTGCATGTCCTGGCAGTGCAGAACCTCAAACTTCGCAGATTGTGCACCGGCGTAAATATGTCTTGCAAGATTACCTACAGTAATCAGCAAATTGAGCGGCATGCGTTCAAGATAAGCACCAAGCTCTTCTAACAAGGCAGGTCCCTGTACTCCTAATTCAAGCAGGTCTCCAAGAACCAGAAATTTCTTCTTTTGAGGATATGCATTGGCATCACTGAGAGCCTCAACTGCTGCTTTTACTGATTCAGGGTTTGCATTATAGGTTTCGTCTATTACCAGAACCCCGCTTGCGGTCTTTATTTTGTTGCCGCGGCCGCCGACAGCTTTGAATTGAGCAAGCCCGCTTGCGATTTCTGTTTCTGACAAGCCAAGTTCAAGCGCGGCCTTTATAACGCACCAAGCATCTGACAAAAGCGGCATACCGTGGGCCCTGACTTCATAAAGCTGCCCACTGCCTTTTAATGAAAACCGTGTGCACTCTTCATTTGCAGAAACATTCTCAATTTCATTTTCAGAAAATACAAGTAGCTTGCCTGAAAAAACTGCGCACGCTCTCTCAAGCAAAACCGGATCATCACTACCGAGAATGCCCACGCCCCTTTCTTTGTGCAGGTTCTCGAGCAGTTCGCATTTTGCAATTGCAATATTTTCCCTGCTTCCTAAAAGCTCGATATGAGCAGTGCCAGCATTTGTGATAATCCCTATGTCAGGACATGAACATTTTGCAAGTTGATCTATCTGACCGAGCCCGCGCATTGCCATTTCTATGATTGCGACCTGCGTGTCGTCCGGCATTGAAAGCAGGGTTTTCGGCACTCCAAACTCGTTGTTTTCATTTTTCAAAGAATAATGGCAGCGCCTGAACTCAGAAAAAACTGCGGCAGCCATTTCTTTAGTAGTGGTTTTGCCGCTTGAACCTGTAATTCCTATGACCCTGGGGCTGATTCTGCGCCTCCAGTTGCGTCCAAGCATATGATAGGCCGCAAGCGTATCGTCTACCGAAATTAAAGGAAACTCTTTGTTTCCAATCGGGTAGTTCTGGCGTTCTTCGACAATAGCGCCGAGTGCACCAGCACTGAATGCGTCGCCTAGAAAATCATGCCCGTCAAATTTTTCGCCCGAAAAAGCAATATACCAGTCACCTTCTGCCAGTATTCGGCTATCGCTGATAATGGCTCCGGCATCTTCGGGCATCATTCCGGAAGCCAGCCTCCCCTTGCAAACTTCCAGTATTTCTTCACCCGAATACAAGGCTGTCATTTATTTCTCCAGGGTCGATCTAATCTAAGTTCAGACTGATGCCTGAGACATTGTAGCCTTAGTCCCTCAAAGATACCTAAGAATTATTCCGGCAATACCGGCAATATAAGAAGGCGACGCCCCTCAAACGGACCCCGCCACTGCGATATTTGAAAGAATTCCTGCTTGCTTAGCTGACCTTGACCGACTCTTTTGTCTCGGCTTCCTGGTTTGTCGCAAACTGAGCAGCGTCCGACGGCTTGATCTTGTTCTCTTGAGTAGTTTTCATGCGAACGTTCAGCTCTTTTGTGAGCATACGACTTGCAAAATTGCTGCGTGTCGTCCTTTGTTCAGCAGCTGTTTCGGTATCGGACATATTTTTTACCTCCAGGTGCGACTGCCGAAGGGCAACCGGTATCGTACATAGAAGGCGACGAAACGCCAACGCTAAAAGCATATTAGGGGAACAGTGTCTTGTTGGCAACCACCAAACTGCTCTGTTTAAGCGCATTTAACCGGGAAATACGCAAGAGGCACTTTGTATATACAGCCCATATCAAAGGACAAGAGCAGGCTCTGCTGAAAAAGCACAGCAAGAAGAACTGATTCCGGCCAGGTCCTTTTGATGACAAGTACATATAATGCTAAAGAGTGCATTGAGGCATTTTGCATGTCTGATCACATTTCTTCAATTTTTTCTCTTTCAAAAAAGGGGAAAGAACTTATTGAGCTGAGCGAGCCGGGCGTGGAGCTCTGGCGCAAACGGCGACATTTGCTCGACACCAAAGATCTAAGCCCCGTTGAGCTTGAAGCGCTTTTGAAAGCAGCTGCCATTTGTAAGGATATGGTGGCTTCGCAAGATGGCCCGCAAATGTTACTTGCAAGAAAAACAGTTGCAAATTTATTCTATGAAAACTCAACTAGAACAAGAAGCAGCTTTGAGCTTGCAGCCAAAAGACTCGGCGCCACTGTTATCAATGTGGATATAGCTTCGTCATCGGTTGCCAAAGGCGAAACCATTATCGACACCGGCAGAACCCTTACAGCCATGGCTGTAGACTGTCTGGTACAGCGCCATCAGGCCTCAGGCTCAGCGCTGCAAATAGCAAACGAGTTCGGTCATGAAGTACATGTGGTGAATGCAGGCGACGGCTGGAACGGTCATCCAACCCAGGCCCTGCTTGATTACTTCACGATGTGGGAAATTCGCGGTCATCTTAAAGGCGTGAAAGTTGCCATTATCGGCGATATCACGCATAGCCGGGTCGCCCGTTCAAACATCTGGCTTCTAAAACAAATGGGGGCCGACATTCATGTGGCAGGTCCTCCAACACTGCTTCCTCCGGAGTTGTATAAGCTGGGAGTAAAAATTCACACAAGACTTGAATCTGCTATTGAAGATGCCGAATTTGTGATGGTGCTGCGTTTGCAACTTGAAAGGCAGCAGCAGGGCCTGATTCCCAGCATCGGTGAGTACAAGCGTCTTTACAGGCTCGACCAGCCGCGCTTGCAGCTTGCAAGCCCTTCGGTAAGAGTTTTTCATCCCGGTCCGATGAATCGAGACATTGAGATAGCTCACGGATTGGCCGACGACCTGGAAAAATCGCTGGTGCGAACTCAGGTTGCAAACGGAGTCGCTGTAAGAATGGCTGTTCTTTATCTGCTGCTCGGAGAAAACTGATGACCAGAAAGATTTTGATTAAGAACGGCCTGCTGATCGACACGCTCCAAAACAAAGAGATTAAGCAAGACCTGCGCATTGAAGAAGACCAGATCATTGAACGCGCAGACAAGCTTGCAGCCCAGGCAGACGAAGAGCTAATCGATGCAAAAGGTATGTGGGTGGCACCCGGCTTGATAGATATGCATACACATATGCGTGACCTGGGACAGAAGGACAAAGAAGATCTGCATACCGGTACAAAAGCAGCAGCAGCAGGCGGCTTCACGACCGTGGTTGCTATGGCCAATACAGACCCGGTGCTCGACAGCGGCACTACTTTCTCACTTTATTTGCAAAAAATTGCAAGAAGCGCCGTAATTGAAGTTCTACCGGTTGCAAGTGTTACCCGCGGACTTCAGGGCCAGGAACTCACCAATATGGTTGAGCTTGCCGAGCTAGGAGCAGTTGCTTTTTCGGATGACGGCAAACCAGTGCAAAATCTGGTTGTACTCAGAAGAGCACTCGAGTATGTGAAACTCACCGGTAAAGTGATCATAAGTCACGCTGAAGATCTGGACCTGGCAGCAGGCGGTTCAATGCATGAAGGCGTGCTTTCAACCACGCTGGGCTTACAGGGAATAACCTATGCATCCGAAACTGTTGCTGTAGCAAGAGAACTGGAAATAGTCAGGCTAACACGCAGCCCTTATCATTTTACGCACATCTCATGCGCACCAACTGTGGAGCAGGTCAGAATCGCTCAGTCGGAGGGACTGCCGGTAACTGCCGATGTAACTCCGCATCATCTTTCACTCTGCGTTGATTTGCTTGAGAATTACGATACTAACTTGAAAATGAATCCGCCCTTAAGAACAGAAGAGGATCGGGCGGCGATTATCAAAGGCATCAAAGATGGGACGATTGGGGCAATTGCAACAGATCACGCCCCGCATACCTTGCTTGAGAAATCACTTCCTTTCAGGGACGCCCCTTTTGGAATCACCGGTCTTGAAACCGCTTTCAGTGTTTCATACACAACGTTGGTAGAGGCCGGTCATATTAATCGCATGCAACTCTTCAATTTATTTACTAACGGACCGGCAAAAATACTCGGAATTCCGGCGCCGAATCTTAATTGCGGCTCAAAAGCCAATCTTTGTATTATTGATCCTGATTGCAAATGGATTTATGACAGCAAGAATGGTTATTCGCGCTCACATAATTCTCCCTGGAATCAAAAGGAATTGAAAACCAGGGTGGTTTGCACCATATATAAAGGCAAGCCTGTTTACCAGGCAGCGCAGCTTGCAGGCCGCATATAGCAAGAGCGCCGACAAAATTGCCGGTGCTCTTTCTTGAGTTCTTGTTCTTAGTTAAATCCTAGTTCGTCTGCTTCAGCAAATGTTCGAGCTGCTCGCCTTTTAGAAGCGGCTTAAATTTTTCGCTCGGAGGAAGCTCCCACTTGCCGGGAGGGGTTTCCCACTTGCCGCCACCTCCCATGCCGCCGCCGCCCTTACCCGGAAAACCTGGTTCAAACGGATCTTTGGGAATATTCAGCTTCCCCGGCCGACCAAAGGCAACACCCTGATTGCCGCGCTGCACTGAGAGGAATCCATCCTGGTCAAATGATACTTGAGCACCGTCACCGAAAGTTACTGTTGTAGTGCCGTCCTTGCCGGTTTCAACTTTTGCTACATCACCTTTGATCACGTGTGATCCATCAGGATTGATTGTAATCCGATCACCATTTGGTGTAAAAAGCGATTCTTTGCCGTCTTCTCTAACTATATGATCGCCGGTCGGAAGTTTTTCAACTCCTTCTTTTTCAAAAGCTTCAGCCATTTTCTTGCCGAAATCTTTGTCACCAAAGTCAAGCTTGTCGCCCTTTTGCAGAGCTTCACCGTGCTTCATTCCGCCTTGCTGCCACTTTCCGTCTTTATCGCCGAGCTTGCCTTCACCGTGCTTTAGCTGCCCAGATTGCAATTTGATTTCTTCCTTCATTTCGAAGCTTTCGCCATTCTTATCAATCTTGAGCTCGAGCCCCGGCAGCGAAGATGCACCGGTCTTTGCTCCTTCCATTGCAGCTGCAAGTGCTGAGCTGTCACTGTTAAAGGCTTCATTGCGAAAAGCATCTTCAGGGCCGGTATTTCCACCCTGCTCCTGCTTCTCGACCTGTTCCACATTCTTGCTATTTACGTCATCAGCCATTACTAAAGACCTCCAATCCAACTCAAGAGCGCCCGGCAGAACTGCCGCTTGCCTCAGAAAACTCGTCCTTCCATGCAGAGCATTATGCAAAAATGATCGATTTCTTATTACGGTTTCCCGCACCTTTTTGACCCGCTCTATTAGACAGCTGCAGCTACTTAATTATGCAGTCGGTCTTCTTTGTCGCTCTGACATAGGCAAAAGAGGAGCGTAATCCACTCCTCTTTTGCTGGTTTATTGCGCCTTTCTTTGGCCTAACGCCTGTTTCTAGCGCTTTTTGATTTCAAGCTCGGGCAACGCATTTACCGGCGGCTTTGTCAGAGGCTTCAGATTCTCGAATACTGCCGGCTTTTCCAAACGTTCAGTGTTATGGGGCTTGGTGCTTTCCTTTTCGCCAGGGTGGCTATCACCTTGAATTTCCTTGCCGCCGCCCTTGCCGCCGCCGCCGCCACCACCGCCACCGCGGCTGCCGTCAGTCGGCAATGGTTTTAAGTGACCTGGGTTTATCCGCTCTTGCTGGCGGAAACGCGGGAAGCTGACGCTTTCGTTGCCGCGGCTCACATTCAAAATGCCTTCTTTGTCTACGGTTACTTTGGAGCCGTCACCAAAGGTAATGGTTGTTTCCCCATTCTTGTCCTGTTTGACCGATTTGACATCACCCTTCACATCAAGGGTGCCATCCGGATTTACGCTTACACGGTCGCCATTCGGTGTGAACAGTGTTTCTTTGCCGTCCTGCCTTACAAGATAATCACCGGTCGGGAGTTCTTTGACGCCATCTTTTTTGGCAAACTTTTCCAGAATGCCGCCGATACCACTGCCGTCCTTGATCTGATCTCTGAGCTTGCCGATTGCCTCAGACGGTAATTGGTTCTTATCAATGGCTTTTTCTGCACCATTTTGAGCTCTATCAGTTGCACTGCCCTGGCTGTTATTCAACAATTCCTTGAGAGCATTTCCGAGACTTTCACTATTGCGTGGGCTCTGCTGCCTGTCATTGGCAAGCCCTTCGGCCGAGTTCTGCAACACATTTGCAAGATTCGATAAGCTACCCTGTTGAGCATTATCTGTAGCGTTTCCAGCCTGGTTCATTCTTTCGTTGTTTACTTCATTGAGCAAATTCGATAGTGCCTGAGTCGCATTATCGCTGCTTTCGCTTCCGGCTTCCGAATTCTGCACCACTTCTTCATTAGTAACGTTATCTGCCATGTGCTGGTCCTCCTAGATTGATCTTTTGCTGCACTGCAAGCGCCATTCAAGATCACTTTCCCTGTTTAGACCAGCCCAGATCAACCCTGATAACCTGTTGGCTTATGTGTATATTCTGGACCAAAAACACTCTCGGGTTGATGTGCAAGCACACCCTCTTAAAGTGTGTTTGATTGCCCGCTCAATTGCATAGTTCCACAGTCACAAATGTGCTAGCTTATCTGGCGAGGATCATGGAAGAAACAAATTCAATGCAGGGCATATTGCTTGAGCAAAAAAGCTGGAAAGAAGCAGAGCGTCTGCTTACGGAGAATGCATTGATTGTGATTCCGCTCGGGTCGGCCTGCAAAGAACACGGTTTTCATTTACAGCTGAACAATGACTTCATATTAGTTGAGTACTTGAAAAACGAAGTTCTAAAAAATGCAGATGTTATCGTATTGCCTACAGTGAATTATTCATATTACCCGGCTTTTATAGAATATCCCGGTTCGGTTTCACTTTCGGAAGAATGCACGCTTCAAATGTTCTGCGACATCTCAAGAAGCATAAGCAAGTTCGGCCCAAAGCGTTTTTATGTCTTAAATACCGGCATCTCAACAATACAACCCCTGCAAAAGGCTGCCGAGATACTTGTGGCAGAGTCGATTCTCTTTGCTTATACCAATCTGGAAAAGGCGCTGTCGGCACGCGAGCTTTCCGGCATCGAAGAACAGGAAGGCGGATCTCATGCAGATGAAATCGAAACTTCAATCATGCTTCATATCGCTCCTGAAAGCGTAAATATGGACCTGGCAGCCTGCGACTTCGACAAAAACGCCAGAGGTAGACTTACTCGCGACCGTGAACAGGCAAATGTGCTTTCTTATTCTGAAAGCGGAGTCTGGGGTAATGCAAAACTTGCAAACCAAGCAAAAGGCCAGAAAGTAGTAAAATGTCTGGTCGAGCAGATCTTGCTTGATATTGCAAAACTGAAAGCAAGCTCCCTACCTGCTGGTTTTAAACAGTGAATAAATTCCTTGAAGCACTAAGAAAGCAAGTTCAACATCAAGAAATTACGCTCTTTATGCTTTTTCTGGCTTTTTGCCTTTTGAAGTTTCCGATTCAGCATCATATAAGTATTGCTCGCTTCCAACATTACGGTCTTTGTTTGTATCTCTGGTCCCTTGGTTATTTCTTTCAGCTAATCTGGTCCTGGAAGCATCTGACCAGAAAAGGCCGGGCAAGTCTCTTCAGCACAGGTGTTTATGTGGGAATTTTTGCAATTATCTTCTACAGTAGCCCCTGGCTGGATGTGCGCATGGCGGTGCAAACCGAAGAACAGGACATTTTGCGGCTTGTTTACTCTGCTGTTTGTGCCGGTCTGGGCTTCATAGTAGCTATAATCTGGCTTTCCTGGGTACTGGAAAGAAAGGACGACACTGATCATAAGGGGAATGCACTCTGAAACAGCTGGTTTTAATGGTGGGCATACCCGGCTCAGGAAAAAGCACCCTGGCCCAGCGTCTGGTGGATAAGGGCTATGCCGCGTTGAATGCAGACTCAATCAGACAGGAGCTCTGGGGTGATGCAGCCGATCAACGCGATCAGGAGAAAGTTTTCGAGATTTTTTTCAAACGCTTTGATGAGCTGACTGCAAAAGAAAGCGACATTGTGGTGGACAACGTCAACACAAATCCCCGACACAGGGCACAGATTATTGAAAAGGCAAAAGCCTGCGGCTACAGCGACATACAACTCTGGGTTTTAGACGTGCCGCTTGCAATCTGCCTTGAACGCAATAAACAACGCAGCCGTAATGTGCCGGATGAAATCGTAAGCAAAATGCATGAAACTCTTAACGGTCCCGGTCGTCCCAAAAAGCACGAAGGACGGGTTGTTATAGTCCGTCCTGGAAAAGAAGCGTTTGATTTCCGCTTTTTTCTGATGCGCTGATTTATCTTTCGACCGAACCGAAGAGCATACGCAGCTCTTGGACCGGGTCCGGCTGGCTTTCTTCCTCTTGTGCAGGCTCAGGAATAAAGCTCTCTCTGCTTTCAACAGCTTCAGGATCGAATAGAACAAGGTCAGGAAGCTCACGTGCCGACTCGAACAAAGCCTTGAGAGCGGCTGCTTCTTTATCTGCTGAGACAAACTCCAGCGAAAACTTTTCTCTTACACTCGGCTTGGCTGACATTTATGCAATCCCCAAGAAACTCAATCACATCCCCGTGCATTAAACATTACTAAGGCCGACTGACATAACTGTGACATTATCAGGGCATCTTTGATTTAAGCTTTCAATTGCCCAAAAAAGAGGCAAATTTGACGGTATTTTGAGCGAATCAAAACTGAACAGCACTGATTTAAGCCGGTCCAGGTCGCTACAAGCACCAGCCTGGATAGCTCTTGCCTTAATCGCAGCGTCAATCGAGCCGATTGTAGCCAAATTCGCCTATGCTGCAGGCGCACTTCCACTGGAGCTGGTTTTTCTGAAAAACAGCCTTGGCGCCTTATTTGTCCTGCCTTTTTTAATGAAAGGCTGGCAGCGTCATGCTCAAACCATTAAGCAGCTGCTTGTCCCGGGGATTTTTCTTTTCGCCACCAACACCCTGACACTTATATCCTTAGAAACAGTGTCAGTGGTCCTGTTAATCACAATTGTGACGTGTGTTCCTGCTTTTGTAGCTCTCACAAACAGTCTGATTGGCAGGGACAGGCTTACAAAAAAATTCTGGCTTGGCTTTTTCATGTGTTTTTTCGGCATTGTCCTGACCCTGGACTATAAAGACCTGAGCCTGAACGCTGCAGGAGTTGGCATGGCAGTCGCCGCAGCATTCAGTTCAACTATATACAGGGTGCGCATGGAAATTCTATGCGAAAGGGTGAGCCCGCCATTTGCAGCAAGCCTATCCTATTCGGTTCAGGGACTTTTAAGTCTTTGCCTCTTGCCGTTCCTGCTCAAATTCTCCTGGACCGCTTTCTTCTACGGAAGCTGGATCGGAGTTTCCGCTGCACTTGCAAATCTTGCCTTCATATCTGCCCTCAATATGATTGGCGCATCAAGAATCTCAGTCCTGACCATGCTTCAACGCCCGCTTCTGATTGTTGCAGCAGCTCTTGTTCTGCATGAAACCGTCAGCAGTTGGCAAATCATCGGAATCATGCTGGTAATGATCGGGGTAGGCCTTGCTCAGGTAGAAAGAGTCGGACACAAAGAAGCCGAGCCTCTCGAAGGCTCAGTTAGAACGGTATAGTTTGGCAGCTGTTGCTTTTCTTAAATGGATCCGGTAAACGGAAGAATTCCAAGAGCTCTGGCTCTTTTAATTGCAAGCGTAATAGCTCTCTGGTTCTTGGCATTGCAACCGGTGATTCGACGTGGCAAAACCTTGCCGTTTTCGGTAATAAACTTGCGCAATAGATTTACATCTTTGTAGTCGATGAAATCAATTTTGTTGGCAACGATCGGATCCAGCTTGCGTTTGCGCGGACCGTTATCAGTGTAGTCTTTCGACCGTTGTTTGGGTTTCATCCCTCTTTTCTCCTTTCAAAAACCGGATGGACCGACCACAGCCACAGCCAGGCAAAACAGCACCAACCACTCTAAACATATATCTCTTGCAAAGATTTTAGCAGCAACTCAGGCTCTTGAAAGGATTACACAGCTGAAACATTGCAAGCCCGATACAGACTTCGGCAGCTATGAGCAAGTTTTTATCTCGCCTTGTATCATGAGCAAAAAGGACTTTCTGCTTGTTTATGAAATTTCGGGCAATTTTGCTTTCCTTCCTTGCAACAGCTCTTTTGTGTTCATGTTCGTCGTTTTCTCAATGGCTTTTGCAGCATGAGCTTAATGACAAAAAAGAAGAGTCGGTAAACAAGGCCAGGCCTCATCCGGTTGGGGTTACTTATGATCTGATAGCCAGTGACAGTCCTTCAAAGCAAATAAGCGTTTTTTACAACGGGGAAGGACTGGCCAGGGTACTTTTTAAGGGTAGTAGTCAGACAAAAAAAACAATTATTGATTATCAAAAACAGGAAGTTGTAAACAAGGACTTTGAAAAGGACTTACTCGAAACAACAAAGCTTGATCCATACGAGTTCCCCGCGGTCTTGAACGCAGAAAATGCCGGAGCCCGAAAAGCCAGCTGTATTGGAAGAGGCTGGTTTAAGAACTTTCCATATCACCGCTGGCTTTTTAAGGACGAAAACAGCGAATGGGAAGTGTGGACAGATGACAATGACGCTTTTCCAGTCTATTTTCGCTCAGTCAGGAACGGTCAGGTGAGAAGCTGGCTAATGCAAAGCTCCTGGATTGACGGCAGCACTTATGACCGACCGACTTTTTTCAGCCTTGAGCCAGACCCGCTTCCAAAGCCGGAAAGCGAGCAAAGCGAGCTTGAGCAGCCCAGAGCTTCATCTGAAGCTAATCATCATCCAAAACGCAGCAAACACCGGCATCGCTGAGCCAAAAAAACTAATCTATTTGCCCTCATTTGTTCGTAATTTCCGCAATGCATTAAATGATTGAGTCTATTACCATCATTTAATCGTGTAATTCCACCCATTCTTAACAGCCAAAAAGCTAGTTTTTTCAGGTTCTTGAGCGCTGAGAGGAAAAAATTCAGAGCATGCCCCAACATCTGGATAGCCAGCCAAAAGAAAGACCCGAGCAGGGACAACGTTTTAACCTGAACGAAATAGACAGTAAGCCCAGGACTCAGGAGTCAGGGACTGAAAAGAGCCCGTTCAGAAACAACGACCAGACTAACACAAACGACAATACAAGACCGGATCCGGCCAGGCGTAGCGAAATTGTCAGGGAACCGTATAAGCCGCCGACAAACGGGCAGGACAGAAACACTGCCAGCAAAGATCACAAAGATGCCACCATTCCAACAGGAAGGGTGCAAAACGACGGCAATTCGCTCTTGTCGACCGACAAACGAACCGGCGAAACAACCAAATACGTGCCAAACAAAGACGGAAGCGGCTGGCAAGAAGTGAAGAACGCTCCGAAAGGCGAAACAAAAGCGGAGCCACAAACAAAATCTCCCGAACAGGCACAAAAGCAGGAATACCAAAACAACAGAGCTCAGGAAACCGCTCCTGAAGCTACCCGCCGCGGTCCGGGAAACTGGAACGGACCCACCGAAGGCAAGGCCTGGGCTGATATCTTCAAAAGCAAAGACGCCCAGAAACCAGGCGATGCTCAGAAGCCAGGTTCAGACCCATCAAAACCCGCAGAAGACCGACAAGGAAGATGGCGCGACGGCGAGGGCAAGCCCTGGCATGGCAAAAATGATGGTGACGGCAAGCCCTGGCACGGCAAGAATGACGGCGAGGGTAAACCATGGCGCCAGCACGACGGCAAACCCGGCCAGCAGCACGACGGCAAACCCGGCCAGCAGCACGACGGCAAACCCGGCCAGCAGCACGACGGCAACAAAGACAATGGCGAAGGCAAAAAAGTCGACAATTCCAAACCTAGCGAAACAAAAGCGACAGACAGCCCCAGACCGGAAAATCCGAACCCGAATCCGGCTTTTAATCCGCACAGAGACAGACCGGAATGGGCAGGCAAGCGCCCTGAAGGGCCGATACAGAGACCGGAAAACCCGAACCCGAATCCACAAGGAAACAGACCACAGTGGAACGGTCAGGACTGGCGCAAAAACTACGATGGCGATCGCAACCAGCCGAAAGATTCCAACGCTCCAAGAAACGAAGGTCCGCGCAATGACGGCCAGAGACCGGACGGACGGCCTGACTGGCGTGCGGGAAGACCCGATGGAGACAACCGACCGAGACCCGATTGGAACGGTCCGAGAAACGACGGTCAGAGACCGGACGGACGGCCTGACTGGCGTGCGGGAAGACCGGATGGAGACAACCGACCGAGACCTGATTGGAACGGTCCGAGAAACGACGGGCGCCCGGATCTGCGTCAGGACTGGCGAAACAGGCCAGACTCCGAACCTTTCAGACCGGGCAGTAGGCCTGAATTCGCTGCTCGACCTGAATCAGGCGGCCGGCCTGAACTTAACGGCCCGCGCCAAAGCCTGGCTGAAAGAGCCTTTGCAGCACACGATTTTCGTCCGGGTGAAGCAGGCAAATTCGACCCGGCCGCAAGCCAGCTGAGACTAATGGGAAGAGCACAACTAAATGAAATCGGTGCACTTGCTGCCATGAAAGGTGAGATTGGACGCATACCTCAAGCAGGCAGAGACAGCTTCAACGTTAATCTCAGAAACAACGATCTGATATCAAGACAGTTGAGCGATATTCAAAGATCGAATCTCAAAGCTGAGTTTTTCGGCAATCTTCGTTCGCATGGCGATATTGGTCCGATCTCAAGGTCGATTAGCGGACAGCTCTCCGATCTTTCAAGACCTGCAAGACCTCTGGAGCAATCAAGCCCGATAAATCTAAATGGCAAAATGGAAACTGGTTTAAGCGGGCGCGACGGCCAGCAAATCGCCAAAAACGGCATTCAGCTTGCCGGAGATCTCAGTGCCAGGCAGCTGCTTACAAGAGTGATTGAAGGTATGGGCAAACACGGACTTGAGCGTGTTCCAGGCTCCGAACAATCGCACAATGTACTGCGCGAACTGACACAAAACCAGAGGTTTAACTCAAACGCTGAAATGATGCAGGCTCTACAAATACAACGCAATTTGAACCAGCGGCAAGCTGAGATTCCGGGACAGAGCCAGACTTTTGCAGTCAAGTTGCAGCAGGCTGAAATATCACAGCAAGCACAGCAAGTACAGGGAAGAATCAGGGAAGGCGATCATCTTGCAAACAGGCAACAAGAACAGAAACAGAACGCGGAAATCGCCAACCGCAATCTTGACGGCAACAAACCAGTTATAAACTCAAATCAGACTGTGACCGGCAGAACGATTGACGCCGCCAACTCGGCTAATAATGGAAACGTGCAGAGAGCTCAGGAACAGGTAAGAACCCAGAGAGAAGCCGAAGACCACGGACAAACCGTGATTAAAGCTCAACAACAAAATCTTGTGCAAGCGGATCGCATCGTTGCTTCCGAAAACAAGTCGGATAGCAACCAGAGCAAGAACAATTTCCAAGAAAACAACAAGAATCTCGACGAGAAAAAGCGCGAAGAAGACGAAAAAATAAAGAAAGACGACAAGGCTCAACTCAATCCTGAAGAAATGACTGCGTTCATGCAGGCCAAACTCAGAGAAATGAAAAACAAAGAACGAAAAGAGAAAGAACAGGAAAAAATAAAAGACAAGGCAAAACAAGATCCAAAGCAAAAAACAAGGCTCAAATACCGGATCAAAAAGCACGACACGCTATCGTCTCTGGCTGCAAAGTTCCTGAACAGCGGAGATTTG
Organism: uncultured Candidatus Obscuribacterales bacterium; assembly: GCA_964615655.1. Taxonomy (GTDB): domain Bacteria; phylum Cyanobacteriota; class Vampirovibrionia; order Obscuribacterales; family Obscuribacteraceae; genus JAIEPM01. The sequence goes on along the minus strand of CAZTQO010000018.1, from coordinate 28,496 downwards.
GGCGCAGCGATTTTTCATATAAACCGCTCTGCAATACCTGTCACCACCTATAATGGCAAGTCATTTGCGATTCCCCAACTGAACACACTCATCTGGATCCCAACAGATGATGACGTTGATCTTTTCAAACAGTCGGGCGTGCTAAAAGACTACAGCCATATCGGCTTTGCCGGCGTGATTTATGCAAGCCCGGAAGAAGAACTTGCAGCGCGCTTCGGCAGGCGCTGGTACGGGCCTTCCGCCGACCAACCCCAGCAAGATGCAAACTTGCATCAGGATGAAAGCCTGAAGAATGCGCGCCGCGCAAATATCGAAAAACTGCTCGGATCTTTCCAGGCTAAACAGCATGCAGACGGACGCATTCGCTACGTGGTCAGGCTCGGCGAAACTCTGAAAAGCATTGCTTTAAAACACCCGCATCTAAACAACGTTGAAATGTGGAAACTGCTTGCCGAAGTCAACGGGCTCTCCACAGATACCGACCCAAGAGGCTGTCCGATTGAGGTACTGAAGCGGGGCACCACAATTGTGATGCCGAAAGCGGAAGAAATCGAGAAGTTTTGCACTGAACACAAAATCAAGCCCGAAGGCAAGCAGGCGTCAAGCGTTGCCAGCATTGCGCTTGCAAGAGCCAACGGCGTCCAATTCCAGGCTCGCATCTAATCCGAAAACAGCTGCTTTTTAGAGTAGCCAGCAGGAGCATTATCACTTTTTAGTGCTCAGGTACGCGTCTCTTAGTGCAATAATCTTTTGCGCCGGAATTGCAAGGGTGTTTTTTCGCCCATCAGTCATTCCTACCATAAGCCTTACTGTACCGTCCTTGAGCAAAACCTCCGGTCCGCCCGAGTCACCATGTGCGGTGCGCTGCCTTATATGAGCGAGCCTGCGATTTTCGTCGAAATAGGACTCATTCGAGCTGAGCTTGATCTCCTTTTGCTGCAATGAACGATCATAAATTCCTGCCGAGAAATGCAGTTCCTGCCCGGTTCCATAGCCGTACGAAACCAGTTCCTGTTCTTTGAGGCTCTCATCAAAAGGCGCCAGTTCAAGCGGCTCGAAAAGCTCGTTTTCACTACACTTCTCTACTTTAAGCATTGCCACATCATTTGCGGGATCTGCAGCTAGCAGGCGGGCCTTATGTTGAACGCCGTCTTCAGTTCGCACAAAAAGTTCCTGGCTTCCTTCAACCACATGAAAGCCTGTGACGAAGAGCCCGTCTTTGTCAAGAAAGAAACCGGAGCCACAAAAATCATCTGTGGTTTCGACTTTGGCAACTGACTTGCGCATCTCCATATAAAGCTCTGCAAAGGGATCGGATGCAGGCAGGCTTGTTTCAAGAGCGCCGGCCTCACTGCTTGTAAGCTCCGGAACTTTCAGTACCCTCGTGCTTTGCCGGAAGCAATTTTCATAGACCTCCCTGGACATTTTCGCGGCCGAATTATCCGCCAGACTGCACTGGCTGCTGTCCGTTTGCAGACTTTCAATTTCATATTCCCTCATAACTGTATATATCCTGGCAAGGATCAGTTCAGACAGTCTCTGTTAAGGATTTACCGAAGCCTAAAAGAAAGCTTGAAGAAAGCTCCAGGATTGAGAGAGCAAGCAGCTTTTTAAGAAAGAAAAACACCTTGCTCAATTGCCAAACTACTTAGTATTTCCAACATAGGCAAGGGTCGGCAAACGCCTAGAATGAAAACATCGGCACGGCATGAAGAACAACCCCCAAAGGGCTATCTGGGAATCTTTAGTAGGGTGAGGTAAATATGCATCACAGTCTGGACCTGGCGGCATTCGGCGCTTTTGTCTTCTTATGGGTAGGAATCATTTTATTCAGGCGCTTTCACCAGTATGAAACACTGGTCAGACCGAAGGATCTGGGTCCGACCGCCTGGGGACTCTACGGGCCAAATCAGGAGCAGCTTCCGTTGCCTGCGGGCAGGCGTGCTAAACTGCGCTGACCGAGACCGATCTTTACTCAATTCAAAATTGCAGTACATCTGAGTCGATTCGATGTACACTTAAGCCATGGCAATTAACTCAGACTCAAAGGAAAAACTCAAAAGCCGACTGGCAAAAGCCATCGGGCATTTGAACGCAGTCTACCGTATGGTTGACGAAGAAAAGTATTGTATTGATGTCCTCCACCAGTTGAAAGCAGTACAGGCTGCTCTTAACAAGACATCTGAAGTTATTTTGAAACAACATCTTGAAACGTGCGTAGTTGAAGCCATCAAAGGCCAGGACTCAGCAAGAGTGATCGAAGAACTCATACAAGTATTCAAACAAGCTCCCAGCCTCTATGCCCCTGAAGAAGACCCGCTGCAGGCAGTGGTAGCAGAAAGCACGGGAAGCAAGCCGCAATCCGGCTGCTGCCACTAAAGCGCATTGAAGGGCTGTTTGCAAATGCACATGCCATGTTCTTTTGGTACCAGTATCGGTGCCCGACCGCAAATCTTCGGAACTCTTACGCTTGCTATTTTTTATAGGGGTCTGAAAAGCGAATCTCAGCACCACCACTTGCGCTCACCTTTGGTGCAGGCGCATCGTAGCGGTATGGTTGGGGTCCGCGATAATGATCGCGCATAATTGCCCATTCTTGCTCCGGATAGACATTGTTATCTCTGAGTGAATTAATCAGCGAAGATAGGACAAAGTCAGGTGGTACGTGCTTATTGTCAGGTGCATCCATCGTCATATCTAAACTCCATTTCTTTTAGGGATGAAAGCAATCTAACAATCCTGTGCGATATCTTTCCGGACTAGCTTGTAAATATCTCGTGTAGCCTGCGTAGTCATACGAAATGGTGCGTGGCAAGGTGCAGAAACGGCCCAACTGTTCGGCCCGAGGGTCCAAATGCGCACAGAATCTTAGTGCACAGAGACTCGAGTCCCGAGTTCCAGAACCCATGAGTCGAGTGTCTTGAGACCCCCAGTGCCCAGTGCCCGGCGCCCAAACATTACTACACTCTCTAATAGCCCGCCAAAAAGGAAAAAGGAGAAACAGGGTGCAGGATCAGTAGTCGTCCCACACCCTGTTTTGCAAGCTCAGGCGGCGTCCAAAATAGCCATTACCTGGGCACGCGTGTTTTCAATGCTACCGGAGTTGTCGATCACAAAATCGGCACCCCGGATTTTCTCTTCCTGTGAAAACTGCGCTTTGATGCGCTTGAGAGCCTCTTCGTCCGAAACGCCGTCTCTGGCTTTCAGCCTTTCTTTCACCACTTCGTCTGAAGCTGTGACTACCCAGATTTCGTCATACTGATCTTGAAGACCGACCTCGAATAAGAGCGGCACAAGCACGGCAACCAGAGGCGCCTCAGCAAGCGCTGCAATCCGCTGCCTGCACTCTCTGAGCACAGCAGGATGCACTATCGCATTGAGATCGGCAAGAGCAGCCCGGTCGTCAAAAACGATTTTGCCCAGCTTCTTGCGATCAAGTTCGCCATTGCCGTTGAAGATCTCGGCTCCAAAGCGCTCTTTGAGAGCGGCGCGTACCTCTTGATCATGCTCCTGTACATAATGCGCGATATGATCCGTGTCGAGCACCGGCACATTCACTTCCGCAAGCAACTTGCCCACAAGGGACTTGCCAGAGGCAATCGTGCCAGTAACTCCAACTACCTTTGTTTTCACTTTGCCAGCTGCCCTGCACTTGCATCGCATATGATAGCAAGCAAGCAAAAGAGCGCAAAGCAAAGTAGAGGCGAAAACAGTAAAACCGGCGTACTTTGCAAGCAAAACACCTGCAAGCAAAGCCACAAAAATAACAAGCATGTTTTTCATCATGCCTCCAATCTGGTCTGAAGAGCCCGGGCTGAATTCCCGCGGCTCTTGTTTGAAAGTCAAAAATCAGTCCTGCAAATACAAGCTAGGAAATGCTCACAACGAGCAAAGCAAAACATGCAAATGCAGGCTTAAACAGAAGAATTCAGGAGCAGGCAAAAACCCCTGAGCCGCTAAGCCCCGGCTGCACTAAGGATTTTGGCCTGACCCTGTAATTCGGGATATTCATTGAATACTCTAAGAAGCTCGCCTACGGACCAGGCCTGAGCAATACAACCGTGAGGCTTATGCGGCGAGTCTCCGTCGAATATTTCTGAAACTGTTCCGAGCCCGGCTTCAAAGAGCAAATGATGATGCAATAACAGCGCCAGCTGAGAATTAATAAAACGCACGTTGTCTTCGTTTTCACCGTAAACGTTCATACGCGCATCAATCCAAGGGCCGAGAAGCCATGTCCATACCGTACCCTGATGGTAGCTGATATCACGCTCATACTGGCTGGCGTTACGTTTGCCGCTTCCATATTTACCCTTGTAGTTTGGATCTTTAGGTGAAAGCGACCTGAGCCCGAGCGGGGTAAGAAGCTCAGCTTCAACAACGGCAAGAATCGAGGCGTTTTGTTTTTCGCTCAGCAGATCTTTACAGAGGCTGAGAGCCAGGAGCTGATTCGGACGCACCGAGTCATCCTTGCTGCCGTCTTCGTTTATCACATCGAAAAGACACTTGCGTCCCTGGTTCCAGAATGCTTGAAAGCCGCTTTTTGCTTTTTCAGCAAGCTCAATATATCTGGACGGGTCCTGCCCGCAAGCTGTTTTGAATTCAGCAAGCGTGCGCAGGAAAAAATACCAGAGAGCCGATATTTCCACAGCCTTGCCGCGTCTTGGCGTTACAACAAAACCATCGACTTTGGCATCCATCCAGGTTAGCTGTGCACCATCGGCGCCACCAGCCAGAAGCCCGTCGGATTCGTCCACCTTTATGTTGTAGCGACTACCCCTCAAATGGCAGTCCACCACTGATTCCATTAGCGGAATCGCCTCTTTGACGAATTCCAGATCATCGCTTGCCTGAAGATATTTTTTCAACGCCCACGCCCACCAGAGTGTGGCATCAGATGTGTTGTACTGCGGGCTCTGACCGCTGTCTGGAAAGTTATTCGGCAGCATGCCTTCGCTCAAATAGCTCTGGAAATTTTTCAAGATGCTGGCTGCTGCCTCAAAACGCCCGGTAGCCAGAGTCAGCCCGGGCAGACTGATCATGGCATCGCGTCCCCAGTCGTTAAACCAGTGATAGCCGGCAATTATCGAATGAGCCTCAGATGATTTGCGCTCGACAACAAAGTTGTTTGATGCAAGAACCAGACGTTTAACCGCAGGATGGCGAGGATTCCCCGCTCCAGCAAGCAAAAGCCTCTGCTCTTTAATCAGTTCGGCAAGCAGGTGTTTGAGATCAGGCAGGAATTCTACCGGTTCAAGCGAAGCAAGCACAAGCATCGATTCGCCGCTTTTTAACCTCAAAGAAATCACACCGGCATGAAACGCATCTTCGCGGTCTGAAAGTCCGCGTTCCCACTCGCGTGGATAGAAATAGCCGTCATACCAGTTTTCATCTTTACGCCACTCGCCTTTTGAAAAAGCAAGCTCAAGATCTTGGGCGCCGTCGTAAGCCCGGATTCTAACAGCTCCCGGTCTTTGCTCCTGTATGAACCGCCAATCAGGACTGCCTTTAGTTTGCGAGTGATAGTCGCGGAAGTTGGCAATCACGTGCAGGTCGAGCTCAAGTACATCGCTTGAGTCGTCCTTGCTCTGGAAGCTGTAAGCTACGTATGAATGCTGCTTTCCGGCTAACATAAAAACCTGTTTGATCAGATAACCGTTAGCAAGTTCATAAACCCAGCAAGGGCAGGGGTAAACTACAAAAGCACAAAGTTTTTCGTAGCCCCTGGGATTGACCACATCAGGTGTCCAGAGATTTGTTGAAATGTTCTCCCCGTCCACATGCTCGTCTATTCTGGAAAACAGAAGCGTACGGCTGGTGGGCGGCTCCAGCGCTGCGACAAATAAGCCATGATACCTGCGCGTGTTGGCCCCGGAAAGACTCCCTGAAGCATAGGAACCAAGGCCATTGCATACGAGCCACTCACGCTCATCGGCAGGATGAATCGACTTCGGGTCGTAAAAAGGACGTTCCAGCTCATCAGAATCAAATTGCTTTGCAAGAAAGGCATCCAGATCGAAGCTCATTTTGTCCTCCGGTCGGTCGAAATTCCTACCCATCGTCCTGCATTGATCTTGCCCGCTTGACTGCTCTTTTTCATTACCGTCAAAAAAGATTTTGCAATCATTTTTGTTTTTGTCCGGCTTTCACAGAGCTTTCTTTCACAGAGCTTTCTTTCCAGAGCTCTCTTTCCAGAGCTTTCTTACCTGAACTTTCTTACCTGAACTTTCCAAGCAGTTTGATCAGGGAATCAGAGTCAAGTCTGTGATCAGATTCAAGCAGTTTGCCGCATGCTACGGTAATTTCCGGAATCCTGAAACTTACCTGATCGGAGCCATTCAGCAAAAGATCAGGCTTGCAAGCGGCCATGTTCTGGAATGGGCTGTAGCTGGACGTAATCAGTCCGACTGCAATCACATTCTTGAAACAAGCCGGCTCACCCACAAGCTCTGCAGAGATCCAGTTGGCAAACCTGGCTTCTTCGCTCCAGACATCAAGCCTCAAGGCGTTGTCGGTTTTCCTGTCGGCTTTCCAATCAGAAACACCCGAAGAATCCCTCGAAATAGTGATTTCAAGTTTCCCGGAGCCCCGGATACGAAAAGTCAACTGCCTGCGACCGTTCCAGATATTAGCCGGCACTCGACTGGAATCAGCCCGAAATTGCAAGTGCCCGTTCAGGCGGGCTTCAAGCTTCCATGAATCCAAAGCTACTGATTCTTGCTCGTCACCAAGACCGAACCAGAGATTGTAATCAGCATTGTTTTCTTGATAAGCGACAATTTGCTTGCTTTCAGAAGCAAGCAAGCGCAGGCTTGCATGAATAGCCCGGCCGTCTCCGGGACCGGCTGCTGCAACCAGCACATGACCGGGCCCGATTACCGAGCCCAGCTGATGAGCCTCCCAGCCGCTGCCATCCATGGCATGCCTGTAGCCGCCAAAAGAACAGTTCGCCACCGAGACCATGCCGCGCGCCGCTGCTTTTTGCTGTGCCCAGACATAAGCATCGGACCAGCCGGGTCTTGCAATCTTGCCTGAAGCATCCCACTGAGTCAGGCAAACGCTTCGATTATCAAAAGCCTTAACCAGAATCAACTTTGCCGCAGGCTCAAGCGCCAGCAAGCGCGAGAGCACGATTGTGCCGTGGCCCATAGGATCACCTGCAAATTCAGCCAAGTCTGAGTCGTCCAGATAGTCAAGCGACTCGAATTTCCGGCCGCGAGTCAGATCCCAGGCGGCAATTACTCTTGCCTCCTTGAGAATTTCGAAAGAGAAACCGCTGTCAATCACGATGAATGCGCAGCTACCGCTTTGCATGATTTTGATACCTCCAGGTCTGCAGAAATTCTGCAGAATAATTAGCTGTAAAGCTTGGACCAATTGATAAACATTGAGTAAGCAAAGAGGATAGAATCGAGGTAGTTTGAAACCCGACCTGCTTTCTTATGGATCGCTTGTGGAAAACGAAACACTTAATCTATTGCATACACCTCCTCAAGAGCAGCTGAATGCCTGGCTAAGTGAGATATACGGCAAGCCTGTTGAGATCGAAAAACGGCAGGTTCTCCGGCACAGGGATCTCTCTTTTGTTGAGAGGCTCTGGCTCAAAGATGCATTGCCAAGGACACTGATTTACAAGGTGGTGCTACCGCCCTGGGACATAGAGCAGGACCTTCACGAACACATCTTAATTCCTTCGGTTTCGAATTCAGCACGTCTGTACCTGTCCGGCACTTTCCAGTCTAGCACTGCACTCTTCATGGAAGACCTGGGTGAAAAAGCTCTTCTGGACAGCCTTGATTCCGTGAGCGAACTACCCGCAAAAGTCGGGACCGAACTGGCGAAACTACACCGGGCTTACACTTACCGAATTGCAGAAATCAGCGAAACCAGAGTTCTGAGAACGCTTGCTCCTGCTGACTTTGTCGGTCTGGCCCGGGCTCAATGCCAGGAGCTCAAAGCCTGGGAAATACTAAGCACGGAAGCAGAAAAAACCCTGCTTGATGCAGGAGAACAGCTGAGCGAAGTTCTTAAAGACGAACCACTTTCGCTTGTGCATGGAGATCTCTATGCCGAGAACCTCCTTTTTGACGGGGAGCACCTTTATATCATCGACTGGTCCTGGTTCACTAAAATAAGCGCTCCAATTCTCGACCTGGCAACCCTGAGCATGGAGCATTTCAAGAATGGCGCTCTGGCTGATTCAGCAAGAGAACTAATCGAAGCTTACTGTCTTGAGTACAGCCGCAATCTCGACGACGTTTTAGTAAAGCTTCCCCTGGCAGAGCTTGCAAGCAGATTGCTTTTTCTTGAGTGGCTCATAGAAAGGCGGCGCAGGGGAATCTTGGGCACTACGGTAGGCCCGGTGGAGATCCTGATTCAGTCGGTGATCAAAGAAATTTCCATGCGACTGGAAAACTGCAGAAAGCAATCCTGATTCAAAACTGCCAGTAAGGCGCGGTGGTCAGGCGTTTAGCACCACTTTTCGTCACAACCAGATCATCTTCGATACGCACACCGCCGAGACCTTCGATATAGATTCCAGGCTCATCGGTAACTACCATGCCGACTTCGAAGGGGTCGTGCTCATAGTCGTACGGGTCGTGCGCAACAAGGCCCAGGCTGTGTCCAAGACCATGCGAAAAGTATTTGCCGAAACCGGCTTCGCTTATGTGCTCTCTTGCGACCCCGTCGAAGTCCCTGTACATGATGCCCGGTTTGAGAGCTTTGAAAGCTTTCTTATTGGCGGCAAGCACCACATTGTAGATCTCGACCATTTTTGGATCCGGCTTTTTGCCCGGAACAAAAGCTGTTCTTGTGATATCCGAGCAATAGCCGCCGCCATAAACTCCGCCAAAATCCATGACCACAGGCTCGCCGGCTTTTAACTTCCTCTGGCCCGTTGAATGGTGAGGCACAGCCGAATTCGGACCGGAAGCCACTATGGTGTTAAAGCTGTTTGCCGTGGCACCATGCTTGCGTAATCGCATGTCGATTTCAAAAGCAAGCTCGTTCTCGCTCATGCCTGCCCTGATCAAAGGCACCACTTCGTTGTAAACTTTGCTTGTCGAACGGCAGCCTTTTTCCAGTTCTTTGATTTCTTCAGGATCTTTGAACTGCCTGAATCTTTCGACAAAATGCACGGTCGGCGTCAGATTAGCCTTGATTTCTTTTTTCCAGTTGCCTGCAAGGTCAACCGAAACATGCGCAGATTCAAAAGCAATCTTGCTCTTGGGTCCGAGTCCCATTCTGGCAAGCAGCTCATTTACTGCCTCAGCTACTCTCACACCACGTTTGAGCTTGAACAATTTCATGCCCTTAACTTCTTCCGGCACTCTCAGCCAGTAACGGGCGTCGGCAATTATGAAAGCCTGTTTTTTGCTCAAAAGCAAATGAGCGGTGCTGCCCGAAAAACCACTCAGGTATCTGACATTCTGGTTGTCGGATTCGAAAACCCGCAGAATCATGCCGTCCAGTTTCTTTTTGGAAAGCGCCTGCTGAATTTTCTTTATCCTCGATAATGACATAAATTGAAATTGCTCCCTGGAATAAAAGTCAGTGCTTAAAGCAGCAGTCAATCGAATCTGCTGCATTCATGCACTGAAAATCTACCATGCAGAGCAATTTCAATCAGCCATTTTCAGTTGCCAAGCAAAAAAGACAAAAAAGGGAGCAAGGCCGGTTAAGGCCTTGCTCCCTTCCGAAACGGGTGGAATACAGCTGATCCAGATGCTTCCACCCGCCCGTTCAGGCGTCAGCTGGCGCTGGCAAAAGAGCGCACCAGCTCGACCAGAGTGCGAACACCCCAGCCGGTGCCCTGATCTTGCTTGAAGGCAACCGCGGCGATATCCAGGTGAACCCAGGGAGTGTCGCCGGCGAAGCGCTTCAGGAAGTGGGCTGCCGTGATCGAACCGGCACCGGCGTCACCACCGGAGTTCTTGATGTCGGCGATCTTGGAGTCGTTGGCACTGGCCAGCTCGTCCCAGAGCGGTAGCTCCCAGTAGAGCTCGCCACCGGCTGCACCGGCTGCGATCACTTGCTTCGTAAACTCGGGCGTGTTGCCGAAAGCACCAGCGCCGACCGAACCGAGCGCCGCTCGAATGGCACCCGTGAGCGTGGCCACGTCGACGATGTGAGTGGCGCCCTTGCGGCGGGCATGTTCGATCGCATCCGCCATGGTCAGGCGACCTTCGGCGTCGGTGTTGTCCACCTCGATCGTGAGCCCGGCCATGCTGGTCAGCACGTCACCCGGCTTGTAAGCCTTGCCGTTCACCAGGTTCTCGGTGGCGGCCATCAGCACCTTCACGCGAACGGGCAGAGCCAGAGCCGCAATCGCCTGCATGGCAGCAAGCGTGGCAGCGCCGCCCGCCATGTCGCACTTCATCGTGCGCATGCCGGCAGAGGGCTTCATGTCATAACCGCCCGAGTCGAATGTGACCGACTTGCCCACCAGAGCAAGCAGCACCTCGGGGTCGGCGTCCTTCGGCTCATAAGAAAGCTCGATCAGCACCGGCTTCTCATCGGAACCGCGCGACACAGCCAGGAAGGCACCGGCGCCCATGCGCTTCAGCTCGTCTTCCTGATAAAGCCGGCAAACGACAGCGCCGTTGGACTGGTCGGCCAGTTCCTGAGCCCGGCGAGCAAGCTCCGCGGGGGTCATGTCCGACGGCGGCTCGGTAACGAGATCACGAGCCATGTTGACCGCACGGGCGACAACCTGGCCGGCAGCCACACCGCGAGCGTATTCAGAGTCGCTGGCGGCCTCACCCAGGAGCGAAAGCTCGCCCAGGCGCAGTTCCGGCTTGTGACCGCCACGCGCCGTCTTTTTGTGGTTCATGACGTAGTCAGCGATGCCGGAAGCCTCACCGACTGCACGCCCGAAGTCGTAGGCGCTCAGCTTGCAAGCCGCCAGATCCGGAATCACCAGACCCAGGCTCTGCGCCTTTGCCTGCTTCGCTTCAGCAAAAGCTGCAAGCAAAGCCGACGACAGCTTGCGGGCGTCGAGCTTGCCGGCATCACCCAGACCGAAGTAGAGTCGACGGGCACTGCCGATACCGGCATAATGGCTCATGCTCTGGGCATGCTTGCCGCTGAAGCCCTCGAGTACAGCCTGGTCGGCAAGCAGCTTGCTTGCAAGCGCGTGCGAGCCACTGGCGACTTCAGCCTCGAAAACCGGAATTAAAATAAGCTCAGCCTGATGCCGAGCAGGATCAGCGCTCAGAAAGCGCACATTGAGAGATGTCATTTTCAGTCTCCTGACTTAAAGAGTTGATGTTCAGCCGCGCTTCGGGTACTCAGATCCCGGAGGCAGCAAGATTGACGATTTGGCAGGCTTGAAAACTTTCACAGCCCGCGACCAGACTTCTCGATTTGGAACGTGGATAAGCTCGCCGGAAGTTTCCACGATTGTGGACAACATTCCAACCTGTGAGATCTTGCCCTTCACATCCAGGCCTACGAGCATCACCTCGTCCTTTTCCGACACTTTGCGGCAAAACTGAATCAGCAAGCCGCAAATGAAGTCGTTGGCTGCACCCTGCATCGAGAGGGTGAGTGCAGCACCGAAAACGCCGAAACCCACGACAAAACGACCGAGAAAATCGGCCGCAGTCAGGCTCAGCACCAGAAAAACCACAATTGCCCAGTAAAAGAACTTGAAGAGCTTGAGCGACAGGTCCTTGCCCTGCGCGGAAGCCTCCGTCCTCGCGAGCACCACTTCAAATCCAGACCAGATCGGCTTGTAGAAAAGCCAGGCCAGATTAGCGAGTATGCCGGCAATCACCAGGTTGATTGCAAACGGCTGCAGCTTCTGGAGATATTCCAGAAAAATGGAGCGCATGCTTTCCTGTACCTGGACACTGAAGATGTCGGTTGCACCGGCCAGAGTAAGAAGCAGAAGCAGAATCGCAGTCGGCAAGAACTTGCGATAGTTCTGCATGAATACAGAGAAGATTTTTTTCAGCATCATGTGTTCCTCAAAGGCACGTCCTCGCTGCAGCAAACCCTGAAACACCAGGCAGGCATAGCGCTGCTTGGTTTTTGGGGAAATCGGCTTGATATCTTGCTTGCGGGAGACGAAGACCAGCTTGTTGATTGAGAAAGTTTGGAACCCAGAAAAACTAGCGACTTAGTGCTCCAAATTCAATTTGCAGGCCATTAGCTTTCAATAAGCTATGCGTTCCAGCTGTTTAACCCCTGATAAAAGCAGCTTCAGAAATCGAGCTTAGAAAGTCTTGTTTTCAGGCTGTTTCGAGTTTGATCAAGAGGCTCGCAGCCACTAGCGCTAAAGAATTCCTGCCTGCAAAGATAAGTATTTCCAACTAGCAGAGATGCGCAAGTCATTACCTGCTCTTCAATGAAGAATTAGCGCATGCTAAACAAATTTCCGAAGAAAATCTTGCTGGCCCAAGGCTCTGGCCGCCTGAGTCTATTGCTTTTAGAAGCTCGAACTCGCTATGGTCAGGCGATCATCATTCTTTTCCAGTGCAGGAACTCTCTCTCTCCAAGAAAACACAAGCAATAAGCCAGTTCAAGCGCAAGATCTCTTGCTGCACGAGAGTTTGTCTTGATTATGCCTGGAAACGAAGCTTCAACAGCCCTGGCTAAAAGGCTGAAATTCTAATCCCGGCGAATTTCTTGCCGTACAAGTCATCCAGAGGAAATTTATGACAACAAATTCTCAGCGAGATGATGAGCCGAATCCAAAGATTCCGACTCCTCCTCCGCCACCGCCCCCGACACCACTTCCGCCGCTGGAGTTGAAAACGGTCTGGGACGTGGCCAAAATCGTAATTTTCGTGGTCGTCTGGTATGTGACAAGCGATGCCAATCGCGCGCTCACCGCCTATGTCGACTACGCAAAAATCGCTGCCGACGCGCATTCGATTGCAGGCGCCAGCTGGCATGGAGCTTCCATCGGCATTCTGCAAGGACTTATTATGTCCGTGCAGGCCCTGGTCGTTATCTGGGCATCTCCGACCATGTTCATTTACCTCGGACCGGTGCTCACAGCGGCCCTGCAAACACCAATCAAGCTGGTAGCTGAATTCAGGCGGGCCCTGAGTCCGAAAACCAGCGACGGCGGCGACAAGAAAGCCGACAGCGACAAGAGCGACAGCGAGAAGAGCGACAGGGAAAAGAGCGAGAGCGACGTTTCCTGATCCCTTCCATTCCTTCAGAAAAAGCCAGGCTCATTGAACTGAGCGCGCGAATCAGTCGTTAAAAGCGGCAAGGCAGCAGGCTTAAAGATGGGCTGAGAACCCTCTTTGAGCTGCTGCCGCATTTTGCGTCAGGCAAGCAAAGGAGAAAAAACATGATCAACACGAACAAGGTGCTGGCTCCCTCATAGGAAGCCCACCGGTAGCGAATCGGCCATCGCCGATCTTTCCATTCTGGCGCTGCCGAGTAGGGGCTTCCCTGAAAGGGAGTCTCTATGCGCCACAAGAACTACGGTCGCAAGCACTACCGCGACGACAACTTCGATGACAACGACAGCAACTTCAAGAGCGGCAAGCGCGAAATCAACTGCGTGCCGCTTGACGAAGTTTTCATTCCGGAGCGTACCGTGGAGCGCATCATGCGCAAGGATCGCCATCAGGTCGAGCGCATGATCGCTTGCTACGAAAGCGAGAGCAAGATGGTTCGCGTCGTGCTCCGCCCCCGTTTCGGCGGCGGCTACAACATCGAAGACGGTCGCCACCGCGTGATTGCGGCCAAGCTCGCCGGGATCGGCTTCATCGAAGCCCTGATCGTCGGCGGCTAGTGCATCAGGCAGGAGGCAGGGTGTCCGGCATTGCGCTGGACACCCTGTCTTCCTTGCCGTTTGTTTTGTCAACCCAAAAACAAGGAGCAGGCAATGGAAAACGTTTTCTGCAAAGTGGTTCTCAGCGGCTGCCTGTCTTACGCCGAGTACTACTTCGAGATTCCCAATCTCGGCTCCGAAGCAGACCTGCTTCAGGCTGCTGAGGCTCGATACCAAGAGCGCTTCGGCGTCTTCAAGTCGCACTACTGCGATCAGTGTTTCGACTACACCAGCCTCGACTTCGAGCTGCTTTCGCAAAAGCAAAGCCGGCATTTTCTGCGGCGCTGGCTTTCAAAGCCAGAGCGCTTCGGAGAAGCTCAGGTGTTCAGACTGAGCTAGCTCCAAAGGCAGGAGAATCGCAGAAGCTGCAGGAAGAGCTCTCAAAGCCTCTTTACTGCAGACCTGCATTCTCCGATGCTTTTTTAGAATTCCCTGCTACTGCTTATAGTATTTTGAAGGGCAAAAAAAAGATGGGTGCCGGGCATTGACTGCCTGAACACCCATCTTCGCAAATTACGGCAGCAAGCTAAATGTCGTCTGCGTGTTCACGCTTCCAATCATAAAGCTCAGCATTGAAGCCGTGCCGCATATAGTCCGGAATCGCCGGAGCCAACGCCTGAGTGCCCGTGTAAACATCGCTTGTCAAAACGGGTTTGTCGGCAAATTGCCTGGGTTCATACACCAGAACCCGTTCGACGCTGACGCCATCGGCAGCAAAAATCTCGAGCCTCGCAAGCACGTCAACAAAGCCATGTCCTTCGATATGCACCGTGTTCCATGTCTGGCGGTAGAGTGCTTTACCGTTTTCGTCGACATATGTGTCTTCATGATCCGGTGCAGGCGGATCGCCGGCGCTCATCGAGCGACCATTGCCTGGAATCAGGCTGCGGCGCTTGAAGCTCATCTTCCTTGCCTGGCCATTCCAGTCGAAAAAGACGGTGCAATTCCCGCTTTCACGCTTGCCGTATTCGTAGCGGTAAATCCACCAGGTCGTGTTACCGTCCTTGCGGAAGTGCACGTAGAGGTAGGAGTCTTTGTCGGTCTTCTGCGCATGAGCAAGGCTGCCGTCCGGGCGGTAATGATGCCAGAGCTCGTAGCCCTGCTTCTTTTCGAAAATCGCAGCTGTGCGCCCGCTTTCGCGCAGGTATTCGCTTGTCACTAGAGTTTTGCCGTCGTCCGAGTAATACTCGCGCACGACGATGCTCTTGCAACTGGCACCATATTGAGACATCGGCTCGATTCGGGTGCTCGTCTCAAGTGTGCCGTCCTCTCTGAAATACCGGTAGCGGATTGGGAAGCCCAGATAGATCCTTCCGGAATCGTCGCCGTAATAGCGCTCTTTGAGCAGCTCTTTGTAAACCCGCGGCGTTTTGCCGTCCTTGCGGTATACAGAAAGCCGCCATTTGTAATCATCCGAATCGGCACCGGGCGTCAGACTATAGGGCTTGGATCCCAGCTCGCGGTCTAAGCGCTCGATTTCCTGCTTGTAAGCAGGCGCCAGACTGGCTTCCTCGTCGGCACGTTCAGGCACCGGTCCCAGAAAAACAAGGACCAAAAAGCCGGCAAGTACCGCGCAGGCAAGAACGCAAGCCAGCCCAAAGAGCAGAGTTCTGTTCATCATTGCAAGAGATCTCCGTTTTTGTTTTTGTTTGTTGATTTCCGAAGCGACTTAAAAACCCATTTCTCGGCGGCAGCGATCTAAGTTGTTTTCGACAAGCTCAGAAAGCCGGGCCCCCTTCTCCGGCCACTCGCTGAGAATTGCAAGTGCCTGAGAAAAATCGGCCCGCGCTTCGCTGTAAAAACCCTGCGCCATTTTGACGCAGGCCCGGTGATGAAGAGCATCAGCGCTCAACCAGTGGTCGATTTTGAGACCGGCAATAGCGCGGCTGACTGCATCGCTTGCCAGCCGACTGCAAAGCTCGTAATCGTGGTTTTTGTATGCAGCCCTGGTTTCTTGAAGCAGGTCTTTCACGCCTGCCTCCACAGCCAGCCCCCGGAAATAATCCAGGTTCCAGTTGATGGTTGCAGGCAGTTCGTGCCCGGCAGGACAGTTGCTCAAGGCAATTTTACGCGCCTTTTCCAGCATCGCAATTGCCTTTGCAAAATCAGCATCCCTTGCGTGCAGGCGAGAAGAGTCGTTCAAGATAAGCGCCGCAAGCACGGGATTTTTTGCGTGAGTCGCAGCCCTGTAAGCCTGCTGATAAAAGCGACCGGCTTCCGTAAGCTTCTCAGCTTCGTAGAGACGGCTTGCTTCGGCGAAGTCTTGCTCGGCGGCTTTGTTCAATGCACCCTTTTCGATTTTTGCCAGGTTTGACTTTGCAAGACTGAGCAGCCTGTCTTTTGGCGGCAGCCGCGTACTCATCTCAGCTATGAGCTTTTGAAGCGACTGCAATGCAAGCAAGCAACGACCGCTTCCCTGCCTGGACATCGAAACACAGGCATGGTGCTGGAACTGAAGTTCTCGGTATTGCAGTTTCAACAAGGCAGCTTTTGTGGCCGCCTGCCTGAAAGCAGCTTCGGCAAGCTGGTATCTGCCCGCTTCGAATTCTTTTTTCGCATGAGCTTCAAGCGAATCAAGTTCGAGCAGATTCTTTGCTTCAGCCTCTTTCTGCCTTTTCAAAGCCTGCTTGCCGGAAAGAAAACGATAAAGAAAAAACGCAGCTGCGCCTGCAAACAGGAACAATGCAAGAATTGCAAGCTGCAGCAAAAGCGACCAGTGACTCAAGTAAGTGAACATGCAATACCCCTTTCCCGCCCCTTTTGAGGCGCATTTGAGGATTGAAATCAAAAGCTATTTGCTTTCCCTGCCTTTCCTTTCCAAAAGAAACTGTCAGAAAACCGTTAATGCCAGAATTCTTTCAAAACAACACACGGATTTAGCAATAGTCCCGGATGTGAGCTTTCCCACCGCTAAACCCGAAAAATTCTCAGTTATTTGATTCAGCAAATACAAAAGAGCTCTGAAGCACTGCAATCACTGGATTTAGCGCAACACAGCCTGGTGAAGCGGCATCAGTTAAAGCAGAAATATTCTTGACTGAAAGCTAGCGCAGCTAATTCTGCCTTCCAGAGCAAGATAGAAAACTGGCTCACGGCATATTCAACACTCAATTCATTCTTTGCGGGGCAAACTGAAATGAAAACGCAAGATTGCAGGCATGAAAAGAAAAACACGCACAGCTGCAGGAACAGGATTTTTCACAGCCACTTTGATTTCATTGTCTTTTTTGAGACGTCTCTTCCAGAATTCTTTTACTTCCACAGGAAAGCTCAGTCCGGGCGCCTTAATAATGGCGCTGACACCTTGAATATCTTTTAAGCAAGGATAATCGCCGCTGTGATCGACAAGCATGCTTATTTGCTTGAAACGTAAACCTCTAAGGTCAAACGCCGGATGGAGCTTTTTAGATCCAAGCTCAACTACAAGCTCTTCGGGTCCATTGCGTTCAACTTGAATTCGATCACCGGAAACATGCACGCTCTTTATATTCTCGAGAAATTCTTTGCCCTGCCTACCGAACTTGTCTTCAAGATTGGTTTTGCTCTTTTCCCAATCGTCGAAGAATTTGCCACCACTTTCAGTATCACTGCTAATTTTAAGCTCCTCTTTGTCTATGCGCTTGAAAATAATTTCCTGTTTCTCAATTACGACCTCAGTAACACCACGCAGCAAATCAAAGGTTTCGTTCTTGAGCTTCTTGCCCGACACCGCTTCTGCAAGAAAAAAAATCTGATCCGGTCCTTCTTCAATTCGCCTGGTCCATTTTGGAATTGCTTCTGTATTACTGCTTTCTTGCTGCTGGATCATGCGATCCGGATCACTTAAGAGATCATCTGCAAAAGCCAGTCCGGAAAGCACAGCCAGATGCAAAAACGAGGCAAGCAAAACACTTGCCGAAATTTTCAGACCATTCTTGCTTGCGGCAATGATTCTTGGCGGCATCGCTCACTCATCCCCTCAAAATACTTATACCCGGCTCAAAAGGCTGTATAGCGACCAGAAGCCAGAGATCTAACAACTAAAAAAGCGAGCAAGCTGTTGCGCAAGGCTCAGGGCGAATCAGTTCTACTAATGCATGTAATACTAATCAACAGAAACAGAAAGCATGAAATGAGTTTCCTCAAGTCATGCTTCCTGAACCATGGTTTAGCCACGGTTTTTCGGACTCTCGCCTCAGCCACCAAGACCCAGCTTAAGGACATCGATGCCGTTGTTCACCGCATGCAGAAGCATGCCGCAGTAGAGACTGCCGGTCCGGCGGTAGAGTTCCGCCTGAACGCATCCCATCATGAACAGCAGAACCAGGGTCGTCGGGTTGAATTGCATGTGCAGGAGCGAAAACGCAAGCGAGCTCAGCACAATAGCACTGATTTCTGCACGCTTGCCGCCGAAGATCCGGTGCATGAAGGCCGCAACACAGTGCGTCCAGCCATTCACAAAGTTCTTCAGCTGTCCGTACAAGCGGCAGATACCACAGGCTGGCAACTGACGCGGGGTGAAGGCCTCCAGCGGCCGGGCAAGAGACGAACGCAAAATCTGATAGAGGAAACCGCGGAAAACAAGCTCCTCGAAAATCGGAGCCCCAACCACAGCCATGACGGCAAAGAGCAAGAAGTTCCCGCCGGTTGCCTGTTGAGCAAGCTCGACTGTGGGTTGGTGTGCGGGTCCCATCAGAAACACAATCGACTCGCCGACAATCTGCACGAAGCCGTAGGCGATTGCCACAGGCGCAAGCAGATTGAAGAGAGTCGCACCCCACCAGCTGCCTTTCAGCGGCTTAAGAGTAAGAGCCATCGCTTCTGTAAGCGAAAGCCCGTTTTTGCGCATCTCCTTTGCGATGTAGCGCAGCTGCATCCCGAAGCCCATCACAAAGCTCAGCAAGCTGAGCCACATCTGGAAAGTGATGTTGGGAGAGCCCTTGGAGTCGGCGACCAGCGCACCCACCCAGCTCAAGAGCTGAGGGAAGACCGGGTCGATCAACTTAACGGCTGCCGGGAGCGCCAGCGCAAAAATCGCGCCGATCGCAACGCAGACGAAAGCGCCGTTGACCAGGCCCTTCATGACAGCAGCGAAGTCGCGGCCGTGAAGACGCCAGAGATTGATGCAGGCGCTCGCGATAGCACCCACAAGAGCCGCGCAGGCAAGCACATAGCAGTGAGTCTGCGGGTTGGCCAGTGCATCGCGCAGGTTGGGAAAAACCAGCAACCCGCCGACCAGGGCCATGAACAGCAGCGGAACCGCGAGGGTACCGGCGGTGAAGTGCAGGAGACCGACAAAGTATTTCTTGCCGGCGGTCTGCACTGTCCAGGGAAAGCTGTTGGGAAGCTTCCCTTCAGGGAAAAACACTTGTTTCAGCAATCGAGTGAACATGGCAATGCTCCTTTCGCTCAGGCATTCGGCCTGGCTTAAGCTGTTAACTGTTCGCAAGAAAACCTGAGTTCAGGAAGGTACACCCAACCTGAAGACGTGAACATCTCTGGGATCAAAGCTTCTTACTTGTTATGCTTGAAAGCTCCGGTTTTTTGTTTGAATCCTCTTGATACTTTGGTTTGAACTGATATGCCTTCACCCTACGCGCATGGAGCCGGCACTGATACGGCAGGCGCAGTGGGCAGCTGGTAAGATTCCCACTAAAACAGGAGTAATTAACGCAAACATCATTATCACAAGCAGGCCAGGCGCTTACATTTGCGCAAGGGTTGCAAGCGTTTAAACTGCTTCGGGCAGGTGGGCTCGGGACAATACAAGCTGATTCATGAGCCAGAACGATCTACTAGCTTATTATTCGACTATCAACTTTCCCGGGAGGCTTGCTTGTGTCAAAACTAATTAGAAGGCATCTTATCTCTGAGGTCCTGAGTGCCTTACAAACAAGCCGAATTGTCAATATAGTCGGTCCTCGGCAAGCCGGAAAAAGCACATTGGTTCAGCATCAACTGCCCAATGCGGAATACCTGACCATGGATTCAGACAATATCCGGAATGCTTTGCAAGCAGATGCTTATGCCCAGCTGCGAAGTATCGCTGACCGCCACAAAGCAAGCAGCCTGCCGATCGTGTTGGATGAAATACAGCTGGTTCCGGAGCTAACGCTGGCACTCAAACGAATTGTTGATCAGGACAACAAAAAAGGGCAATTTGTTCTAACCGGTTCCGCCGATGTTTTTGGGCTAACAGCCGCCGCCGATACCTATCGGTATTGTGGTCCTTCTGAGTTTGAAACTCGAGTTGAGCGAAAATTCACAGCCATTACGTCCCCAGGGGAGCTGGACCGCGCCGACTCCCTACTATACGTATGACTAGACCGAGCAAATAAAGGAAGATGCCAGATCCCCGTGAGGGGACTAGGCACCTTCCCGCCAGTGCTCAGAGAGCACCAGGCTTAGTTAGTTACTTGGTCGGAGCCGGCAGCTTCTTCTGCTCCGGGTCGATCGGGTAGACCGAGAGATCATCCTCGACATGCAAACGCTGAAGCAGATTCACCTGCTCTTTGTTCGCACGCAGAATCACCGTGAAGAGATACGGCGCCACGCGCTGGTAGGACACATGGGTCACTTCCAGCTCGAGCACGTTCTCCATGGTGTTGAGCAGCTCGGCAGCCAGCTTGAAGCTCTGCTTCTTGCCGGGAGCACTCGCGATCACGTTCCACTCCTGGATCTTGCCGTCGACAAGCGCCGCCTTGCGGATCTCGCGCTGCAGGCCCAGGTTGACACCATGGCGCACGCCCATCTTGGCGATCTGCTCTTCGTGAGCAGGCACGCCATAGGCACCGGCCGCCACCGAGAACTCAAGCGCCGTGCCGTCGCCTGTAACCGAAACCCGCACGATGTCGCCACCGTTCAGTTTGTCGGTCGAAAGCAAACGACCCAGCGGCATGAGCAGGTCGCGGTTGATCACCCGCTTGAGCTCGGCCACGTTGTTGTCGACACTCTGAAGCATGAACTTCCTGGCCTCGGCAGTCACCTCGATCATGAAGTCCTCGCCGGCTTCCATCGTCTCGGTGATGCGCTTCTGCACCAGCGAAATTTCGGAGTCGACGATTGCAAGCAGCGTCTCGGAGTTGAAGGGCTGGAAGACTACAACCGCGTCAAGACGGTTGCGGAACTCCGGCTTGTAGGCCCGGCGCATCTCCTCGGTCACCACGGTTTCGACATCCACGACAGTGGTCTTGCGAGCACTGGTGATGAAACCCATGGGCTCCTTCTGCTCCTTCTCCAGCCTGTCCATGCCGATGTTGGAGGTCAGGATGAAGATGGTGTTGCGGAAGTCGGCAATCTGACCGTTGCCCAGACGCGCGACACCCTTGTCGAACACGCCCATCCAGAACTTGTAAAAGTCCGGGCTGGACTTCTCGAACTCCTCTATCACGACGATGTCCACTTCCTCCTGCGAGTTCAGACGAACACGCTTGAGGTTGTGAGGCGACACCACCGAATAGGGGTCGATGTCGTGGTCAGCCAGCTTGTTCTTCGGATCTTTCGGATCGCGAAAGCCGACGTAGCTGGGAGGCGCACCCTTGAGCTCCAGGAGCTGGTGGTCCTCGGTGTAGTCGGACGCCTGGATGCGGGTGAGCGCGTCCGGGTCGTTGTGGAAGATCTCGGCAAGCGTGACACCGGTCAGCGACTTACCCGTACGGGACGGACCGGCCAGGTAGAAGATGCCGATCGGGCGGCTACGGTCGCGCAGCGGATTCCTCGCCATGTTGTAGGCCAGCTGGGCGACGCGAAGAGCAGCGGGCTGGCCGATGACGCGGGAACCGAACTGTTCGGCGAAGGCGACTTCGGCAGCGCTGAGTTCACTGTGGTCCACAACCACGAACTTGGTGGAATTCTTCTTGCTCATAACATTCTCCTTTTGCTGCATTTGCAGCGTTGGTTGTTACGGGCGTCAACAGGAGCGCCCGCAGTGAAAAAAGAAATGGCTGCTCTTTCAAGCCGCCAAGTTTGCCTCTAAAGGCGAGTCGAAATTCGACTGCAGTTCTTGCGAAGCGCAGCCGATACCAGTCCTGCAGTGCAGGCGCGCGGACACCCGGAAGATGATGTCCATGCGTCTGAACTGCATTGTTTTAGAAACTTAGTCCAGGCGTAGCAATGCGATGCGAGGAGCATTGCATTGCGCAGCGGATTAACGCGCGGAGCGAGCTGCTGGAGGCAGCAAGCGGAGCGCTTATAACTAAGCCTGTTTTGAAAGCTGCAGCATTTCCAGGTAAGAGCGTTTTACATCTTCACGCGGCGCACCAAGCAGCAACTCCACAAGCTTAAAAATCACCTCGCGTGCCTCTTGCGGGTCAGCTCCAAGCGGCACAATGCACTCTATTTCAAGAAAGTGTCCCGAGTACTTGCCCAGACCACTTACACGATCAATACTGACCACAAGCTCCTTCCCGTCAAGACTGCCCTCGAAAAGAGCTCTTTCCTTGCTGAAGCTCAGTAGCTCGCTCTCACTCACATAACGTGCGATTATAATTGCCAACGTTCTAAGCAACGAGTTGACTTCAGTTTCGCTTTCCTGCCTTTCCTTGCCACCGCCGTCCATATGCACCCAGCTCTTCAGCGTAAAGATGCTGCGAACAGGATGGCCGGCTGTGACTTCATCACGAACCCTCATCATTTCGCCTTTAAGCCTGGCAGGTAAGAATGTGTCGGTCATGGTCACGCTGCCTGAAGGGCTGAAGCCAAGTTCACGCAATCGCAAAGCAAGCGACTCGCTTTCTTCACGTTTGATCGAAAACTTGCGCTCAACTTCAAGGTGACCCTTATCGGCTTTTTTCTGCACAAACCAGGAAAAGGCGTTTTGAAGCAAAGCAAGAAAGAGAGCTTTCAGGCTGAATCCCTTACTCATAAGCACCCCGGACAAGACAAAATCCTCAGGCAAGCTGCAACCACAGAGCACATATTACTCTAAAGAGGGGGCAAACGTTAATGGTCTGGGGGTTTTTTCTTGAGGGGGTGATGTTTTCAGATTAAGGGGGAGAATCTAAATACAAGATTAAGATAGCAAAACAGAGATCAAGATCCTAACAATTCAGCTCCCCTCCAGCGCTTTACATCCCGCAAAAGCTAGCGAAACCGGATTTCCGGATCAACAAGCACTGCTGCCGACAAATGGCGCGGTTAGCGCAGCCTCATTTCTAGCCTGATTCTCTCTGTATTCGATAAGAACCCTTTATCCCTTATTTTGCTTATTATTCGGACCAGCGGTAAAATGCTTTTCCCTACGAAGTTGAGGAAAGCTTGTCATGCTCAAATCAGAAGCAGAAGGTATTTTTCGCCGCTACATGGAAGAAACAAAGGCTGAATTCACAGAAGCCCAGATTGAATGCATTGTTCAGTCCCTTTTGAAAATTGGCGGTCGCATGGTTGAAGAAGCACTGGCTTCATCGAGCCGCAGCTCAGGACCTGGAAAACGCCAGGGTTATTTTGCCGATTAAGAACTACTGAAGAACCGAAAAAAACAAATCCGAGAAAGCAGGAAAGAAAATGCCAGCCTCAAACCAGAACATGCTTGCACGTGCGCGCGAACTCGAAAAGGAAATAATCGAGCGCAGGCGCCATTTACACGAGCATCCCGAGCTGAGCTTTCAGGAAAGCGAAACATCAAAGCTTGCTGCAGCCGAACTTAAAAGCCTGGGTTTTTCAGTAAAACAGGGAATTGCTAAAACCGGGGTAATAGCAGAAATTGGAGCCGGCAAAAAAACAGTTGCTGTAAGAGCAGACATGGACGGTCTGCCGATTCTGGAAAGCAACAAGAGCCCCTATAAATCAAAAAATGAAGGTGTAATGCACGCATGCGGTCATGACGCTCATGTATCTTGCGGGCTTGCAACTGCAAAACTTCTTTCTCAAATGGACAGCCTGGCTGGCAAACTCAAAATGATCATGCAACCTGCAGAAGAAGACACAGACAGCGAAGGTAAGTCAGGTGCATTTCGCATGGTGGAAGAAGGAGTCATGGAAGGTGTCTCAGCTGTGATTGGCTTGCATATGGATTCATCACTTGAGGCAGGCAAAGTTGCAATCATGCCGGGACCTGTTATGGCTGCCTGCGACGGATTCAGAGTGACTATACAGGGCAAGGGCGGTCACGGAGCTTATCCTGAAAGCACTGTAGATTCTGTTGTCGTGGCCTGCCAGGTTGTAAGCGCTATACAGCAGATTGTTTCAAGACGCATTTCAGCACTTGAACCGGCAGTAATTACAATCGGCTCCATTCAAAGTTCAAGCACAAGAGGAAACGTAATTTCAGACAGCGTTGAGCTCTTAGGCACCATAAGAAGTTTCACTGAGCCTGTCAGAGTAAAACTGCGAGAAGAAGTTGAAAAAGCATGTTCACTTGCAAGGGCACTGGGTGCTGATTACAAAATCGATTACGAGCTTGGTTACCCGCCAACTGTTAACGACCCGAAAATTGCAGAAATTTTAAAAAAAACAGCAGTTGATCTAATA
Organism: uncultured Candidatus Obscuribacterales bacterium; assembly: GCA_964615655.1. Classification (GTDB taxonomy): domain Bacteria; phylum Cyanobacteriota; class Vampirovibrionia; order Obscuribacterales; family Obscuribacteraceae; genus JAIEPM01. Next base: position 4,252 of record CAZTQO010000018.1, on the reverse strand, counting down.
GGCGAAGCAAATGTGGTGAGCCTGCCGCTGAAAACCTGGTCTGAAGATTTTTCAATGCTTGCTGAAGTCGCACCCGGCGCCTTTATGTTTCTGGGCGGCGAAATGAAAGACTATCGCAGAAGCCACCACAGTCCAGATTTCGACATTGACGAAAGCGGTCTCTATCTTGGACCGGCAATTCTTGCCGAAACTGCTCTCAGATTAATGGAAGACTGAAATTATTTCAAAAAGTCTCATTTCAAAGACTGAAAGCAGCACCAATCTAGCTTTGCGCAACCTTGCACCAGCTAGCGTATGTGAACACATGTGTTCACGGTTGTCAGCATTAACAAAAGCTAGCAGGGGACTAAACTGTTAGGCGCTGTCAAGATTTCGGAAATTCAGGCAGATTTTGTAGAGAAAAAGAGCGCTCTGACTTTTCACTTCAAAATCGCTTCAGACCAGCCAGTGCAGAATTAAGTCAACCGGTAGCTAGCGCTAAATCCACATCCCCAGATTAGGCAAAAATACGCTTCACATCCGTGACTTTTGCTTGTGTTCAGCCCCCGGCAGACTGTTACCAATAGGTAACCCTATCAATTTCCGCTCAAAGCAAGTAAAGCAAGAAAAACCAGTCAACAAGACAAGTTTCAACTCAAGCAATCGCAATTCACTTGCGGCGGTAACTCAAGATCAATCTCACCCTCAGTCCCGATAAGCGCTTCAAAGCAGCTTGCGGGACTTGCTGTTTTTTTCAAATCTCACCACACAGGAAGGAGAAAACTGCTTATGTGTACAGCAATCATGGGACTTCTGGCTCTGCTGGCAGTCCTTGTAAGCAAACTCTGGGGTCGCAAGCGTACGCCAGACCAGACAGAATCTCGCTGTCCGTTCAAGACCTTTTTCGGCAAGAAGCAAGCTCAAAGCACGAACCCCCTCGGTCTCGGCTGGAAAGAGCGCTTTCTCGGCGGCTCAGCTGCAGCCGAAGCTGAATTCATTCAGCAAGCCATGGACGAGATCAACGAAGTTCAGGAAAACAACAAGAAAGCAGGCAAGGCTTGTTCTTTCGGGCGAGCTTTCCACGCGAAAATTCAGGCAGGCATCGCCAACGCCGAATTCCGCGTGCTTGAAGACATCCCGCAAGCGCTTCAGGTCGGCTTCCTGCAGCCCGGCGCATCCATGCCTGTTGCGATTCGTTTTTCGAACGCAGGCGGTGTGATCAAGCCGGACACTGCCAAAGATCTGCGTGGTATCGCGCTTCGAGTCTCTACCCCCGCCGGTGAGATTCACGATTTCCTGGCCACCAACGGGCCGGCTAATCATGCGCGCGATGCCAGGCAGTTCATCACTTTTGCAAAGGCAAGCTCGGGCTCCAAGCTCCTGCTTCTGCCCCGGCTTGTCTTCGGAGTCGGGCTTTTCGAAACCGTGCGCATGTTCCGGACCGTAATTGGCCAGGTCAAGCGCAAGGTCAAGAGCCTCTGCACCGAAACTTACTTCAGCCGCTCGGCATATGCTTTCGGCGACCAGGCCGTTCGTTTCCAGATCGCCCCGGGGCAAAGCTGCGACGTCGAAATGCAGCCCTCGGACAGCTACTTGCGTGAAGATCTGGTCGAACGCCTAAAGAAGGGACCGGTGACTTTCAAGTTCCAGGTTCAGTTCTTCGCAAACGAGAAGAGCACGCCCGTTGAAGACGGCTCGGTGATCTGGCCGACCGAACTGCTCACGATCGCCGAGATTGTGATTCCGCAACAAAATCTCGACTCAGCTGAAGCTCTCGAAGCTCAGGCTCAGGTCGAAAACCTCGAGTTCAACCCCTGGAACTCGGCAAATGGGTTCCGCCCGCTCGGCAGTCTCAACCGCGCACGCCTGCTCGTATACAAATCGAGCCAGGATCTGCGCAGCGGACGCCGCGGCAAACGGAGCAAGAAGACGCGCTTCTGTTTTTTTTCCAAGCAAGGACAAAACCGTATGAACAGTGACAAAACCGACAAAACCGACGGATCATCTGGCTGCCCATTCGGATTCGGCAGCAAGAAAAGCGACAGCAACAGCAACGGAACCGGCAACGGCACCGACGCAACCGGCGCCTGGCGCCCGAAGTCCAGACGCGAAGGCATCGGGCCGATCAAGTACGTCTGGTGGAACATGTTCTACTGGGTGATGGAAACCCTGAACCGGATGCTTTCGCGGGACCGGAACCGCAAGGTCAGCTGGGACAAGTGGCCGCCCTATCTCGGCCTGCTTTACCTGCTTGCCAAAATCCGCTTCAACCGCTCCAACGCGCTCACCGACCCGTACGACTACGCGACCAACGACAACAAAGAATACGGCAAAGAACCGACTACAGCGAAGCACTGTATCACAGCTGATGGCAGCTGGGTGTCCGACAGGGACAACCCGCAAATGGGAACTCCAAATACTCGTTTCGGTTCGAACATTCCTCCCAAGAAAGTTCGACCGGACGTGGAGAACATTACGCCTTCGGCTCGTGAAGTGGGCAGGCTCCGCTGGCGCCGACTCGACGACAACGGTCGCGAAATCACGATTCCTGCCATGATCTTGAACGACATGGCCGGTGGCTGGATTCAGTTCCAGTTCCACAACTTCGGTGGCAACACCAAGCGCGACCCTGTAAGCCAGTGCCCTCACCTGATGGCACGCGACCCAAAAGAGAACTGGCCCGGAAATCAAGCCCGCATCGACCGCAGCTCGGTCGACCACACGCGCCTGACCCAGAACGGCCGCCCGACGCCACTCAATGAAAAGACGGTGGCCTGGATTCAGGGGCAAATTTACGGCTCGGACGAAAGCGAACTCAATCCGCTGCGCTCGTTTGAGCAAGGCAAGATGAGGCTCGGATCTGATCTGCGCCTGCCCGAAGATCCTTCAAAAGCCGGCATCGACCAGACCGGTTTCAACAACAACTTCAACGCGCTCCTGAGCTTCCTGCACTGGCTCTTTGTGATGGAGCACAACGCGATCGCCGAGCACTACGCCTACTTCCACCCGGACTGGGACGACGAGAACTTGTTCCAGATGGCGCGCAAGGTGAACGTGGCGCAGATCGCACGCATCCACACGATTCAGTGGACCGAAGATCTGCTGCAGCACCCGACCCTGCAACTCGGAATGCACGCCGACTGGTACGGCTTCCTCGGCCAGCGCTTCAAGATGTACCTGATGCGTCTCTCGCACCGCTTCCCGCTTGTGAGCAAACTGCTGGCTCCGATTCGCAAGAACGACTTCATCTGGGGCATGCCGGGTTCGGTCTGGGAGCACCATGATGGACCGTTCCAGGTCCCCAAGCACTTCCGCATGGTCTACCGCCTGCACGAGATGATTCTCTCCGAGCGAGAGATCGTCGAGCCGGGCACCGACCGCTTGCTTGAGCGTGTGGATCTCCTGGACTTCATCCACGGCAAAACCAGACCATTGGTTGCGCAATACGGCTACGAAGTTCTGGCCTGGTCCTTCGTGCGCAAGTCCTGTGGCGCTCTCACGCTGCACAACTTCCCGCGGGCGCTCACTCAATTCGAGAATCAGCAGGACGGTGAGCTCACTGATCTGGCCGAGCGGGATATCTTCCGCGAGCGCACCGACGGCACCGGCACTTACAACGAGTTCCGGCACTCGGTGGGCGAGCCTCCGGTTGCGGACTTCATGGAGCTCACCGGTGGTGACGCTGCCATGGCTGCGGAGCTCGAGCGGGTTTACGAAGGCAATGTCAATGCGGTGGACGCGGGTATCGGCATTCTTGTCGAGCCCAAGCCTGCCGGGTTTGCTCTCGGCTTCTGCCAGTTCTACCAGTTCGTGCTCAACGCCCCTCGCCGGGTGAAGAGCAATCGCCACCTGACCGAAGGCTTCACTTACGCCGAGTATCAGGAAGGCATGGACTGGGTCGAGCACGGTGGTGGCATGTTTGGTGCCATGGCTCGCCATCTTCCGGGTATCCGCCCGCAGATGGAAGGCGTCACCCGTGCGTTTGCGCCCTGGCCGGAAACGGAGACCTTTCCGCTGCGCCAGTTGGACGAAACGCATAAAGCCACTGCCAACGTCTTCAAGGCCGACCTGAGGACCTTCGGTATCGCTGCAGTTACGGCTGCCGTCGCCGGGGTTACAGGTGCAGTCAGCTGGGTGACGGCGCTTCTGCTTCTGGCCTGTGTCGTGGTCATCCCCATGGCACTCACGGTTCGGCGCATGCTCGCCATGCGTTACATGCAGCTCTGCTGGAAGAAGTGCTACACGGACAAGCGGCACTTCATGTTCGGCACGC
>CAZTQO010000017.1:67836-123100 GCA_964615655.1 uncultured Candidatus Obscuribacterales bacterium | reverse complement strand
TAAACGCTTATTTCGACAGGAACGATCATGCCGGCCTGGTCCTGGGTTTTGGCAATGTATTCCTTGCAGAATTGCATGATGTTCACACCATGCTGACCAATAGCAGGACCGATAGGCGGAGCCGGATTAGCTTTACCAGCCGGTATTTGCAGTTTAATTTTGCCAACAACCTTTTTCACGACAATATTCCCTATAGAACACAGAACTACTAATGATATAGGCCAGCTTGCTCCCAGCCTCCGACATTTACACTTTTATAACCTGATTGAACTCGAGTTCGACCGGAGTGGCACGGCCGAATATGATGACCGAGGCCTTGATTCTTTCCCGTTCCAGATTGACTTCCGTGATTTCTCCCTCGAAGTCTGCAAATGGCCCGCCCGTGATCTTGACCTTGTCACCAACCTTAACATCAATAACTACAGGCTTCTTACCCTTGACTCCGGAAACGGACATCTGCCTGCGCAAGATTTTCCGTATCTCATCATCCTGAACCGGACTCGGTTTTTTGCCTGCACCCACATACTTGGTAACACCAGGAGCTTCGCGAACTACTCGCCATGAGTCGTCGTCAAGTATCATTTCCACAAAGACATAGCCTGGATACTCACGTTCTTTTTTCTCGACACGCTTGCCGTCTTTGACTTTTGTCACCATCTTCTCAGGAACAATAACGCCGAAAATCTTGTCCTGAGCCCCCATGGTAAGAATTCGCTTCTCAATGTGCTCTTTGACTTTATTTTCGTGTCCGGATGCCGTCTGAACCGCATACCAGCGCCTTTGTCCATCGCTTTTAATGAATGGCATTTTTTCTATCCAATCTCCTGTTTCAGTGGTGCACGCCAATACCGCCGCCCATATGTCTGGCCAGCTTGTCGAGCGGCTCAAACACGGCTTTGCCAATACCATAGTCAAAGGCAAGCACGCAGCCGGTTATTAAAGCAACAAGTATTATGACGCTTATCGTTTCTTTGATTACCTGCTGCCTGTCCGGCCAGGTAACCTTTCTGGCTTCAAGCAGCGAGTCACTTACGAATTGAAGAAGTGCTGCTAGACCGCTTTTTTCAGTTTGCTGCTTGCTTAGTTTCTGAACATGTTGAGCCGCATGAACTGCATAATCCGGCTTTTCGACATTTTTTTCGCTTGAGGAAGTTTGACTCACCTTTTCTTCTTCCTTTCCCGGTCCAGCCGCAGCCCCTCCGCTGGGAGGGTCCGTGTTTTCATCCTGATTTTTTTCGTCGGCTGTCATATTTCTTTTGAACCGGGTAAAAAACTCGCGCCTTGAAGGAATCGAACCCTCACCAAAGGTTTTGGAGACCCTCGTTCTACCGTTAAACTAAAGGCGCAGTTGCCATTTCTGGCGATTGCCCCTGCCCGGGCCTTAAACCTTCACTTATTTCTTGGTTTCTTTGTGCTCTGTATGTTTATGGCAGCGTGAACAATACTTGCTCAGGTTAAGCCTGTCAGGATCGTTTTTCTTGTTTTTCATGGTCGTGTAATTGCGCTCTTTGCAGTCATTACATGCCAGAGTGATGATCATTCGATCGTCTTTCTTAGCCACGGTTAATTCTCCGTCTAGATTTTGAAGCTTAATTGCCTTTGCAAAAGTCCTTCAGACTCGCCCTGGTGCCCGCACCCGATCTTACCGATTTTTCTTGCCAGACAAAAAAGACCTCTCGCGAGGTGTCAACAGGGGAGTATATCTAAGGTTGGAGTACTGATTCAAGCTATCTCCAGCAAAATTAGACAGATATCCACAAATTGTAACGAGATCGAAAGATCAGTCCGGTGTATGCTTTCAAGAAAAAATGCCAGGCAAGCATAAAGCCCGCTCCGGAGTCAGATGAATGTATCCTAAACAAACTAGAGTCGCACGAAGCAAACTTGCGATCTTCATTGCAGTTTTCAGCCTGCTTTTGGGTGCTGCGGTTCTTGCCTACAGTTCCGGCGCCCGGGACAGCCTTCTGAAATCCAGAGATCAGGTTGCAGATCAACGCTTCAAGCTCGAAAAAGCATATGATGAAATGGGCGTAAAGATAAGAGATCTGCAGCAGCAGCAAGGAGTAATCGGTAGATACCTGGCGGATTGCGATCGTTCTCTGCGTGAACTCGACAGAGCACTGGCAGCCCAGGATCGTGCTTACAGGGACATGCGTTGAAATGGAGCAAATCATCTTGAAGTCGAGATTCCTTATATTGCCCCTTGCATGCATTATTGCTTTTATAGGGGGCTCCGCACTTGATGCAAAAGACCTGAACAATAAAAATCCCGATGGAAATGGGAAGAATAATAACGAAAAGTTGGAAGTTGAGCTTCGTGGCTCAGCAACCGGTGGAACAGAAAAAGAAAATGCCCAGCTGCTTGAGGCTTTAAAGAACTTGCTAAAAGGTCTTGCCGACAAAAATCTTGACGAAATAGGCTCCTGCCTCAGCGATCATGTCACAACCAGGGATGCCAAAAGCAAAGATTACCTCTACGGCAAGGAGGCTGTGCTTGCGCATCTAAAGAAAAACGTTCTTGACGCAGCCGATGACAAACAGGTCAAAAGAATTGTGGTATACAACCCATTTGTGGCTGTAAAAGGCGACACAGCCATGGTTTCATTCAGAGCTACCAAAGAGTTCGTAAAAGCAGATGCAAAAAAAATGGAATCCTGGTGCTCGGAAGTTTTCGAACTCAAAAACGGCAACTGGCTTGTTTTGCATTTAAAAACCAACTGGGAACTTGCAAACACTAAAGATTGACAAGGGAATCCCATCCCTGGATGAAACCCCTGATGCAGTTTCCACTTTCCAGGGCAGACCTGGCAGACATTGTGGAATTTCTTGCCCGCTCAGAAGTACGCGAGATTATTCTGGATAACGACTTTCCTCAATACTCAGACGGCGACCGCAAACTCGCTGTTGCAATTCATCGGGCCGCAAGCGGTGAATTGAGCGGCGGCAAAGCAATACCGGTTTTGCTGGCATGCACTGTCAACAGGCGCAGTTCCGGAAATATCTTAATGCTCGACCGACTTTCCGGACCTAAAAGTATCGAAAATGAGCTTGAAAGGCTGGAAGGGTCAGGCGTGAATGTCTTTGAAAAATATATGGGGATCACAAGCATGATCCTGGATGAAGATCATGTGCTGAGAAGGACAATTTGCAGGGATCAAAAAAACGAAGATCAGACCCGCATTTCAATAGCCGTAAAAGCACTTAAAGCAATAAATGAAAAGATACCTGAAGACCTGCCCGATCAAATGAACATTGATTTTGTTTCGGCTCCGAACTCTGAGTTGTATCCTGTAAGACCGTTACATTACTTGTTTGATCCGGAGCTCAAAAAAAGAATCAGCCGAAAAAGCAATAGCAAGAAAAACTCCGATGTGAGCTTAAAAGATGCAATCGTGATTATCGGTGACGGTGTTACCGATTTATATGCAACGCCTTATACTAATATGGGCGTAAATCTAATGAGTGGACCCGAACTCTTAGCCCAGTGCATGGATACTATAAGCCGAAAAAGCTGGTTTAGAAGAACCGCCGGATGGGAGAGCTTCTTTTACCATGCAGTTTATACAGTTTTTTCCGCCGGCCTGCTTGCTTTACTTCGCATGTTCTTATATTCGAAAGCAGAATTAAAAGACCGGAAGCTCCTCTGTTCGTTAATTGATTTTTTTGCTTGCATTATCATTCTGCAAGCCGGCTATTTAGCTGCCTGCTTTCTCTTTATTCAGGCGCATTTAATTGTGCCTGTAACTGTGCCTGCAGTATCAATTGTATTTGCCTGGTGCCATATATGATCGCGAACAGGAAAGAACAGCAAGCCTGCAAAACCAGCTGAAACATGCCCGGGAGAAACTGAAGCTTCAAGACGAAAAACATGAAATTGAGCTGAAGAAGCAGGCGGTTGAATTACACATACAGGAAATGACTCAGGACGCCGCCAGGCGCAAAGAATTTATTCGTCGAATCAATCATGACCTCAAAGCACCGGTCACGGTAATGAGCTGGATTCTTGCTAAACTGACCCGAATTGAAATCAAGCCTGATACTGCGGCAGAAAAGATAGATAAGCTGGCAAAAACATCAAACAGGCTCATCGACCTCCTGCATGAGTTAGCAAGAAGCTACGAAACAGAAACGCTTAAAGACCACAAAAATCGTAATTGTCGAAGATGACCTTGATTTTGCAGAAATACTCAAAGAAAATCTCGAGGAAAGCGGAGATTGCCAGGTACTGGCTATTCTAGACAATGAAAGCGCTGCAGATAGCTGGTTTGCATCAAACGATCTCAGCTTTCTTGATTCAGTACTTGTGGATCTTGCAATTCCTCAGGCTGCAGGCGAAACAGCGACAAGCTCACTGTCAGGTTTGAGAATTGTGAGCAAGGTCAGACACAGCCCGGGTTTTAGTGGCAGCTTACTGGTTTTGACAAACTCGCGCATGCTTGAAGATGGCGAACGGGCGCTGCAGGCGGGTTGCGATGGATACTTATGCAAGCATGCACCACTTTCGGAAATACAGTCCATGGTAGAGGAGTTAAAAATAGCCATGCAAGGACAGGTGGTACTGGTTCCCAGAACCATGCGCCACGTATTCCTGAGGGAAGAACTCTCTACAAAAGAAGCACGCTTGATGGAGCTTCTAAATGAAGGAGCAAGCTGGGCTGAAATTGCCAGGGAACTTGGCTATAAATCTGCGGGGGCTGCATCCACAATCGGCTACCGGGTCTTTGACAAAATTCTGCAGGATCTGGAGCCGGACTCAGAAGAAGGAAAAAAGCAACGCGCACTTTCGAAATGGCGAGCACGCACCAGAGTTTCAGAAGAACTTAGATGACCAGTTCTTCAAGAGACCTGCCGCTATTGAGCTTATGACCGAAAAGCCTGTAGACCATGCTGTCTCAATCGACAAGCGCGGGAATCGGAGCTTCTTCCTTTTCGCTTGCAAGAGAAGGAGCAGCAAGAGTCTTTTCAGCAAATACAATCCGCAGCAAGAAAGTAAGTGCAATAACACCGGCAAAATTCAAGGCAGCGTCTGCCAGAAGCAGTCCGCGGGTGCCGAATGCGTGGCTTGCCTGGCCGTCGATGAACAGCACATAGGCTATTGCCTGGTTTCCAGCGGCCGGAAACACCGAGTACAGAGTTGAAGCCGTGCTACCGGCAGTTCCGACAATTTCGTATACGACAGCTGAGAAAGCCGCATAAGCAAGGCCGGCAATCAATAAATAGAAGGATACACCAATCATATAAGTTGTCGGATTCATGGGTGCAAATGCCATAGACACGCAGCAAACGGCGGTTAAAACTCCGGCAAGCAAATAAAGCTTGCGCCTGTCGGCCCGATCTAGAATAAATCCGCTGGCAAGGGCCCCTAGCGCAGTTATAAAACCGCCTCCATAACCGTTAACCAGCTCCACTACCTGGCTCGATACATGGTAATCAGCCCCCATGCCGGAAAATAAATTTGTAAGAGCCACAGTGCCCACAGGCGAAATACAAAACAAAAGCCCGGTCCAGCCACGGCGTGCGCTGACTGCACGCCATACTTCACGCCTCATATTACCCAGATGCTGGACAATCGGTTCTTTCAGGGGCGGAGCTTCCTTGATATAGAGAGCAGCAAATGAAGGCAGGCAAATGGTTAAGAAGAGGGCAATCGCTGCAGCCTCTGCCGAAACATTGTTTGCAAGCGTCAGAACCAGGCCTCCCCCGAGTGCTGCAGCACCCAGATTGGCTGCGTTGACAAAGCCAGCAGCCCGGCCTCTTTTTGCCGGGTCGACAGTGGTTGAAACCAGAGCCCCATTGCATGATGCAACCAGGCCCACAAGAGCCTGACCAAGAGTCAGCACAATTTCGTATTCAACTAAATGACCAGGCACCGGAATGAAGAGAGTTGCCGCAAGCAAGACCGCACCCAGACTTGCACATAGCATAAGCCAGCTACGTCTTTTGATTCCTAAATCGATGATTGGAGCCCAGAATAGCTGGTATGCAGCCGGCAAAAACGCTATTGCGGCCACAACAGCAATTGTTTCAACCGGGAGTCCTGCCTTTCTTAAAAGGAATGGCACTGCCACGCCTGCATAAGTGCCGGCCACGCCGTAAGGAATATTAGTGATCCCGAAAATCCAGGGAGGCGAATGCTTTTGCGTGGCGGCAGTCGTCATGAAAGTTCTCCGTTTGGAGGCGGGAAGAGGAATGAAACAGCAGGAATCCTAACAGACTGTAACTCCTGTATCTACACAAACGGAATGGTGATCTTGCCAAAAATAGCCGGATGATAAATTATTCAGCAAAAGGCCGGCGTCCCGACAAAACAAGATTCGGAATTATGCACCGGCCCTGATGGCAGTTTCTCTGCAAATATTTTTCAATTTTCATGCTTGGTTTTGCTCGTTGACAAAATTCTGCAGGTCGCTAATCAGCTCCTCAATATCGTCGATGTGGCACATGCTGTCGCAAATTGAAAGCTCTGTATCGAGAATGCTCTCATCACATTCAAGCGGCACATCCACACCGTGTTTTTCAAATACTTTAAGAGCCTCCGGATAACGATCCAGAATTGTTTTTACCGTGCATTCATAAGTGATATCCATGACTTTCACCTCCTGGGAATACCGACTTGAAATCCAGTGAGCCCCGGATTTCAAGCAATTTTGTCGTACTTAGTTTTTTCATAAAGAGACCAGAAAACACAATTGCATGCTTGTAGATATTCCTTGCCGGCCTGACAAACGGCACAGTGCCAGTTTTCAGGAATCTCATCGAGATTTTCTTGAACTGTCGATTTGACTGCATTGCTTTTTGATCTTTCGACCACGTTATTACAAAGTGTGCATATGAATCTCATGATCCTGTCCTCCTTCTTTTATTGCTTGATACCAGATTGCTTATTATGGATTTATGGACCTTTATATCCATAATATCAGATTAGAAGGCTCTGTCAAGACCAGAAAGTTCCGAAACATGGTATTTTGAATATAAAGGTATTTTTGTTTACAATATCAACTTAAAGTAACTAATCTCAGGCATAAAAATGATTTCTCAGACCTCAGAATATGCGTTAAGAGCTATGACTTACCTGGCAATGCACGAAGCACCGGCAACCGGCCAGGAAATTGCCAGGGTTACAAAAGTACCGCCGGGTTATCTGGCAAAAATTATGCAGCAACTGGTTAAAGCCGGGCTCTTAAAGTCTCAACGAGGCATGGGCGGCGGTTTCGAACTTGCAAAAAATACGGAAGATATATCCTTTCTGGAAGTAATTAACGCAGTCGACCCCATCAAAAAAATTGAAAGCTGCCCGCTCGGTATTGAATCACACGGATTCAAGCTCTGTCCTCTTCACAAGCGACTTTCAAACGCAGTGGCCGAAATCGAAAATGAATTCGAGACCTCAAAATTGAGCGAGCTTGTGGATGAAGCCAGACGGCCTGAATGTATAAGCGTTCCGCTTACCCCGCAAGAAGATCGAGCCAGACTGAACTAGGTCTTTATGTGCAATAAATCAAAAACAGTTTTACTGAACTTCCTGTTTCTGATTCTCTGCTTGCTTGCGCTTGCATCTTGCAGTGCAAAACGAGGTCCGGAAAAGGAAACTTTGCGCATTAATATAGGCACAGAGCCTCCCGGTCTTGACTGGCATGTAAACACAGACAATGCATCTTTTGATGTGGTCTGTAACATGATGGTAGGTCTGACTCAATATAAAAACGACTTAAACGTAGCCCCCTCCTGCGCCGAAAGTTGGGAGGTATTAGATGGAGGCCAAACCTATATTTTCCATTTGCGCAAAGATCTGAAATGGAGCGACGGCAAACCCTTAGTATCAGCCGACTTCGCATATGCCTGGCGTCGGCTTTTAGACCCGGCAACTGCAGCCCCTTATGCATTCTTTCTATATGACGTGAAAAATGCGTTCGAATATAACAACGGCACAGTCAAAGACCCATCTGCACTGGGAATTAGCTGTCCCGACCAATACACTTTTGTAGTCAGGCTCAAAAAACCGGCAATCTATTTTTTGAGACTTACAGCAATCTGCGCTTCCTTTCCTATGAGGCAGGACATTGTCGAAAAATACGGAAAAAGCTGGACCGACCCTGAACACATGGTGGTAAACGGTCCGTTTAAATTACATGACTGGAAACACGAATACAAAATTGAACTTCTGGCAAACCCGCTTTATATAGGCGGTGCACCGAAAATCAAAAAAATCAAAATGTTCATGATTCCGGAGCAGTCTACAGCCTTTGCTTTATATGAAAACGACCAGCTCGACTATATAGACAACCGCAGCTTTCCGACCCCGGATGTCTGGGACTGCCGCAATTCACCGGAATACAGCAATTTTCCGCTTTTACGCAACAACTATATCGGCTTCAATGTACTAAAGCCACCCTTTAACGACAGGCGTGTCAGGCAGGCAATCTCCTTTGCAATAGACAGGAATATATTCGGTAAGATTTTGCGCAGAAAGGAAAAAGCTTCATATACATGGATTCCTGAAGGTCTCAGCGGTTACGCTCGTGACTCCGGACCTGATTTCAATCCTCAAAAAGCCCGCCGACTGCTTGCTGAAGCCGGTTACCCTGACGGCAGGGGTTTTCCGAAACTGGCGATTCTTTATCCAACGCGCGAAGACGCAAGACTTGTGGTTGAAGCAATCCAAGACCAGCTCAAGAAAAATCTCAATCTGCATTTTGAGCTTTCAAACATGGAATGGAAAGTTTACCTGCAAACTTTAAGACGTGACTCACCGCCGATTTTTCGCTCGTCCTGGGGGGCTGACTATCCGGATCCTGAAACCTTCGCAAACATATTTACCAGCCATAACGGCAATAATGACACCAAATGGAAAAGCCAGGTCTACGACCGGATAATAGACCAGGCCGAAGGCGAACAGAACAAAGAAAAGCGAGCAGATTTATATAAGCAAGCCGACCGCATGATCTGCAAAGACGAGGCAATAATAGCCTGCACTTATCTGTCGACCCAGAACATTATGGTCAAGCCATGGCTGAAAGGAATTGCAATCAATGCCATGGATCTACAATTTTTCAAAGATGCAGAAATAAACAAAAACTGGAACTCGGATAGCCGCTGAGAAAGTCCATCAAAATCACCAGCCGGCAAGCTTTCGCATGCCGGCTCGACAGATGAATTACTTTTGCTCGTCCACCCCCCGTAGCCGAACAAGCGCGATTCAACTGGTGGGATATTGAGATATTATCTCTTGTCATCATTCTGTACACTGTTAGTAAGCACAGTCTCTAAGTGTGGAAGCTTGCGGACATTCCCGAAAAGCTTGTAATTTAAGCAAGGACTGAGTCGGACACTGAAACTGAGATCTGCTTAAGAAGCTCAAGTGGGCAAGCGATTCTTTTTTATCGAGAGTGGTAAGTATAATCGGGACCCCTTTTTCTTGTTAGCGGGTGAAATGGCTGCTAATATCGAAGACACTATTAGTCGACTCACCGATCTTATTTGCGAAATCAACAAATCAATTGACTCAAAGGAGTCGATTGAGGCAGCAGATCTCAGGTCGGTGAAGCTCTTGCGCTGGTCTCTCATGGGTCTCTTTGCAAAAACCAGTGCCGATCTCAAAGAAATCATCAGTCTTTGCCGGCTCGAGTCCGATAAAACCACTGCCGCATTGCTGTTTTCTGAAAACGGAAAGCTCGACGCTTTTGCTTCTATTCTTGAGCAGATTCTTCAAGACAAACCTGAAGCCTCTTTCTTCTCGAATCAAAACCAAAAACTCCTTCTGCTTGATTCTTCATTCAAGAAACACGACGAGAAAACTATTCCCTGGAAAAGAAGTTTCGGTGAAAACGGGTTCTATGAAGAAACACTGCTCCTGCGCCAAACTGACGAAAACAAAGACAAGCTTCTTTCTTGCTTTTGCAGCAAACTGAAAAGACAAGAAAGCAAGAAAGAGAAAAATGATGATTCCACTCTGGCTCTAATATTCGACGAATGCCAGACTGAAAGGTCTCTCAAAAACAAGCTGGAAGAGCTCTTGCACGACATTGCTTCCTTTGAAGAGCTTTCAAAAAAGCTTGTGCAGGTGAATGAAGCAATCAAAGAAAGCAAGGAAGCTAAAAGAATAGACAGCGATGACGATACTTTTGCTCCCAGAACCAGCGAAAGACCTCCTCAGCAAAATGGCGATGAAACAGTCGCTTCAGGTCGCGTTCTGATCGTCGACGACATTCCCATAAACCAGAAACTCATGGCCAAAAGACTGCAGAAACTGAACTTTGAAGCTGATTTTGCTTCCAACGGCAAAGAAGCAGTTGATATGGCGAGCAAAGGCAACTACGACCTTATTTTCATGGACTGTGACATGCCTTTGATGAACGGCCTGGAGGCCACCCAAACTATTCGCAGAGCCGAACTCTCGAGCGGCAGGCATGTGCCTATTGTTGCCATGACATCATACGACAGCCAGGAAGATCGCAGTCGCTGCCTTTCAGCAGGTATGGACGAGTATTACAGCAAGGGCGCCAACGCGGAATCACTCAAAAAAATCGTAGCCTGGTGCCTGGGCCGAAAAAAAAGCGAAGAGAAGTCCACTCATATGGACGACTACGAAGAAGGGCTAGATTTACAGACGCTCGACGACAGCTATACTCAGGAAGAATTGAAAGAAGTTCTGGACCTCTTCCTCTCGTCGTCCAACACTCTGATGCACTGCTTGAGAATGAGCATGGATAACCGCGACCTGAGGGCAACCGGCCACTTCGCATACTCTTTGAAAGGGCCGTTCTCGTCGCTGGGCATGAGCGCCAGCGCCAAGCTGACGGCACGGCTCACCGATGCGGCAGAAGAAGGACAATGGGAGGAAGCAAACGACTACTATGACATGCTGAGAACCAACTACGACCTGGTCAGACAGCAGCTTGAAGATCGCTCAAGCAAGCAACGCTAGCGGCCCGTAGCAACTCAAAATAAGATGCATTTTTTGCTGCTCTTGTGCTATAAGTAGCAAGTCCCATGTTTTGAAATAGCAATGCTCCTACTGGTATTCAAGAGAACGCTTGCAGCTATTCCCGTTTTGTGGATTGTAGCGAGCCTCACATTCTTGATGGTTCGCATAGTACCGGGTGGTCCATTCGACATGGATAAGGCACTGCCACCGGAAATAGTGGCAAATATCAAAGCCAAATACCATCTTGATAAACCAATACTGGAACAATACGGTATTTACATGACAAGGCTTGCCCACGGCGACCTGGGCGTTTCATACAAATACGCAAACCGGACTGTGAACGACATTCTTGTAGATGCTTTTCCGGTATCATTAGAACTTGGCTTACTTGGTCTGGGTATTGCGCTTGCAGTAGGCGTGCCTCTGGGAACCGCGGCTGCACTCAAAAGGGCTTCATTTGTCGACGGCGCCTGCATGCTGGCAGCAAGTCTCGGCGTTTCAGTGCCCGGCTTTGTAATCGGTGCCCTGCTTATTTTCCTATTCGGCATTTATTTGAAGATTCTGCCGGTGGCCCTCTGGGAGTCAGGCCGGCATATGATCATGCCGGCACTCACGCTGGCAGCAAGCCCGACTGCTTATCTTGCCAGGCTCACAAGAGCAAGCGTGCTTGAAGTTCTCGAACGCGACTGGGTTCGTACGGCTCGTTGCAAAGGACTGGGCTTCTGGCAAACTGTCCTCAATCATGTTTTGAGGAACGCATTAATTCCGATCGCAACAGTGCTTGGTCCGCTGACTGCCATTCTCGTGACCGGCTCTTTTGTCGTCGAGTATATCTATGCGATTCCCGGTATGGGGCGTTTTTTCATCACCGCAGTCGGAAACAGGGACTACGACCTGATTATTGGCACCACTCTCGTGTTTGGAGTATTGCTCATCATTACAAACACGATTGTGGACATAGCTTATATGTATCTTGATCCGAGAATGAGAGTGGAGGCTTAAGAGTGACAAGTCCTGGCACTCAGGAAAAAGCAGCGCCAAAAGCAAACAAGAGCAGCCAGGGGCTCTGGATGCAGGCCTGGACTCGCCTTGTAAAAATGCCCCGGGCCATGATCTGTTTCTGGATTATTGTTTTTCTGGTTTTTGTTTCTGTTTCTTCCTGGCTGGGAATTCAATTCAGTCCATATGGATTCGACGAAACATCCAGCCAGATTTTGCATTCTCCATCGTGGCAGCATCCGATGGGCACCGATGAACTTGGCAGAGATCTGCTTTCAAGAATCATTTATGGTGCCAGATTATCGATTGCAATCGGCGTCACAATCGCAGGAATGGCTTTTGTGATCGGCACCGTATATGGTTCAATTGCAGGTTACTACGGCGGGCGCCTCGATCATTTCTTGATGCGAGGAGTCGACATAGCTTATTCGCTTCCTGATTTGCTTGTGATGATACTTGTGGGAGTGCTTGTAGGCCGCGGCACCCAGGGCATTCTGCTTGCGCTCGGACTTGTAAGCTGGATGGGAACAGCAAGGCTTGTAAGGGCTCAGTTCCTGCAGCTGCAAAGCGAGGAGTTTATTGACGCTGCCCGTGCGGCCGGGCGAAACTCTTTCGAGATTATAGTCAAACACATGCTACCCAATGCCATGGGACCTATCATAGTAGCGCTCACTTTTACCGTGCCTTCCGCGATTTTATCCGAATCTACTTTGAGCTTCATCGGTTTGGGTCTTTCCCCACCTGCATGCAGCTGGGGAACACTGGCTTCCGACGGCTGGCGCTCATTGCGCACCCACCCGCACCTGATCCTATTTCCGAGCATTTTCATATTCATTACCGTGCTTTCTTTCAACCAGCTCGGTGATTGTTTGCAAGACGCCCTCGACCCGCGCACACGCAGGCGCTAAAAATCCTAGCTTTCAAAGATCTCGCTTGAACTTGTTTAAGTTCTGGCAGAATTTGCAAAAAAGTCTATCTGATTTAAGTACTTTTGGGGGCTCAAGGACGTACAATTTATGTCCTTAAGCTATAAGCACGAGTTGTCAGTGGTGGTAGTGAGTTCAGAGCCGAATCAAAGCAAAATTGCAGTACTGGGAGCAGGAAGCTGGGGCGGCACGCTGGCCCGTGTTTTTGCTCTTGCAGGCAAAGACGTATGTCTCTGGACCAGAGATCAGGCCAAGGCACAACTAATCTCAGAAAAACGGCATGTTGATAAACCGCTTTCGATAGATTTTCCCGAATCTATCGCTGTGACCCACGACCTTGAAAAATGCGTCAACGAGCGGGAAATCATTATTTTTGCCTGCACATCACAAACGATGCGCGAACTTGCAAGCCTTGTCAAAGGCAAACTCAAATCCAGAAGCGCGGCCGGGAGCATCAAATCGAAAGCCCCTGACTACCCGAATCAAGTTCCGGTGCTGGTAAGTGCCGCAAAAGGACTCGAGCTTGAAAGCTTTTCGCGCATGTCGCAAATACTTGAGGAGCTTTTTCCAGAGCACCATGTTTGTGCTCTTTCAGGACCGAATCTTGCATATGAAATTCTGAAAGGTCTGCCTACTGCCTCAGTTATTGCCTGCGACAACGACCGGGTTGCAAAGCAGGTCCAGGCAGTACTTTCGACACCCAAACTGCGAATGTATTCCAACACGGACATCAAGGGGGTGGAATTCGGAGGAGCTTTCAAAAACGTGATTGCCATAGCCTCTGGGGGTCTTGACGGGCTCAATCTAGGCACAAATGCCAAAGCAGCACTTTTGACCCGTGGGCTTGCTGAGATGACACGCATCGCCGTTAGCATGGGGGCACGTGCCAGCACCATGTCGGGTCTTGCCGGGCTCGGCGATCTGATGGCTACCTGCACAAGCGATCTCTCACGCAACTACAGACTCGGCAAAATGATCGCACAGGGCACAAGCCCTCAGGAAGCGATTGCTTCTCTGGGAGCGGTTGCAGAAGGTGTAAGCACCGCAAAGGCAGTTTGCCAGCTTGCAGAAAAATATTCTATTGATCTACCGATTGCCACGCAGGTTGAAGCCTCCTTAAAAGGAGACATCAGCCCGCAAGAAGCAATCATGAATTTGATGAATCGTCCTTTAGTAAGTGAGTAAAAGCAATCCGGGTAAGACTAATCCGAGCAGGTGAAAAGTGAGCAAAAGAGTTTTGATGTTTTCCTGGGAATATCCTCCGCGAATAATCGGTGGACTGGCACGAGTCGTAGCGGAACTGTCCTGGAAAATGGCAGCAGCCGGCTGGGATGTGCATGTGGTCACAGCTGACCACCCCGGAGCAGCTGAACACGAAATCGATCATGGCGTACACGTACACAGGGTAAAAACTCAGACGGACCCGACTCCGGATTTTCTAAGCTGGGTGAACCGCCTCAATTTCGGATTGCTGCAATACGCTCTTGAGTTGCACCGAAAAGAGCCTTTCGATATTGTGCACGCGCATGACTGGATGGTATGCGATGCTGCCTGGGTGATGAAAAAAGGGTTCGGACTGCCGCTGGTTTCGACCATGCATGCAACTGAGGCAGGCAGAATGAAAGGAGTTCATACGGACCTGCAGCGTTATATCAATCAAATGGAATGGCGCCTGACCTTCGAGTCATGGAAAGTAATAGTCAACAGCCAGCACATGCAGCATGAGTTGATGGGACAGTTCGGCTTGCCTCAAGACAAGCTTGTGGTCATTCCAAACGGCATCGATCCGGAGATCTTCGACTTTGACTTTGATCCGCATCATTTGCGCAATCAATATGCAAGGGAGCATGAGAAGATTGTGCTTTACGTAGGACGCATGGTTCTGGAAAAAGGAGTGCAGGTTCTTTTGCATGCGATACCATCGGTGGTGTTCGAATGCCCCGGCACGAAATTCCTTTTTGTGGGCACCGGCTATTATCTCGACGAACTGAAGGGCATGGCCCATAACCTGGGAGTAAGCCACGATGTCAACTTTCTGGGATATGTAAGCGATCCGGATCTACTCAATCTTTACAAGATTGCCGATGTGGTTTGCATACCAAGTCTTTATGAACCATTCGGCATAGTGGCACTGGAAGGCATGGCAGCAAAGGTGCCGGTCGTAACTTCCGACACCGGCGGTTTACCTGATTTTGTAGAGAACATGGCAAACGGAGTCACTACTTATACAGGAAACTCACAGAGCCTTGCCTGGGGGCTTTTGCAGGTTCTGAGAAATCCGGAGCTTGCAAATTATCTCAAGGAAGAAGGACATAAGCGAGTATCCACTATCTACAACTGGAAGGTCATCGCCGCACGAACCCTGGAAGTTTATGATCAGGTACTGGCTGAAGCAGAGAAAATGGGACCGGATGGAGTCTCTTCCACACCGAAGCAAGCTCTGGGGAAAGCCACTGCTCATGCCGGTTAGACCGGATTCAAATACTCAGACACATATGCAATAACAAGTCGGATAAAAACTGGAGGAATTGAAAATGAAGGCAGTAATCATGGCCGGTGGCTCGGGAACCAGACTGAGACCGCTTACCTGCCACCTGCCCAAACCTATGGTGCCTGTTATAAACAAACCGATGTCCGAGCATATTGTCAATTTGCTTAAAAAACACGGATTCAACGACATAATTTTCACACTGCATTATTTGCCGCAGGCAATAAGTGATTATTTCGGCGACGGCTCCGACTGGGAAGTTAAGATCAGATACTCCACAGAAGAAGGCAAACCACTAGGTACCGCAGGCTGCGTCAAAGCTATTCAAGATTTGCTCGATGAAACGTTTATCGTGATTTCAGGTGACGGTCTTACAGACATCGACCTCACAAAAGCACTTGCATATCACAAGAAAATGAAATCCAAAGCAACTCTGGTGCTGAAAAGAGTAGAAAATCCACTCGATTACGGGGTTGTAATCACAGACAAAGACGGGCGCATCCAGCGCTTCGTAGAAAAACCGGGCGCCAGCGAAATTTTCTCCGATACAGTAAACACAGGTATTTATATACTTGAGCCTGAAGTGCTTCTTTACGTAGTTATGGGACGCGAGCAGGATTTTTCCAACGACCTCTTCCCGCTTCTGCTATTGAGAAATGAGCCGATGTATGGCTATGTGGCCGACGGCTACTGGTGTGACATCGGTAACCTGGCAGTCTACAGGCAGGCCCATGCAGATATTCTCGACGGTAAGATGGAGCTCGATATGGGTTTGCCCCAGATTTCACCGGGGGTATGGGTTGGTGAAGGAAGCGAAATCGACTCTTCGGTCAAACTAAGAGCTCCGATTTTAATAGGCAAAAACTGCCGCATTGGTAAAGATGTAGAAATTGAGCCTCATACTGTGATCGGTGACCATGTAATCATTCAGGAAAAGGCCTCGCTAAAGCATCCAGTGATCTGGGCTTCAAGCTACGTGGGCAATGCCACAGCACTGAGAGCCTGCATAGTATGCAACAACGCAAGCATTCACAGGGGAGCTGAACTTTTAGAAGGTGCGGTGATTGGCTCCAAGTCAGTTATAGGAGAAGAAGCCAGGGTTGACCCTGATGTGCGAATCTGGCCGGACAAAGCAATAGATGCCGGGGCTTCAGTTCCGACATCGGTCATCTGGGGTACACGCGCCCCCCGCAGCCTGTTCGGTGCCAATGGTGTGGTCGGTATCGCCAACGTCGAGATAACTCCTGAATTTGCAGTGACACTGGCTGCCGCCTACGGCGCTACTGTAAAGGGCGGGCCGGTGCTTGTAAGCCGCGACTACTGGCCTGTAAGCCGCATGATAAGCCGGGCCGTGGTTTCAGGTCTGATGAGCGTCGGGGTTGACGTGCACAACTTAGAGGCAATGCCACTGCCGATTGCAAGACACTATGTTAAGACCCAGAGAGCTGCCGGTCTTGTGCACACTCGTATCTCGCAGCGCGACAGCTCAAAAGTCAAGGTCGAATTTTTTGACAGCGATGGTGTGGCTATCACTAAAGCCATGGAGCGCAAAATCGAATCGACCTTTTTCAAGGAAGATTTCCCGCGCTGCCTGCCGCAAGACGTTGGCAGCATTTCCTATCCGGGACGCGTTCGTGAATATTATATGGGTGAATATTTGCACCATGTAAAAGGACAGGTATTTGAGCAGGACAAAGTCGCATTTTGCGTGGTTCCGGGGTCCAACTATAACCGGGTGACAAAAGAAGGAACTCTGATTACCCACCCACCAACAGCAGTCATTGACTATGCCATGGCTGAAACTGGCGTGATTTTACCTGATCTCTTAGGTCAGCTCGGCATCGAAACCGTAGTCCTTAATGCATCAATCAGGGGTAACCCGCCAAAACAGGAAGAGCGACTGGCCATGCGCAAGCAACTTGCAGATGTGGTCAGAGCCCTTAACGCCGACCTCGGTGCCCAGGTTGGCAGAAATGGTGAGCAGGTAACTCTTGTTGACGAAACAGGTCAGGTCATTAGAGGAGAACTGCTGCTTGCTACCGTGGCTGATATTATTTTGCGCGACAAACACGGCAAATCAATTGTGGTTCCGGTAAATGCAAGCTCGGCAATCGAAAGAATCGCTTCGCGTTATGACTGCAAAGTGCTGCGCTGCAAAGCGTCCGAAACAGAAATCGGCTCCACGACTTCCAAAACACCTGATGTAGTGTTGGGAGGCAGCGCCAACGGCTGCTTTATTTTCCCTGAATTTCAAAATGGCTATGACGCAATGTTTACAGTTGGTCAGGTTCTGGAACATTTAACTTATCAGGGGCGTTCTCTGCATCAGGCTGTTTCGGAACTGCCTCCGCTTGTATATCAAGTGGATTCGGTCCACTGCCCCTGGGAAAGAAAGGGTCGAGTTATGAGACTTTTAGTCGAGAAAAACCAAAATAAGCCAATGGAGCTTTTAGATGGAGTAAAAATTCAGACAAGACCCGACCACTGGATCCTTGTATTACCGGACGCAGTCGAACCCCTGGTTCATGTTTATGCAGATGGAACCGATTTGCAACAAACATCCCGGGATCTCAGCGAGTTCAGTGAAATGGTCCGGTACTTCCAGCATGCCTAAAATAAGGGCTGGTTTTATTTATGTTTTGGTGGTAATACTGAAAAGGGAACACTGAGGGCGAGTTCGGATGGATAGCGGCGATATGTTGAAGCAGTTGCTGGAGAGATTCTCGAGTGAGACTGCTTTGATTGAAGAAGAGTACAAGCTGATAGACGAACAGATAAGCCAGCTTGAAGAGCGGCTAGCCGAATGCCACGAGAAAAAAGAACAGGTACTCAAGGACAGAGAAAGAGTGCTTTCGATCAGGGAAAGGTATTTGCACGGCAAATTTGAAGCACCTGATCAGGCGGAATTTTCCGAAGCAAAACCCGAAGATTCTGAAAATTCTGAGAGCTCGGAAAAATCGGAAAAATCGGAGAAATCGGAGAAACCAGAAAAACAGGCAGCTGAGCCTTCAGCTTCAAAAGACGAAAGCGAAGCTCAGTCCAGATCTGAGAAACTTGAAAAACTGAGATCAGTAAAAAGCAGCAAAGTGAAGTCACTGAAAGAGCACTCAGCCGATAAAGCCGATAAAACTGATAAAGCCGATAAACCTGATAAAACTGATAAAACTGAGATTGAAAAAGTAGAAAGCAAAACGATCAGTGCGCAGATAAGCTCGGTAAGCGCCAAGCGTGCTGCCAGAAAAGAAGCCCAGGCCGCCGAAGCCAGCAGCGCCCCGCAAAAAGAGCCGGCACTGGCTCCAGTGCAAAAAGCTCCGGCAGCAGAAACAAAGTCAGCTCCAGCACCAGAGCCTGCAAGCACGCCCCCGGCTTCCGAAGCAGCAATGCCTGAAGCAGCAATGCCTGAAGCAGCAGCGTCGGCACAGCCCGAACCAATCCCGGCGCCCGCATTGCCCGAACCAATCCCGGCGCCCGCATTACCCGAACCGGCCCCGGCGCCCGCATTGCCCGTACCGGCAGCAGCACCGGCACTACCTGTACCGCTGCCAGTACAAGCTCATGCAGAAGCACCTGCTTTGGAGGCTGAAGCTGAGCATGCAGTCAAATCCACAGAACTCGCTGAAAACGAAGTCGACTGGGAGAAACAGGCACAAGAATCATGGCAACAAAGCGCCGAAGCATATTCCCAGGAGAGCTCATGGCAGAACCAGGCAGAAAGCCAGGCAGAAACATGGGCAAGTGCACCGACCAGCGACACAAGCGAAGTTTCATGGGCAACGCCACAGACTAATAATACAAGCGAAGCCTCATGGGCAACGCCACAAACTAATAATACAAGCGAAGCCTCTTGGGCAACGCCACAGACTAATAATACAAGCGAAGCCTCATGGGCAACGCCACAGACTAATAACACAAGCGAAGCCTCTTGGACAACTGCACAGGCCAGCGACACAAGCGAAACCTCTTGGGCAACTGCACAGACTAACAATACAAATGAAGCCTCATGGGCCGAAAATTCCTGGCAGCAAGAAGCTGCCGCAGGGGGGAACTGGCAAAAACCTGAACCTGAATCGGCTCAGTGGACAGATGGCAGTCAGGAACTTAGCCAGGAAGGCAGCTGGACTGCCGAAGCCCAGTGGGGCATTGAAAACCAGCCCCAGGACTGGCAAACACAGACACAGCAAGAATCGGATGCAAATGCATACCAGCAGGCACCACAAGCTCTGAGCGCCGCCTTTGAAGAAGAACACGATCAAGCGGCAGCCCAGGCTTCACCAGCCCAGGCTTCACCAGCTCAGGCCGCCCAGGCTGCACCTACTCCTGGCAACACAGTTCAAGCCGAGGGACAAGCTTCCGTAGACCTGGGTGAAGGCGAAGAGAACGACTCTGAAACAGTCAAGAGCATAAACGATGCCCTTCGCAGTCTTTTCCGTTGAGATAAGAGAAAATATAAACCCACAGTCATAATCAGAATCTTGCACTTTGCTAAGATTTAGCCTTGTCCGAATAACTACTAGAAAAGGCAGGCTGAAGGCTTTATGAAGCAGATCAATGCAATGATGGCAGGTACGGTTGTTGAAGTTCTGGTTGCGGCTGGAGATACCGTAAGCACCGGGCAGGACGTAGTTATCATCGAGTCAATGAAGATGCAATTGCCTATTAGCTCCGAGCTAGAAGGCAAGGTGAGCGAAATCAAAGTGGCACAGGGAGATTTCGTCAACGAAGGCGACGTAGTTATCATTCTCAGCTGATCTAGCTTTGTGGCTCGGAATGGCTCATTAAATAAGCAGGACAATGGCTCATAAACTACCAGAAAGAGTAACTGTTGTAGAAGTAGGTCCAAGAGACGGTCTGCAAAACGAAGCTGTGCAGTTAAGCTGCCAGCAGAAAATCGATCTAATAAACTCGCTTGCAAACGCTGGATTGAAGCGCGTCGAAATCGGATCATTTGTTAGCCCCAAATGGATCCCGCAAATGGCCGACACCGGCGAGATCGCTAAAAACAGCAGCTCAATATCGACTGAACTGAGACGTTCAGCTCTTGTGCCAAACGAAAAGGGTTATGAGTCTTTCATGGAATCGGGCTTAAGAGAAATTTCTCTTTTCATGTCAGCTACTGAATCACACAACAAGAAAAACATCAACAAGTCAACTGATGAAGCTTTAGCGGTGCTCAGTACCCTGGCGAAGCGGGCTGCCGCTGACAGGCTTTTCATTCGTTGTTACCTTTCTGTGGTTTTCGTATGCCCTTACGAAGGCAAAACAGATCCGAAAGAAGTTGAAGAACTTGTGAAAAAGCTTTTGGCAATCGGAATTGACGAGCTTTCCCTCGGTGATACTATAGGCGGTGCAACTCCCAGCGACGTATGGGCGATTCTGGAAACTCTCAAGCGTTCGTGCGAAAGCGAAAAGCTCGCCCTGCATTTTCACGACACCCGCGGCACCGCGCTTGCAAATGTGCTGGCAGGACTCGAAGCAGGAATAAGTATATTTGATTCGTCGGTCGGCGGCATGGGTGGCTGCCCATATGCTCCGGGAGCTGCTGGAAACCTGGCCACTGAAGATCTGGTATACATGCTGAACGGCATGGGCATAGAAACTGGTGTCAATTTGGACAAACTGATAGAAGCAGGAGAGCTGGCCCAAGAACTGGTCCAGCACAAGCTAAGCGGGAGGTACTTGCAGGCATGTCTTTCGAGTCGAGCAAAGTCCTTGAAAAAGGACGAAAGCAAACAGGAACTTTGCAAATGACTGATTCTCTGATTTTAAAGAAGCAAGGACAGATTGCCATATTAAAACTCAATCGTCCAAAAGTGCACAATAGCTTAGATAGCGAGCTCCTGAGAACCCTGAAGCAAAGCTGCCAGGAGATATCTGCAGATAGAAGCATCAGGGCAGTAATTATCTGCGGCTCGGGCAAAAAAGTATTTTGTGCTGGCGCCGACCTCAGTGAGCGCAAAGGCATGAGCGAAGGGCAGGTGCTCGACTACCTCAATCTGATCCAGTCTACAATGCTTGCAATCGAAGAAATGAGCCAACCCGTTATTGCCGCAGTAAACGGTTCAGCTTTCGGTGGCGGCACCGAACTCGCCCTTGCCTGTGATCTGCGCATCATGGCTGAAGACGCACTTTTTCGCCTGACAGAAGTTAAACTCGGCATAATTCCGGGAGCCGGCGGGACACAAAGACTGGCCAGGTTGATTGGCAAGTCGAGAGCCAAGGAAATGATTTTGACGGCACGCCCGCTTCCGGCAAAAGAAGCCATGGAAATCGGGCTTGTGCATAAACTGGCACCGTCAGCAAAAGAAAGCGAAGCTGAAAACGAAGAGCTTTTGAACCGGGCAATCGACTGGGCGCAAGAAATTGCAAATGCCGCGCCTCTTGCTTTGAAGGCAGCAAAATTCGCCATCGACAACGGATTTGATCGGGATCTCTCAGCCGGACTTGCGCTTGAAACCAAAGCATATCTGCAGCTGCTCAATACAAAAGACCGGCTTGAGGGTCTTCGCGCATTTGCGGAGAAGCGAGATCCTGTATATCTGGGTGAATAATGACGAAAGCACATGTTCTTGAAAAACCTGCAGGCAGCACAAAGCTTGCAATGACCGGCATCATACTCTGCGGCGGTAGAAGCACACGCATGGGCAGGCAAAAGGCTTTTTTGCCTTATAAAGGCAAGAGTTTAATTGAGCACAATCTAGATATGCTCAGTGAAATTTTTTCCGAGCTTGTGCTTGTATCCAATGATCCGGCTGAATTTGAGCACCTGAGCGCCAATGTGCTGCGTGATATTCTGCCGGACCGGGGGCCGATAGTCGGTATCCTTTCCGGATTATTAGTATCACATTACGAACAGTCATTTGTAATGGCCTGCGATATGCCATTTCTAACTGAAGAACTGATCCGAACTATCTGCAGAAATGCCAAGGAAAATCAGAGCAAAATGATGCTTTATGCTTATGAGGGCCAGATAGAAGCTTTGCTGGGCGTTTACTCTTCAAAATGCATCAAAGAATTCGAGGAAGCCCTCTTTAAAGATGTAAGTCTCGATCTGGATTTTCTTGCGTCCTTAGAACCTGAGATATTCAACTATATGACTTTGCCCTCAAGCCAGGCTCTAAGACAACTGCCCCATTACTCAATCGATACGCCATCCGAGTTCGGCAAACTCTGCACAATGAATTGATTTACTGTGATTTTTCAAAATCGTTTCCGTCATAGCCGTAGCTGCCACTACCCTCATCCTTGCTTGATTTAATCATCATGGTAAAAGCTACTTCGTTTCTTCTTGAGCCGTAGGGAAACTCGATTTGCGGCGAATGTGCAAGCATTCTGAGCGACCTGTTCAAACAAGACTTGAACCCATCTGATTGCATTTGATAGTCTTCGCCTCCTTCAAGTGCAATTTCTCCACTATTGCTGACTGAAATCAAAACCCTGCACGCGCCTGGATAATCACCGCTGTTTGCCCGGTGGAAACGAAGATAAAGATTGCGAACAAAGTTTCGATGCCAGTTTCTCCAGTCAATTGACCCACTGCCGTTACCTTCTTGCATTTCCATTTCTTTTGCAGCTATTGAGCTGTAGCTGGGAGTCTTAGATTCATTCTTGTTCTTGCTGGCATTATTTTTCTGAACACGTTTAGCCAGATCGGCAGCCAGGTCTTTGTTAACTTTATTTGGATCAAAACTAAAATTACCCAGGCCGCTGTAAGCATTATCTGGAGTTGTTTGAGAAGCCGGTTTTTTTGGAGCTTCCGGGGTTTTAGGACGGAGCAAGCGTGGCTGAAGGTCAGTTTTCTGGATTCGAGCGTTCAGCTTCCTTGCGCTATTGTTTGCAGCATCATCAGCCATAACCGAATTCGAAGCAGAAACACAAAGAATCGCAAAAAATGGGGCGAAGTATTTAATCAATTCCATAAATCTTTACTCCAGCTCCATTTCCGGCTCAAGCTCAATCAGGACCGGTAAACTCCATTATAAATAGATTCCCGTTTTTAATTCAATTTCAGACTGCTGGCGACCGAATCCAATAGACGTGTTGGAAAAGCAGGTGTTCTTAT
This sequence comes from uncultured Candidatus Obscuribacterales bacterium, assembly GCA_964615655.1. GTDB lineage: Bacteria > Cyanobacteriota > Vampirovibrionia > Obscuribacterales > Obscuribacteraceae > JAIEPM01. The sequence goes on along the minus strand of CAZTQO010000017.1, from coordinate 99,704 downwards.
TAAAAAGTAAGCTGAGACATCACTGGCACTTGAGCCAGCAGAGGTAAAACGACAATGCTTCATTACAGTAAGTTTGTAAACACGAAAGCATACCAGAAATCACTTTCGCAGAAATCCGAAAACGTACCGGCTATGCCAAAGACTATCAGGTCTTCAAGTTTATTGAGACAGGATTTCCGCGATCCAGAATGCATCCCGCAAAGCGAGCGGCAGCAGTGCTCGGATTCATCATACCAGGACCCGGTCTACAATCAAAAAGCAGAGCTAGTCGAAGAAAAACCAGCTGAAGTAAAAGCTGAATCCCACAGGCATGCTTCGATTAATCTGGACGAGATGCAGAAGCATGAAGATATGAAAGCTCAAGAAGAAGACTGGCTGGCGTTTTTTCTCGGCAAAAGTCCTATTAAAGAAGTGATTCTTTCGGACGAAACAGCAATTGCCACGCTTGGAAGTTTTGCCAGCCAGCATGCGGATACATCAGACCAGTTGAGCTCAAGATCAATAACCACACCACCACCGCCCCCTGAAGCAGCTGCAGTTCAAACTGAGGCTGTGTTGCAAACAAAACCAAAGTCAGATCCGGTGCAATGCCAGCCCGCTGAATTTGAGTCCGCTCTCAGCGAGGTTGTTTCAATTAAATCGGCAATCGTCAGAAGTTCACTCAGCGATGCGGCATTTGAAACGGTCAAACGAGAAGTTGCAATGCTGGAAGCTGCAATGAATCATGCAGCCTTGAGTGATGATGCAGTTAAAACTGCTCAGCGTGAAGTTGCGCTTCTTGAAGCTGCGATCAGTCACGCTGCAATCATTGATAGCACCATGAATCAATCGTCAATCATCGAAAGCACAATGAATGAAAACAATAAGCTGCAAGAAATTGGCGGACCGAATTGCTTGAACGCAATTTTTGACGACATGATCACTGATTCGCCGGTATTTTCAATTAACGTATAGATCTACACTGCCAACTAAAGCAAACTTTGCAGCACTGAAAGCGCAAGTGCTAGCTGCTCCTGATCGTATTGCCAGCGCCTGAGGAACTCTGCATAAACACCTGTGCCTGTCTTGATCGAATACTTCATTTCAACCAGCTTCATGCGGGTTGTATCAAGATTTAACTCTTTCAATAATTTGATCACACGCATTTCAACCTGCCTGGAACCGGCAAGCCGATCATTGTCGCTGGACTTTCTATGAGTTACCTGCATGCACACAGACATGACCAGATTTTTTGCAAGTAGATCAGGCAAATGTTCGCTTTCAGACATTGCAGAAAGAAGATAGTCGGGAGTATTGTCTGCAAGTTTGCACTCGCCGGTAAGAAAACTAACAAAGAAGCCTCTGCAGGAAGGAAGGCTGGATAGCATTTCGGCAAGTTCTAAGCTGCGTTCTTCATTAATGCCATTTTCTTCCAGTTCGCAAAGAAGCTCTTCGCTTTCACGAAGAGCTTCTTCAAAACTCATGGAAGCATAGCCCATTTATTTAATTTGCGGCAAAGTTTTTACCGAGCGTTCTGATTCTTCTTCAATGGTTACATTGTCCGGCTCAACCGAGACAACACTGAATGAGCCTTTGACCGGATCTTCAAAACGTTCGCCAGGCGCAAGCGAAATGATTGCAGGCCATTTATTTTGAGTTCTCATTTGCATCGGAACCGAAAGCATGGCTCTGTTTCCCACAATCGCAACAAGCTTGAGATTAGGGCTCACAAGCGGCTTGTCCGGCGGCAACGGCAGGTTGTCTATCGGCAGCGAGTCGGCGCCAATCATATTCTGAGGTGATACCGGAGGCGGCGGCGGCACTGGAGCCTCGCGACTTGAGGGCGGAGGCGGCGGCGGCACTATTTTGCTCTGCTCTCCTTTCTTATCTTTCTCCTGATCATCAGAGGTGGTTCTGCCACCGGCCATGGCCAGTTTGGTCCAGGGTGCAGGATAGGAATTCGATTCATATTCTGCCTGCATTGGATCTTCGCGACCAGCTACTTGCTTGGCAACGCTTACCGCTTCTTCTCTTCTTGTAGCCGCGTAGCCTTTAGCACGGGGCCCGCTCTGTTGTGTTGGCGCAGCATCAGCCGGACCTTGCGCAGGAGGAAGTGAAGCTAATTTAGGCGGCTCCGCTTTCGGTGCCGCTTGCACTGTTTCAGCCTCAGAATCAAAACCGGCAAGATTAGTCATGCCGCCTGGGTTTCTGGGCGGCGTTGTGTTTGCAGGCGCTGTGTTTGCAGGCGTTGTGTTTGCCGCAGTGGTATTTGCCGCAGCGGTACTTGCTGGAGCCGGGGTGCTGGTTGGTGTGGCCGGCGCTGCTGCATCTGTATTTTTATTTGCAACAGCTGTGCTGCTGTTTTCACTGCCAGCAGGAGCAGATGCATTTTCTTGCGCTTGAGGAGTAGTTTGTGCTGTAACCTGATTGGTCTGCTGGGCCAGCGGTCGTCCGTTTGTTTCATCAGGACCTTCATTTTCCTTCTGGTTCATCATCCAGACTACGCAGACTGCAATCAGCAGCACGCCTGCACCGCTCATAATAATGAGGCGCATCTTTTTTTGTTGGTCTTCCATATCACGGGCTCCTTCAATATTAAGGAAGATAAAAAGTAGTAAGGGTCATGCTCACAAACAAATTGTTTGGATCACCAAGTTCATCACCATCAGTGGGACTGGTATCGTCAATTTTGACTTTTTCCTTGGCGCTTTCTTTTTTGGGCCGGTGAAAGTGAATATCGTCTATCCTCACAACACGCTGGTAACTTTCAAGTTCATTAACCAGCTTCTGCAATCCATTATAATCACCTGTCACTATAAATTGCTTGGATATCTGGTCAAGCTCCGGTTCGGGCTCAGCGGCCTCTGCGGCAGCGGCAGCACCAGGGGTTGCCACATTGCCCTTGAGAGCATTTTTCAGCTTATCCTGTTTCGACTTCAAATATGAACTGCTGCCGGCTGACGAGGACGATCCTCCACTGTTTTCCGCTTTAGACGCATTGAGTGCAACCATATTCATGCCGGCATCCTTGCACATTCTTTCAAGATCGATTGCAAGCAAATCGATATCCGGGGCCTTGGGCACTGATGAGCGGAGCTTTTCGATTGCGGCATTAAGCTCTACCTGTCGCTGGCCTACCTTTGCTGAATTTGCCATCTTGCCGTCCAGGTTCTCTTTTTCGGTTCTTTTTTCAGTAAGCGAAGTATCCTTGGTGCTGGCCTCTTCCATTGCAGGCTGCAACATTGAGAATCCCACATATCCAGCAATTATGAATGGAAGTAGAACGATTAATGCTTTGATTCTGATATCCATTGACTGCCTCTTTCTCTAATGCTCACTAATTACTTACCAGCCAGAGGAAGATTGTCCTCAGGCAGATTTCCGACCGGTGAATTTCCACTACCCAGTTCACTCTGACTCATGGTTCTACTGTTGAGATCCGGCGCAAGCGTTCCGTCTAACTGATATAGAATCAAAGACGGAGATGGATAGTGCCTTTTGATAAATGCAAGGTCTACATTACTAAATGTATTAGAACCCTGGAGGTTGATCGCCAGATGCGAAACTTTGGAGAAATCAGCCGAGTGTCCGGTTATAGTTGCGCTGCTCCCCTGCACTTTGACATTAGAGACGTAAACGCCTCTAGGTATTGTGTCTTTCAAAGTTTGCATCAAGATTGTCATTGGTGTTCCGTGATTGACAATCGACTCCAGTGCTTTTTTTCGTGCTTCAAGTCCTTCAACATCAGCCTGTTTCTTATTTAACTGATCAAGTTTCGCTTTGGCTTCTGTGATCTCTTGATCCAGCTGTGCAAGTTCCTGCTCTTTTCCAGGAATTACCATATATGAGAAGTACATATAAACTGCAACAACAATCGCCATGATCACGCCGCCGGCAACCAATCCAGGAACATACCAGGGAGTGTCGACTTCCTCGAACTCGCCCTCTTCATCCTCGTCGGCCATTTCACCGGCCTCAGGTGCGCCTTGGTTGAGATCTATGCCGACAGTTTTAGTTGCAATTGCTGCCGGATCAAGAAGCAGACCAACAAGCATCGTGTGATGTGCACGCATATTGTCCTGGATCTGATTGCGATCATAAACAATGCCTTGAAACGGATTGGCTAATGCCGAACTCAGGTTCAAACGGTTTGCAATAAATTGATCGATTTCCGGAATGCATACACCCGGTCCGCATACAAGCACGTTATCCACTCTTACCATGCCGACCTGCGACATGTAGAATTCAAGCGAACGTCCTACCTCAGCCGTTAGATCACCACAAACAGATCTGGCAACCTGTGCTGCCTGGCCAAGTCTTGGCTCAACGGTCGGAACTCCAAGCAATTGAATTCTGGGCAACAACTCTCTGGCCTCATCAGCCGTGGAATTAATGCTGCGTTGCATCGATTCCATCACTGTTTCAACCCCGAGCAAAACAGAACGGCTAAATAGCGGCACTGCTTTATTAACGAGTGTAATGTCAGTAGCATCCTGTCTGATATTGACGACCAGTGAAAGACCATCACGTCCAAGCTGACCTGCAGCAGCAAGAGCTCTCACTGCAGCCAGTGAACTTATCTCGAGATGTCCGATATCAAGACCGGCTACTTCCGCCATGCGCCAGTAACCGTCAACAATTACCTTCTGAATTGCACCAAGCAAAATATCTTCGCGTTCTACACCGTCAGGATCCATGCGAACGGTGCCTGGAACTCTGGTCCAGTCCAGGTTTGCTTCATCAATTGGGAAGGGCAGGTTGTTAATGGCTTCCTGTCTGACAACATCATTTAATTCATCGTTAGGCATCCCTTTTGGCACAGGCATCAAACGAATGACAACACTCTGGCCGGGAATACCGATATGCGCAACCGGTGCAGGTCCCTTTGCAGGTATTCCCACAGCATCGAGCAACTCTCTGACTGCGGCTCCCACTGATTCAGGATCTGTGAGCAAACCTTCCCTGACAATTTCTGGTGGCGTGAGAGTGCTTGAAAAGCGAGATACACGCAAGTCAGTTTTGGTTTTTTCCAGCTGCAGTACTGAGATGGTACTGCTGTTAATATCGAGTCCGATAGTAGGACCAGCCTTCTTACCGAATCCAAACACTTTTTGCCACCCTTTCCCTAGTAAAAAAAAGAACAAGTCTCCTTATCTATTATGCCCTATTTCATAGAAAGGAAGATAGGGAATCAAAAACATTGCGATAAAACCTCCAAGAGCAAGTGCGGGCCCAAACGGGAAAGGCTTGGAAACCCTTGTGCCAACGCTCACCATACCTAAGAGCGCACCACCTGCAAATCCGAGCATGGCCATATTCAGAGACATATTTACAAGGGAATTCAAAAGATCGATTTGCCCCGCCATTTGAGCTGACAAGAGAGGAAGCAATGTCAAGCAGCCAAGCCCCAGGCCTGAAAGCAACCCCCAGATTATCGATTTTCTTCCGCACTCTTTGAGCAATCCGGCCTTTCTCATTTCCAGCAAAAGCAGACCGAGCCCCATCACAGTTCCTGCAAGGAATCCGACCACCAGAGCCAGAACCAGACATTTCCATCCAAGGTAGGCCGACATCACCGCCGATAATACCGCGTCACCACCACCCATTACCTCGATATCCTCATCTGGTGTATCTTCGCTTAACCCCAGCTCCCTGTCGATTTCGGGATCAATGGCTACTAGATTGGATTGAGAATTCTCTTCATCCTCACCGCCGTCATTCTTGTGCATGAACATATATAACTTCAATCCATAGAAAGCAATAAAGTCAAAGAGTATGTAGCTTGCACCAATTCCCGCCATTGCTCCCGGCAAATCGCCTCTGACTATGGCGCTGAATGCAATACCAAACAACATGGACGGATAAGTAATCTCATGTGGTATCAATTTTTCTCGAAAATCCGTAATGGTCACTGTTATCAGAGTAGACGCAAATACGAATGCGCCAAGCGCAAGCCCGTATTTGTAAAAACCAAGATCGCTTGAAGCTAGACTCTGGTGAATTTGATCTCCGGAAAGCGAAATACCCCGTTGTATGGCCAGAAAAAGATCGTGTGTCATTCCGGTTGCCTGGGAAAAACCTGTGGCATCGAAGTTATCCAGAGGAATGTTCTTAACAAGAAAGACATAAGCAATCGCAGCATAAACAAGCCCGGTGCAAAGCTCCACAAGCGGATATTGCCATGAAATCCTTTCTTTGCAATACCGGCATTTGCCTCCTAAAAGCAAATAAGACAGAAGCGGAATGTTATCCAGGGCTGAAAGCGAATGTTTGCAGTTCGGACAGTATGAAGCAGGGAAAACAATGGACTCTTCTTTTAGAGATCTCAGTGCCAGCACATTCAAAAAACTGCCGACACAAACCCCTAGAACCAGAAAAATAATGCATGTAAGAAGCGAATTCTCCTGACAAAACAGATTCATTGAGTCAAACAGACTTCTTGACGATGTTGAGCTGAAAAACATCAATTGAATTCTCGCCGCTCAGCAATTACGGTAGACAGTGCAAGCAGCAGAACCACATATGCAGCAATGTACACGATCGTGGCAAGCAAAATGTCCGGAATTAACACCCGGCCGTCCATAAAATTGCTTCGAATACTTGTCAACCTTGCCAAGTCAGGCATCAAATATTGCAAGAAATTTGCCAGTAAGGCAACGCCGGGACTCGAATGTTGAGGATCTTCGGCCATTTTTCTGAGCATTTCAAATGAAAAGCTCAAATGCCCTACAAGCCAGAGCCCGCTTGTAAAAATCAGGCTCATAAGCGGCGTGCAAAATGTCGAAAAAAACGTTGCCAGTGCAATTACGAGCAGAATCTCTAGATACACGAAAGCAAGCGAAGCAAAAAGAGGATAAGCTGCTTCAAAATTGCCGGTCTGAAAAGCTACAACCAGGAGAAAGAATAGGCCCATTCCGAAATTGGTGACAAACAAACACAAAGACAGCCCCAGGAATTTACCTGTGACAAACTGCCACCTCTCAATGGGTTTGGTGACTATCAGATAAATAGTCTTTTTGTCGATTTCCTTGAAAACAAGTGTGGTTCCCACAAAAATAGCTATGACGCCACCAAATATAGTTATAGTGCCAAGTCCCAGGTCTTCAAGCACCCTGATGTCTTGATCCGCTGATAAAGAGCCAAATACCATACCGGCCAGAGTTGCAAGCAGGGCAAAAATCACAATTGCATAAAGTACCCGGTCGCGAACTGTTTCACGAAAGGTATTCAATGCTATCGCTTTTACAATATTCAGGCTTTTCATCTTCCGTCCTTTCTACCAGCGCCTGCACTTAGTCGAAATTATTTCTGAAAACCGCCTTCACGTTCTATATGGTAAGGAGTTATGCTTCCTGTTTTGCGATATTCTTCTTCCGCGGCATTTACAAGACCCATGAAGTAGTCTTCAAGCTCCTGATAAGTACCAGTTTTGCAGATTTCTTTTACCAGACCTTCTCCTACCATCTTCCCCCGGTGCAGTACGCCGACACGGTCACAAATATCTCGCACATCCGGGAGCATGTGTGAATTGAAGAAAATCGTTTTGCCGTCTGCTTTCAACTTCAACATGATTTCTCTTATGTCTTTTCTGCCGATTGGATCCAGTCCTGAGTTTGGTTCATCCAAAAAAACCAGATCAGGATCGTTCAAAAGAGCCTGAGCGATACCCAGTCTTTGCATCATACCCTTGGAGAATTTCCGAATCGGTCTTTTGCCGGCTTCACTCAAACTAACAAGTTCAAGCAGTTCTTTAATTCGCTTTTTCCTTTGGATTGCACTCATGCCGAAAAGTTGAGCGAAAAAGTCCAGGAATTCCGTTGCACTCAAATATGCATAGAAGTAGGGGCTTTCAGGGAGAAATCCTATTTTTGCAAGTGCTTCTTTGTTTCCCGGTTCTTTACCCAGCACTTTAACCTTTCCTTCTGTGGGTTTAAGCAAACCAAGCAGCAACTTTTGGGTTGTGGTTTTTCCGGCACCATTTGGACCGAGCAAACCGTATGACTCACCTCGCTGTACTCTCAGGCTCAGCCCTGAAAGCGCTCTGAATTTAATTCTCAAAAAATTGCTGAAGTGGTCTTTTACAAGTCCCTCAACTTCAATGACGGTCTCAGCCATATGCAAGCCCTTTAACTCCGGTGCCTGCACTCAGTCATATCTTGCTTTGTTGGAATTGGCCACACGCTTTGCCTGGGTGATAATTTTATAGAGTTCTGCGGTTGCCGCTCTCAACCTTCTTGACACCTGCATTTGTGAAATCCCAAGCCTGCGAGCAACCTCTGTCTGGCTGAGATCTTCATAAAATGTGAGTTGCACAACCTCGCGGAGCCCGTCTCTTAAATGCTTGATGGCTTCTGCCAGCATAAATCTATCTTCTTTGGCAATTTGATTGCTCTGATAACGACCGTCAACCAGGGTGTCGATTAAAGACTGTTCGCTGCCAGCATCATTTGAAAGGGCCTGGTCAAGCGAGATCAGGGTTCGTCTTCTATCTACCTCATAAGCTTCATTAACTCTGGCCACAGGAATTTGCAACTCCTGCGCGATTTCAACATCGCTGGGTTCGCGCCCCAACTTAGCTGTCAGGTTTTGCACCAGCCTGTTAATGCGGAAAGAAAGCTCCTGTAGCTCACGTGGGGCTCTGATCATCGCGGTTTTATCCCGCAGATAATGCCTTATTTCACCTGTAATCAGGTGGGTGGCGTAGGTCTGAAACTTGGCTCCAGCATCAGGTTTAAACTGGTCCACTGCTTTTATCAGTCCGATTGAACCGACCTGAATTAAATCCTCAACAGGGTCGGTAGAGCGCCTCGCCAGACCATAAGCGATTCGCTTGACCAGCGAAAGCGATGACTGGATGATTTTGTCCCGCAAAGCCGGGTCTCTGCTTTGCGAATATTCAAGTAGCCAGCGATGAATCTGGTCCTGACCTTTGTCCTGCACTTTATAGCTTCCAACCGACGACGAAGATTTCACAGAAATTGATTTGGCTTGCACAATTCTACTCTCAGACCCAAGCTGACCTTATTTATTCTATATAGTTTGAGGCGATTTGTACAAACCAGTTTATCTGATCTGGTTGATAATCGTGAAGATTGGCAAATACATACCCACAACAACCGAACCGACAATACCACCAACAAAAATAACCAGGATCGGTTCAATTACCGAAGTTAGCGCCTCAACGGAGTTTGCAACTTCATCATCGTAGAAATCCGCAACTTTGTCGAGCATTTCATCCAGACGACCGGTTTCTTCACCAACCGCAACCATTTGCACAACCATTGGCGGGAATAAGGGCAGCTTGCTCATCGGCTTTGAAAGGGTTCCCCCCTGCCTGACTTCCTTGTGGATTTCCTCGACCCCCTTGGAAAGCACAGCATTTCCAGCGGTTTCCTTTACAACGTCGAGAGCTGTCAACATGGGAACACCAGAATGAATCAATGTCCCAAAAGTTCTTGTAAATCTGGCCACTGCGACTTTTTTGATTACTTCGCCGAAAACTGGCAGCCTCAGACACCAGCCATCATATGTATAACGGCCGGCTGGAGTAGCCACCCATTGCTTAAACATATAAACGCCGGCACCAATTACAATCACCACAATTACCATATACCAAGAACGCATCAACTGACTTAAACGAATCAGCAGCATCGTAAATTCAGGCAGTTCGCCGCCCATTCCTTCAAATATCCCCTGGAAAACAGGTAGAACAAAAGTCAACATTGCCCAGAAAACCACTACAGCCACAATCAGGGCTACAACCGGATAAGCCATAGCTGATTTAACTTTGTCATTGAGCTTCTGTCTGGCTTCAAGAAACTCAGCAACTCTTTTCATAACCGCATCGAGAATACCGCCGGTCTCTCCTGCCTTGACCATAGCCACATAAAGGCGGTCGAAGACAATCGGATGTTTTGCCAATGCCTCTGAAAGATTGCTTCCAGCTTCCACCTGATTTCTTACATCAGCAAGGATTGCTTTCAGTTTTTCATTCTCACATTGCTCTGAAATGATTGTCAGGGTGCGCAACATGGCAACACCTGAACCGATCATCGCTGAAAATTGCCTGGAAAAAACCACCATGTCCTTTAGTTTGACTTTTTCCATGCCGGCAAAAAGGTTCTTACCCTTCTTGCTTTGGGCTTCAGTTCCTTTTCTGGCTTTGGTTTTAGCCCTTCCCTTTTTTGCAGATTCCATTGCCGTCTCCGTTTTCTAGTGCACAGTGTTTTCTTGCTTGTTTTCTTGCCTATTTCTAATGAGAGGCTCCTCTGGACGAAGCTGCCAATGCTGCCGCTTGCGGTCCAACCAGGCGGTTGAAGTCATCAGGACGGCTGGTCTTAACAATGGCATCTTGATAAGTAATCAGTCCACCCTTGACTAGGAGTGCAAGCGCGCTTTCAAGAGTTTGCATACCCTGATTTGCACCCATTTGAATAGCAGAATAGACCTGAGCAGTTTTGGCCTCTCTTATAAGGTTGGCGATACCCGGTGTGTTAATCATAACTTCGGCAGCACAAATTCGACCTCGCATCTGCGAATTGGCACCAACTTTGGCTGCGGCCCTGGGCATCAGAGTCTGGCTGAGCACGGCCACAAGCGAGTTGGAAAGCATCACTCTGACCTGTTGCTGCTGAGCATCAGGAAATACATCCACGATACGGTCTATGGTTTGGGCCGCGGAGCTTGTGTGCAATGTTCCAAATACAAGGTGACCTGTTTCGGCAGCGGTCAGCGCCAGACCTATGGTTTCCAGGTCACGCATTTCACCCACAAGTATTATATCGGGGTCTTCACGAAGTGCGCCTCTCAAAGCATTTGCAAAGCTTTTGGTATCAGAGCCCAGCTCACGTTGGCTTATGATTGATTTTTTATGCCTGTGCAAGAATTCAATCGGGTCTTCGATGGTCAATATATGTTCGGAACGATTTTCATTTATCCAGTTGATCATTGCAGCCAGTGTCGATGATTTGCCCGAGCCAGTAGGACCGGTGACCAGCACAAGACCTCTAGGTTTATGAACCAGATCTCTCTGTACTACCGCAGGCAGATCCAGATCTTCCAGAACGGGCACCTGGAAAGGAATAGTACGCATGGCTACCGCGTAACTTCCTCTATCCTTGTAAACGTTGACACGAAAGCGCCCTAACCCGGAAACTCCGTAGCTGCAGTCAAGCTCAAAAGTATTTTCAAGAGTCTTACGCTGGTCGCCAGTGAGCATTGAAAAGACCATTCGTTGTATATCTTCCTTGCTCAAACGATCAAACTCACTTTCAGTGAGCTTACCCGAAACACGAATCATAGGAGGCAAACCGACTTTCAAATGAAGGTCTGATGCACCTTTATCAACTACAAGTTGGAGAATTTCCTGAATTTCAATGGGCATCGTAAAGCCCCTCCCTTTCTAGTCTAATAGCCTCACCTATAAATAGTCCTTCCTAAAGTCCTAACTTTGATCCACCGGGCTTGCCTCTATCGTCTTACTCTTAGCTTCCTCACCGAATACACGCTCGGTCTGACAGTATGGGCATCGCTTCCAGGCTCCATAGACCTCGGCCTCACAGCTTGGACAGACATGGTCCAACTGAGCCTCGTCTTTTGAGAGTCCACATTTGGCGCAAGCAGCCCAGCTATCTTCTTGCAGAGTACCGCAACGCTGGCATGAGACTTTTAGCTCGTGCTGGCAGAATGGGCATCTGATGAAGTCATCTCCGATCGGATTCCGGCATTTCGGACAGAGAGTTTCTTCACCACCAGTATCAGAAATAGTCACACGAATACATTCTTGCGGGGTAGTATGTCCCTGAGCCACCAATCTCAAACTGTATTCTTTCAAGGGGACCATGCCTGCTTGCTTGGCTGCAAATCGAATCATGGCAGTCGAACCACCCTTAGAAACCACATCCCTGATTTCGTCATTGAGCCTCATCACTTCATAACAGCCGACCCGGCCTCTATAGCCGCCATTGTTGCAGTTCTCACAACCCTTGCCCTTATAGAAAATAGGCCAGCCGTCGCTATTGACTTTGAACTTGTAAAAACTGACAACCGAATCAGCCAGTCTTTCGTCGTTGGCACCCATTAGACCCAGATACTCAAGCAGGCTTCTTTCAGGCACATACTCTTCCTTGCAGTCTGCACATATCCTTCTGACAAGACGCTGGGCAATAATGCCGATTGTTGCCGATGAGATAAGGAAGCGCTCTACTTCCATTTCCTCAAGACGCGATATTGCTCCCGGTGCGTCGTTGGTATGAAGCGTGGTGAATACAAGGTGACCGGTGAGTGCCGCTTCAACTGCGATTTTCGCTGTTTCTTTGTCACGGGTTTCTCCAACGAGCATGATGTCCGGGTCCTGACGCAGAAAGGCTCTCAGTATTCTTGCAAAATCCATTCCTTTTTCGCGTATGACCTGCACCTGCGTTATGCCTGACATATCGTATTCAATCGGGTCTTCGGCAGTAACTATATTTACGTCGGGCGAATTGCGCTCTGCAAGCGCCGAATAAAGAGTGGTTGTTTTGCCGGAACCTGTAGGTCCGGTAACAAAGATAATCCCGTAAGGTTTAGCAATCATGTCCATGATTGTATTCATGGCTTCTTCGTCAGTTATAAGCTTGTTCAAACCAATCTGCGTATTCGATTTATCAAGAATACGCATGACCACCTTTTCGCCGAACTTGGCGGGCAGTGTTGATACACGGAAGTCTATATCCCTTCCCTGCAAGCGCACCCTGATACGACCGTCCTGAGGTTGCCTGCGTTCGGCGATGTCGAGATCGGCCATAACCTTCAGGCGCGAAACCAAGGCAGGCAATATTGGCTTGGGAAGCTTTCGATCTAGCTGCAAAACACCATCCCGCCGGTAGCGAATTGCTACTTCCTTTTCGTGCGGCTCCACATGGATATCTGAGATTTTGTTTTTGATAGCTTTTGCAAGAATCTGATTGGCAAGCATGATGATTGGAGCGTCAGCAGCCTGTTTTTCAAGATCCTGCTCGGACATGTTCTCGTCAAGATCACCAAGAATGTCCATCTGAGACAGGTCTACTTCTTTGTCGATAAAATCGTCTGTGGCCTGGTCATCAGCCGACTGCTCCTTCAGGTGCTTGGAATAGATGGTTTCCATGAAAGCCTGGAAGTCATCTTCAGTACAAACCGACAACTTCACCTGCATGCCTTTAAGACGCATTTTTATATCGTCCTGGGCTACAAGATTGTTTGGATTGACCATAGCAATCGTTACGCGGTTTCCGTCCTTGACCACGGGCACAAGCTGGTGCTGGCGCATTACCGCTTCAGGTAAGAGTTGCATACATTCAGGAGTGGGTGGCTCCACTTTGGCAAGAGGCAAGTAGTTTACGCCGTACTGGAGTTCAAGAGCATTCTTGACCTGATTTTCGCTTGCAAGACCCAGTCTCGAAAGAATCAGGCTTATAGGTTCACCGGTTTTTTCACGTTCAACCTGGACCTGTTTCCACTCCTCCGGTGAAATAAGACCATTCTCAACTAAGAGCTCACCTATTTCCTTCTTGACAAGCGCCATTTTATATAACTCCGTACATCCGCTTCATTCTTACCCCGTTAGAGCAACGGGAAAACCTGCTTGCAAATATTGCCCATCAGTGCTCGCCTGGTCCTGCCTGGAAGCGCTCATCGGCAATACAGCATCCCCCACAGTTGTACCCAGCAGCAAAGGCTTTAACGCAGTCTGGAGTCGCGGGTCTGATCTTGAGATGGACGGGTCTGATCTTGATGGACGGGGTCTGATCTTGATGGACGGGTATGATCTTGATGGACGGGGTCTGATATTGATGGACGGGTATGATCTTGATGGACGGGGGTCTGATCTTGATGGACGGGTCTGAATCTTGATGGACGGGTATGATCTTGATGGACGGGGGTCTGATCTTGATGGACGGGTATGATCTTGATGGACGGGGGTCTGATCTTGATGGACGGGTCTGATCTGCATGGCCCGTTCCCGATCTTTCAGGCGCAGCGGCGACCTGCATTCACGGTACTCTCACTGACAGAATCGCGTAAAGATTAAATCAGAAACAGATTTTTAAGTCCTTTTTCTGAGATTTGCCTGTCCAGCGACTCTGGGTGTCAAAAGTACTTAGATGTTTTCTGCCTCTTAGATGCTTTCTGCCTTAGATTAGATGCTTTCTGCCTTAGAATTGTGCTGACTCAAAAGGCCCAACTTTGTTGAACAGAAAAAACGAGCTTACCTCATTCTGTCTGATATTCATGCTGGCGATTGCGCTGAGATTCGCCGGCATTTGTTCGGACAGCCTCTGGCTTGATGAAGCGTATCAAAGCATGGTAGGTGCATGCGGGCACGGCAGACCCGATTTCAGCCCCACAAAGAACGAGAAATTTCTCTTCAGCTTTGGCGACAGTCCTGAGAGTCCAGAACTCATGCTTTCACGATTCCGCCAGGTAGATCCGCTTTGTCCTCCGCTCTATGCTTATCTGTTGAATCGCTGGTTGAGCGTATTCGGAAACAGCGATTTTGCGATCCGCTCGCTTTCGGCAATCATTTCAAGTTTGCAACTTCTAGTGTTGATGCTCTTTTCCCGCAGTATTCTGGGTTTCAAAGCAGCACGTTGGGCAGGGCTTCTACTTGCCATCTCGCCATTTGACATTCACTATGCCCAGGAAGCCCGCATGTACAGCCTGATTTCGCTAAGTTCTATTCTATCGGCCGCCAGTCTGATCCTAATCTTAAAATCTCAGCTGCAAGAAAAAAAATCACTGTTGCTTCTGCCACTGTATGCAATATCAACATGGGCCATGATCAACAGCCACTACACATGCCTTTTCCTGGCTCTGGTCGAAGGATTAGCGGCTTCTGCCTACCTGCTTTTCAGGCGCAGCTTTCGAGTCTGGCTTCTGCTATTAGTAGCCTGGGTCTCATGCCTTCTGCTCTGGCTTCCCTGGTTGGACATGTTTTTTTCAGCAGCAGCTCTGAGAAAGGAATCGTTTTATGTAGCCAGAGTGCCTGATCTCATCTGGCCTTTCAAAGCCCTTTTGCGCATACCTATTAACTGGCTGATTTTTCTTTCAGGACAGAGGGTGATTGCCTATGCTGCGTTTCTTTATCTAAGTTCGGCTTCAATGCTTGCCTTTGCTTTCCATAAGTCAATTCTAGAAAAGGATAATGAGAAGCGCTTCGAGCTCTTCAGCCTCTGGATCTGGGCTCTTGCACCAGCGTTGATTCTTTATCTTTCTGATTTGCTTGAAAATCACAAAGTAATAGAGGTCAGTCGTTATTTGATATACACTCAAGGAGCCATTTTCATGCTTGCAGGCTATGGACTATCATGTCTTCTAAAGTTTAAGAGGGCTTTTCTGTTGCTTGCCGCTGCTCATATTTTGTTTGCAAGCGTAAATCTCATTTACACTCATACTGTAAGACAGAGAGAGCCGTGGAAGGAGATGGCTCAAAAAGTTGAAGAGCTCATAAGTCCTGACCGGACTCTGATTGTCAGCCAGCACTATAACATCGCCTGTCTCGACCGCTACCTTACAACAGCACGTATTCAAAAAGGTATGAGCCCGGCAATGGGAAAACAAGCTGTTGCTGAACTGCTTTCAACTGAGACTTCTTTTGCCTTGATAACCGCTCAGGAAGGAGAATCAATAAAAAACATGGTTCCACCTGAGTTCAGGCTTGTCAAGCAAGTGGATTTTGCGCACGGTTTGCATTTGCGCATTTATGAGAGATAGAAGTGGATTGAAAGGGCTGATTCGGGGTAAAACATATAGGTTGCTTGGGCAAGGAAGCTCATGAGAGCAGGAATGCGAGGAAGCTTATGAGAGCAGGAATGCAGGAAAGACCTGAGGCACTTCTTGGCCAGACAATTGCCGACCGTTATGTGCTTGAGGAAATTATCGGACAGG
This sequence comes from uncultured Candidatus Obscuribacterales bacterium, assembly GCA_964615655.1. GTDB lineage: Bacteria > Cyanobacteriota > Vampirovibrionia > Obscuribacterales > Obscuribacteraceae > JAIEPM01. The sequence goes on along the minus strand of CAZTQO010000017.1, from coordinate 83,819 downwards.
GCGGAATCGGAGTGGTGTACAAAGCCAAACACACTTTGATGAATCGAACCGTAGCCATTAAAATGCTCCGCTCCGAAAGCATGAAAGACGAACGAAACCGCCAGCGTTTCCAACAGGAAGCACAGGCAATAAGTTCAATGAATCATCCAAATATAGTTTCGGTTTTTGACTTCGGATTCACTAAGGACAACGACGCATTCCTGGTGATGGATTATCTCGACGGTCAGGATCTCGACACCATGATTCAGGAACAGGGCTATTTGACGCCTGAAGAAGTCGTTCCTATATTTACTCAAATCTGTGACGCGATGACAAAAACCCATGAGCAGGGGATCATACATCGCGATCTTAAACCAGGAAACATAATAATCATCAAAAAAGACGGCAAAAGCGAAGCAAAATTAGTCGATTTCGGGATGGTTAAGTTCGAAGCACAAGCAGGCCGCGCAGCTCAGGCACTGACGCAACCCGGTGAAGTTTTTGGCAGTCCGTACTATATGAGCCCTGAACAGTGTACCGGCTTGAAGCTTGATGCACGCTCGGACATATATTCAATGGGTGTCTTGATGTACGAAGCTGTCACAGGCCGGCCGCCGTTTCTTGCAAGCAACATGGCAGAAATGGCGCAGATGCATATTTACGAAAAGCCGGATCCGATTGCTCAGGTTATAAATGATCAGGAGTTCCCTGAATGGATGGAAACCATCATTTCAAAAGCACTTGAAAAAAACGTAGACGACAGATACCAGTCAACTGAAGAGCTCAAACAGGCACTCTTGAACTTTAACAGATTCTGGCTTGAAAAAGAAAAAGCAGTCAAACCGGTTTCGCTGAGACAGACCACAACTTCCCGTTATATGAAAGACGAAATGCAGGCTGCAATAAAAGCTGCACTTGCAAAACGAGAACAGGAAGACGCAGAGAAGTCTCCATCGGCTGCAAAGGTTGCTGCTGCTGCGCCAGCCCCGGCCCCGGCTCCCGGAAAATCTAGCGGCAAATCAAGCGGCAAGCAGGGATCAAAACAGTTGCTGACTCTTTTGGGTGGAGCAATTCTTGGAGGCTGCATAGCTGTTACCTCTTTCGTTCTCTTGGGCCGACAGGCTCAGCAGACACCTTCAGGTACGGCAACAAACGGCGAGCCCGGCCCGAGCAGGCGATGGCAGGATCTGGATGCCGCAGGCCAGTATGCGCTCATGACCGGAAAATACTCAGAGGCTGAACGTTGCTTCAACCAGGCAGTCAGACAGGCAGCCCGAGACGGTGACAACAACCCTGCTCTAATTTCGACCCTGAGCGCTCTTGCAAGTGTTTATGAAAAGCAGGGCAAGTATGATATGGCTGAAACAGTTTACAAACAGACAATCCATAGAATTGAAAAAACAGACAGTCCGAACTCGGTCAACTTAGCACCGGTATTGATGAACCTGGGTTCACTCTATACCAAAGCCGATAAGCTTCAAGATGCTGATACGGTACACAAAAGAGCGATAGCGATCATCGAATCTGCATTTGGGCATGAAGACCCACGTTTGCTTGAGTGTCTTACTGCATATGCAGATACAAAGCGCAAACAGGGACATCAAGACGAAGCAAGAAAAATGGACGAACGGGCAGCAAAAATTCGCAAGGCAAATCCTCAAACTGAAATAAAGAGCCCGAAATGAGCACAGGCCCTCAAGAATCTGTAGAACCCATGAAATCTGCAGAATCTGAGCTAATGCTGCCTCATTCATTCTCAAGCTCCATAAGCCATCAGATTCTTACCCTTGTTGGCTCAGCCTTCTTGTGTTTTGAGTTTGTGTTCTTATGTCTTTATTTTGATCCCGGTTGGTTTGCACTTGACTTGAGCTTGCTTGGCACACCTGTACTTATGGTCTGCTTGCTTCTTGCTCATTTGCTTCTTTGTTTCGGTGAATCAAATCTTGCATGCAGTCTTTTTTCACCAATCGGTAAAGGTGCGCCTCCGATTCTGTATCGCAAATGGATAAGGATTGAAAAGGGAGGCATTCGATTAGGCAGGAAACATGTCAGATTTGAAGCAATAGACGAGATAGAACTCAGCTGGTTCGGCAACTTGATTGTAAAATCGAATCTCATTTGCGGCGAAGATACTCCCGAACCTGACCATGTGTTGAAATTCCAGTTTGCAGCTGCGAGTTTTTCAAATCAAGAAATTCTTCTTGATCTCTTGAAACAAAAACGCCCGAATCTTATTTTGAGCAAGCGATTAAAACTTGGAAGAAATCCGGCCTTGCAAAAAGGCACGCTGGCAACACAGCTCATTACTGCCGGAATCATGTCGCTGGTTTTGCTTGATCTTGGATTTTCGTCATTTTATTTTCTAGAGCTGCTCAAGAATTATTACCTTGCCGAAACAGATTTATTGAGTAATCAACGCTATGAGGCAACTAAACACTTCAAAAGAGCTGAATACTTGCGCTTGCACCCTCTCGCTTTTTCATGGGTGACCGGCAAGTTTTTGCATAATTCTTCAGTATCTTCAGGAATCTGGGAGCAAAGATCGCGGATTCTCTGGCTTGAGGGTGAACACGATCAAGCAATACAAAACAGCAAGAAAGCTGTGGAAGAAACACCGAATAATCTCAGACACAGACTTTTTCTCGTAAGGTTGCTTGAAGAAGAGAACCGCTCTAAAGAAGCCAGAGAAGAGCTTGAACAGGCTCTGGAAGAACACAAACATGCCTTGCTTCCTCAGATTTATCTGCTTGCAATTACAAAGGCAAGAAATCCACAAATGCTTGAAAAAGAGTATAAGAAACAGCTTGATTATTGTTTTGAAGAAACATTCAAGAACGAACCTAACTGGCCTCCTGGCGGCAATCGCCATTTCATCGAGCTATTCTACAGCGACGACATTATTTTCCTGCTTGACAGAATGCTAGGCAGCAAATACAAGCTCCCGCCATTTCACAACGAAGTAAAGAAAAACAAAGAGTAGTCACTTCCAACCTGAGTCTTACAGTTGAAAAGGTGCTTTTTCATTTGACTGTTGTCAAAACGGACAGAAGAGGATAAAGAATTGATTTCAAGCAGAACAACTTTGCCGCAGTAGGCAACAATTTCCTTCTTAAGCGAATTCGCTTTAAGGGGAAATTGTTTCACAGACAAGGATTGATTTTTTGAAATTTTGAACTCTTGACAGGAATTATTCGTCCATATTATTGGAGAGTTGATAAAGAGGTAATGCTATGGCAACGACCGACGAGTATCGATCAGATAGATTCGATTATCTGGAGAACAAAAGGAAAATCATCCAGTTGATGGACGAATTCGATGCCGAGTTCCCATCTGAAGAACATTGTGTCGATGCCATTTTTTCGGCACTGTGCCCAGATGGCGGTATCGCATGCAGGATATGTAATACCAAAATATTCAAGAGAGAATTTGGTGCACGCTATATTACCTGTTGCGGGAAGAGAAGCTGGTTTACTGCTGGAACTTGTTTTCATCGCATAAGAAAAATTAGAGCATGGTACTGCACGATTTGGCTTCTGGATAGAGGAGCTATTTTGAATTCTTCCATTTTGCATCAAGTCCTTTCCGTGGCTTTATCTTCAGCCTGGAAGATTTTGATGTCTTTGAGTTCTTGCCTGGAAAGTCGCGTTCAAGCTCTGGGGAGCCGGGTTCATTCAGCCAACTTTCTACCAGTAGTGTGCAAACGTAGCAGAGAAACACCAGCCGGTGAAAATCCTGGGGCTGAGTTAATGCTGATTGGAGAAAATTCACTAGAAAACGAACCAAATTTGACGCCTGAGGAACCCGATTCTACAAACAGCCTTGTTAAAACTGATTCACCGCAAATAAGTATCGATGGAACTGTAGAACAAGATCTGGCGAATAAGATCATAGACCTCCTTGTAGAAAAACCATTGAATTCGCAGTCCATGTTGAAGCTCTGCAATGCAACTATTCCACAGTTGTCACTCGCCTTGATCAATCTTGAACTCAGTGGGATTGTGAAAAGAGATTTTGGCGATCTTTATTCACTGGTAAGCAAGAAAGCTGAACCAGTTCACAGTGTGGACAAAGAGCTAGCAGCCTTAATCACCAGTTCTATAAGATTTATCCGCGGTCTTTTTCACGGTGTCAGTTTGAAGTACTTGCAGAAATATCTGGCATTAACCTGGCTCTACAAAAATCAGGACTGTTCAGTTCGTGCGGGTCTACTTCATAACTGCCTGGCTGAAGTTCAAGGTTTAATCATGGAGCCACTGAGCAAGCGTTGTTCCCAGCTCTACGTATCATTTCTTGCATAATTTCTGTTGCTGTATTTATAGCGGTTACTGTGCTTGTGGCTCCACTTACGCCTGTATTTGCTCTTTGCGGAGCTCCTTGCGGCTAGGCCGCTGAGGCTAGCACTTTGCCGTTATGTGGCCAGCTCTTAGCAGCTACCGCTTTGCGGCTGGCGCATTGCGATTCGCGTCCGGCATAAGCAGCGCGTTCTTCAGTTCTGTCTCAAGCGCGACCTTTTCAGCTGTAACCGGAAAAAGTTTTATTGCCCCATATGCATTGAGATGCACAGTATCCAGATAATCACTATTTTTGAATAGACCACTGTCGCTGAGATCTAAGAATCCTGCTTGATTCGCTTTGCATAGCGTGGTGAGCTGTCCTCTAAATTTGTCCCAGAATTCAGGACTAAGTAGTTTCCTGTTAGACTCGGTTGTCGGCATTACTACAACCAGCACAGTTATTCCCTTTTCATGCAAGTCGGCAAGCCAGAGTTTGAAAAACTCCATTTCCGAATAATAGTTTTGAGAAAGCGGATTCTTGAAACGCACTTTGTATTCAGCGCTGTTGTCAACACGGGGAGGCACAGCACATGCAGGTACCATTGATTTACCCGGTTCTATACGACTGATGCTGTCTGTCTGGTCAAGTTCGGTCAGGGATCTTTCGACGTTTTTCTCAAATGATTTGCTCCAACGCTTGAGAGGCAGCGAGTCTATTTCGGCTGCCATCCTTGAGAAAAAGTCAGGAAACGCGATTGTTTTAAGATTGTCCAGATTCAAAAACCTGGAATAAAACTTGTAAAAATCTGTCACTGCCGGAAATGCAAGGGTATTGTCTACAAAGTCCCTGGGTGCTATGAAGGCTATTAGCAGCCTGGGTTTCATTTTGTCGGTCAGCAATGCCCGGCTCGTCAAATAGGAGTCGGATATCATCTGTCCAGGGGAACCCAGGCTAAATATACTGACCTTTTTGCCCAGACGCTTTTGAAACTCCGACTCGAGATAAGTCATATGCCGGTGTGTAAGCGTATCGAGCAATTGCATCTGGTGCTGTGCATCTACCGAAATATGAGCAGAGCCAAGCAGCGAACTGCCGAAAGTCACAATGTCCGGCACAGATTTTTCTTCTCTATACATTTTTGTTAGCCACCAGGGCCAGCTGTGCTTAAGGCCGCCTTTGCCATCCGGTTGGCTATTTGCCTGCAGGGACACTTCCTCAAGATTTCTTGCTGAAGGTACAAAATGAAGCCTGAGGCCAATATTCAAAAGCAAAAAAATTGCAATAGCAGTAAAAAACGCAGTACCGGTCTGAAAAAACAGGAAACCGCTCTTCGGTTTTTCTATTTGCTCATTCTGTCTCTTTTTCAGTGTTTGCATCATGAACTCAAAATGTAGGTAGCGGTGTTTTTTGAGCAATCTTTTTGTGTTTGGCCAAGTGCTCGCCTGCCATGGAAACTATTTCGCTTACTCGTGGATCGTTTTTGATCGCAAAAAGCAGTTGATCAAGGTACTTTTGACCTCCGAAAGCATTTAGATGAACTGTGTCATGAAAATCTTTCTTGCTGAATTTGCTGAAGTCATTAAGGTCATAAACCGAAAGTCTATTCACAATTGCAAATTCTCTCAGCCCCTGTAGATAGCCCATGTAACCTCCAGGTTTCAAAAGGGCGATATTCTCAAGACTGATTGGCATATTTACAAGCACAAATTCAATTCTTTCTTTGCGGCAGAACTCAGCTATCTTGTTCAAGAAATACATCTGAGTTTTATAGGTTTGAATGTCAGGATTCTTGTATCGCCTCATGTACTCCTGAGTATTGTCCGAATATTTTTGCTCGGCGGTCTGGCGGTCTATGGGACCGGCCATGACTGCATCAGGATGAATCTCTGCCGGCAAATAATTGGGCAGGAGTTTTTGCCTGTCCCACCAGGTAAAAGGCGTTTTCGTCCAGGGACGCGGTAGAACACTATCAAGGAAGCGCAGGCTTGCCTCGTCAAAGATGATTCTCAAATCAAGACTGTAGCAGTACAGATATATATTGCGCTGGCAAAGCCAGTCCAGTTTGCTCCAGGGCGAGCGAAAAACTCTCTGGGCAACATCATCTATGTTCACTATCCGCGTAATGTATTTGAAAGCATCCGTATCTCCAGGTGCATTCAAAGTACTGTCGATAAAGTCTCGGGGCGCAACTCCGTATATCACTACATCAGGCCGCGAGGCGCTTGCAACCATGCCTTTCAGCGTTATGTAGGCATCCGAAGGCATCTGCCCGGGAGCAGCAAGGCTGAAAGACTCGAACTCACCTTTAAAATTCTTCCTGAGCAGATCTTCGAAATAGCAAGACCGGTGATGGTTAGTCAGATCAAGTCCCTGATTGAGAAAATTCGCATCAGAGCCTGCAAGAGCACTGACCATGGTTGATGAACCCAGAAAAGCAATATTGCTTACCCTTGTGGTCTGGCGAAGCTCGTTAAACTGCCACCACGCCCAGCCTGTGTAATTAAACTTGTATGGATCAAAACGGATTGGCGTAAAAAAAGTAAGGCAGGCATTAATAAAAGCAAAAATTGCCGTGGCAAGCAGAAACTTGCTGCGAAATCTGTATTTATGCTTTTTTGCGACCGACGAAAGCTCAGGATGCAGAGCCTGAGCTTTTGCGACTTTCTCTTCAGGAGCCAGTACCGTCAAAGGCGCCCTCCTGTTTCGGCAATCTGCTTTTTAATCTGGGATTGTTGCAGACTTGCACAGAAGGCACTATCCATAGAGAGCCTTTCGCTTAAAAGCTCGAGAAGTTTTTTCCCGCCGCCGGAATGAAGATGGACTGTATCTCCGAAGTCCGCCTGAGTGAATTCATTGCTGTTTGAGAAATCAACAACAGTGGCGCCTTTTCTTTTTGCCATTCCGATAACACCGCTACGATAAGCGTTCCAGGCAAGCGGACTCAAAAGAGAGCGATTCAATTCAGTAATAGGCATCGTCACGATCACCACTTTGATACCTCTTTCGTTTGCTCTGTCGATCATGTTGGCAAAAAAGCGCATCTGGCAAATATAAGTGTCCCACTTCATTTTGGCGTAGCGCTTTTTATACTCAGCAAGATTATCGACAAAAACAGCGTGATCCGCAGCTGTACTTGGCCTGAACCAGGCTTGTCCTTTGAGCATTTCGCAGGGGCGAAAATCCGGAAGCAAATGATGCCTGTCATCAAAACTCAATGCACTGGTCTGAGCCGGCAAAGGTAAGGCTGAATTGATAAAACTATCCAAGGTTCTAAGCGCCACGGCGCTTAAATCTTCACGAGCACCGTAAAAATAACTCAGCTTGCCTAACTCGAAATTAAGCCGGTCGAAAAGCTCCGGCATAGCAAGATCAGCGGTCTTAGACTGGTCATCGAATCTGGATACATACCTGTATGGATCAGTTGCAGACGGGCTCGGCAGCATGTTATCCAGAAAGTCCCGGGGTCCGACACCGTATACAATCAGATTCGGGGTCTTATTGCCTTTGAACAGATTGTTCACTATCAAATACGCATCAGAAGGCATTTCTCCTGGTAGCGCAAAATTGAAAGATTTAAAATTGATACCGGTTTTCTCACTCAGCTTCTTCTCGAAAAAGGCCGAGTGATGGTGCTGGCTTCCATCCACGCGCCGGTTCAAATAATCGGCATCGACGCCATCAAGCGGCACCAGCACCAGCGACGAGCCAAGAAAAACCAGCTCCGGGCATTTTTCTTGCTTGAGAAAATCGTTGATAGTCCAGCCGGTCCAGCTCATAAAAGGGAAGTTTTCGGGTCTTTGTTTCCCAAACTCAAAAGCGGCAGAAAAGGCTCCTGCCACTGAAAATAGCAGTAGAGCTGCAAGAATTCTTGTTTTAAATAATCCCTTCATAGCTCCCGTTCTCGATGATGCCACTTTTAAGACCGAGGTCTTAGAACTGGAAATAAATGAACTTGGGCGAAGTGTCCGGGCTGAATATAGTCAATACGCACAGCATTGCTACCATGCAGACTACCTGTACCGGCCAGGGCGGGCTCAAGTAGAACTTTTTGTCGTTCAACCAGTTGACCACAAGATGCGCAATCATCAAAGCCGGAACAATCAGGAGAACAGCCGGGAAAATAAGCGGATCTCTTATCTGTAGGATGGTCAGCTGGGACATGCTGAAGCTTGCAAGTGCCACCGGTGCTTCAGCAAGTTTCTGAATTATCTGCCAGGCAATCTGTTCAGTTTCAGCCCGGAACAAGACCCAGCCAATACAAACAAAATGGAAAGTAACTATCACAGAAAATACGTGATAAATACCGGATTTGACCAGTTTTGCATGAAGACCGAGAGCGTCCATCAGCCTTACAAATTCACGATGTCCGATCAAAAGCACACCCTGATAAACACCCCATAACAAGAAGTGATTGGCAGCACCATGCCAGAGACCGCCAAGCGCCATGGTTATGAATAGGTTGCGGTAAATGACGGGAAGCGTTCCTCTTGAACCACCCAGAGGAATATATAGATAATCTCTCAACCAGGTTGAAAGACTGATGTGCCAGCGGTGCCAGAAATCAGCAGCATTGGCTGCCAGATACGGCAGATTGAAGTTAATCGGCACTTTGTACCCAAAAAGCAGCGCCGAACCGCGAGCAATATCGGTATAACCGGCAAAATCGAAGAAGATCTGGAATGCAAATGCATAAGTTATGAGCCACATATCCAGGCTGCTGAAATTCTCCGGATGCGAGAATCCGGCCTGAACAACCAGGGCCAGGTTGTCTGCAAGCAAAACCTTTTTGCAAAGACCCATCAAGATCAACTGCATGCCTTCATCCACATATTCCCATTTGAACTTGGCCGGAATATCGAGCTGGGGAATGAAATCCTGATAACGCTTGATAGGCCCGGCAATCTGGGTCGGAAAGAAAGAAGCGAAGAGGGCGAAATCCATGAATTTCTTGACGAGGGGCTTGCCTCGATAAACTTCAACTGCGTAATGAATAAACTCAAAAACGAAGAAAGAAATACCAAGAGGCAGAATTATATGTAGATGGGGTTCATTCCAGTTGATATGGAAAAGATTCAGACCTGACTTTACACAGTCCATACCGAAATAAGCATATTTGAAAATGCCTAATGTAATCAGATTGACTGCTACTACTAAAGCCAGCCAGAGCTTTTTGCTTTTTTCTTCCGTTGCCTTAGCCACTAATGGCACAAGCAAGAAATTCGCAAGAGTAAGCCCAAATATCAGAAGCCCGTATATAGGCCGCCAGGACATGTAGAACACGTAGCTTGCCACTAGCAGCAGTGGCACCCGCAGCCGGTGCGGCACGAGCCAGAACAGTAAGAATACTGTTGGCAAGAAGACCAGATATTGGAGACTATTGAAAAGCAAAACAAGCTCTCCCTTCTTCTTAGAATCACGTTGACAGTATGATGGAGTAAATCCCCGAAACTGTCATTAGACGCCACAAACTAAGTTGCCATCAGACGACAGAATCATGGTACAGGGCGGTTTTCAAGTATGCCTCTAAATAAAGAGTTCCCTTAATCTAAGAAAGATTTCCGAAAGATTTCCGCTTCGCTAAAAGGATGCACCGGCGGCATTTGTCCCAGCTTTCCCGTTCTCAAGAGCAGGCTCCAGAAGAAGCAGATTGATTAATTAGAAGAAAGAACTCTACCCGTATTTGACATCTATTACTGACATTAAACATAGACTGAAATCTACTTAAACCACTGAGCTGAATAAATTCTCAGTATCCGTTATAGACTCACAGACCCAGCATTTCGCCGGTTTTGCAGGCAAATCATGACTTAATATCAGTTCAATTTTGATCGCCGGGTTGTTTTGTGAAACCTTCCGGAACCAGTTGGTAGCCGCCACCATATACAGTGCGTATATACTTTCTATCTCCAGACTCAAGTCGAGTTCTCAGATGGCGAATATGCACACGAATCGTATCGACATCGTCATCTGGAGAATAACCCCAGACCTCCTCTAATAGCTTGCCTGTGGAAACGGTCTGGCCGTGATGCTGCATCAAGCAGTGCAAAATTTCAAATTCAGTCGGAGTCAGTTTGACCACACGCTCTTTCACTTTGGCTTGCAAATTTTCAGGAACCAGAGTGATTTCACCGGCAGTTAGAATTTCAGGAAGCGAAGCAGACTGAGGAACTGAGCCAGCTCTTCGAAGCAAGGCCCGCACGCGCACCTGCAACTCCGGTATTTCAAAAGGCTTGGTCAAATAATCATCTGCGCCGGAATCAAAGCCCTTAACCTTGTCTTTGGTCATACCCAGTGCTGTGAGCATCAGCACCGGTATTCCGGCTGTGGAAGTGTTTTGCCTGAGGCGCTGGCAGACCGTAAACCCATCTAGATCCGGCATCATGACATCCAGCACGATCAGATCCGGTCTGTTTTGCTGCGCAAGCGCCAGACCCTTCATCCCATCATTAGCTGTACTTACCTGGTGCCCGAGCAAATCAAGATTTACCTTAATCAGCTCAGCAATTGCCTGATCGTCATCAATGACTAGAATTCTGGCCAATGTTTTCTCCCATGCAGTTGAACCAACAGATTGCGAAATTTCAGGGTTGAGCTTTACTCTCAGCTAATTTTACTGGAAGTTTCACCACTTGCCCCTGCCTCAAAACATTCAGTGTAACCACTTGACCCGGCTTTTTGGTCTCAATATAGCTGAGCAAATCGTCAACTGACGCAACACGTTGGCTGTCAACACCTACTATTATGTCAGCAGTCGAATTGTCAACCTGTACAAAATCGAATGCACCTGCGTGTCCGCGTCTTACAGTCGGGCCTTTGATTCCAGCCTCACTAGCGGGTCCTGCCGGTTCAATCGCCACAACCATCAAACCGGATTCCATGAGCCTGACTTTCGAGATGCCAAGATTTGGTCTCAACACGGCACCATGAGCAATAAGCTGCGGCACAATTCTCTTGACTATATTGATCGGAATTGCAAATCCAATGCCGGCACTTTGCTGAACCTTGCTGAGAATTGCAGTTGTAACCCCTATCATGCTGCCCTGGGTATCGAGCAATGGTCCGCCGGAATTACCCGGATTAATTGAAGCATCAGTTTGCAGCACCCCTTTTATGATCCGGTGATTTTCAGTGCGCATCGTGCGACCCACACTTGAGATAATGCCCGAAGTCATTGTCAGATCAAGGCCAAACGGATTGCCGATTGCATAAACCTTGCGTCCGACTTCAAGCCTGGATGAATCACCGAACTTGATTGTTGTGAGTTTTCTTGCACCCGGATCTATTTTGAGCACCGCCAGATCATTATCAGGATCTATCCCCACAAGTTTGGCTGGAAACGGTGTGCCGTCAAACAGAGTGACCCTCACCATGTTTGCTCCATTCACCACATGATTATTGGTCAAGACATACCCGTCTTCTGAAATTATCGAACCAGAGCCCGTGTCGGAAGCAGGAGGAGCAAAACCATACATAATTGCTTCAGGAGTCATGTTCAACGCAGTTACGTTAACTACTGCTTTGCTGCTGTCTTTATAGACTTTTATATTAGTGGCTTCTTCAGCGGTAACCGGCGCTGGCGGCGCAAATTGAAAACTTGTCTGGGTTTTCTTCTGGTTTTTTGGCAGCGCCGAAGCCGCGGCGGTTTTCTTTTTGGCCGCGGCAGCATTTGTGTTTGCCCCCAGAGCATCCGGTTGCAGGAGGCTTATCGCCAGAAATAGAATCAAGACACCGAGGTTTTGACTCCTTCCTTCCGTTTCGGCATCTTTCTTTCCTGCTTCCTTGAGTCTCAGATCAGACTCAGTGCCTTCAGGCTTTTCCGCATCTTGTTTCAAATCATTTTGCTCGACTTTTTGTCCGATTTTAGGCTCAGTACCCTTGATCAGTCTTTCTATATTTGCCTTGTGTCGAATAATCACGTAAAGACTCCCGATTATGTTGTATACGACAAAACTGGGTCTTTGCCCATGTGTGAAGAAATGCATGAAAAAAGGTCCAGAAAACGCAGCGGCCATCGATCCTACAGATACATATCTTCCTATATATATGGTACTTGCAAAAACTCCCAGCATCGAAAGAGCAGCCCAGGGATTCATGGACGCAAGAGTTCCCAACCCCGTCGCGGCGCTCTTTCCACCCGAAAAACCAAGAAAAACAGATTTGCTGTGACCAATCATTGCAAGAATGCCTGCAATTCCAGGCAAAACATAAAGATCGACGAAGTATGACTTGATTTGCGGTGCCTGCATTGAGGGATCAGCATTTAGACTTAAGAAATCGGGCAAAGGCATCAGCTGCTTACCAAGCGGGTCAGATGCTGCAATTGCAAGAAGCACCGGAAAAGCACCCTTGAATATATCAAAGCAAAAAACGAATAATGCCGGGCCTTTGCCGCAAGTGCGAAGCACGTTTGTGGCCCCGGTAGACTTGCTGCCCACAGTTCTCAGGTCTACACCTTTGATAAGTTTGCAAATCCAGTATCCTGTCGGAATTGACCCCATCACATAAGCAATTATGCAAATCAAAAAGGCAGCAAGCATCTATCTCTCCCGGTCTTTCGGTCTCAAAAAGAGTCTTAATGGGCTTCCCTGAAATCCGAAAGACTCTCTCAGTTTTCGTTCCAGATAAGTCATATATCCTGAAGAAATCAACTTATCATCGTTGACTTTCAAAACAAAAGACGGAGGTGAAATCGAAACCTGGGTGGCATAATAGATTCTCAGCCGTCTGCCGCGCTTGCCTGCCGGAGGCGGTGTCAGCATCTGAGCGTCTTGAATCACCTGGTTTACGGTCGCGGTGCTCACTCTTCTCTGGGTCTGTTCAAATGCGCGTAAGGCAGCGTCAAGAATTTTCTCGACTCGCTGGCCGCTCATCGCTGAGGTGAAAACAGCCTCCGCAAACTTCAAATGCGGCAAATCCATCTGAATCTTGGCCTTGTATTCATTCATCAGTTTGCTCGATTTGTTCGAAACAAGATCCCATTTATTGAATACAACAACACAAGCCTTGCCCGCATCCAGGATTTTCTGTGCAATTTTTTGGTCTTGATCCGCTATTTCCTGGTTTGCATCAAGGACCAGAACTACAACATCAGCTCTTTCGATTGCCTTGAGCGCACGCACAACTGAAAATGCTTCCACGCCATAATCAACCTTTGATTTGCGCCTGATTCCAGCTGTATCGATGAGAGTAATTTGCCTCTCATTGTAATTGAAAACACTGTCAATCGCATCACGGGTAGTACCAGGAATATCTGTGACTATAGCTCGATTTTTACCTGTTATAGCATTCACAATCGAAGACTTGCCTACGTTAGGCCTGCCAACAATTGCAAGGGCAAAGTCTTTTCTCTCCGCTTCTTCCTCAAGATCTTCTTCTGTGCCATTTTTTCTCGAGCCTGCCCTCAACTCTTCAGGCAGGCATTCGAGCACCTTATCAAGCAGGTCTCCAACACCGCCTGTTCCTCTGAGCGCCGAAAGCGAAAGCGGGTCTCCAAGACCGAGGCTGTAAAACTCCAGCAAGTTTGACTCTTCTTTCGGGCTGTCAACTTTATTAACAGCAAGCAAAACCGGTTTTTTGCTTCTTCTTAGCATGTTGGCTACATCCTGATCGGCACCGGTCACACCGCTCTTGCCGTCAACCATGAAGACAACAAGATCAGCCTCTTCAACAGCGCTTTTAACCTGCTCTTTTACCTGCCTTGAAATCTCCTCGCTGGCGTCGGGCAAAATCCCTCCGGTGTCTACCAGCAAAAATTCATGCCCGGACCAGTCGCATTCTCGGTAGATGCGGTCTCTGGTAACACCGGGACTGTCGTAAACAATCGCTTCCCGACCGCCAACACAGCGATTGAAGAATGTCGATTTGCCAACGTTTGGCCGTCCAACAATTACAATAACAGGCTTAATCATGGGCTACCCCCGACAAAATGGTAGCATGCCCCGGATAGCTTAGCCTGCTCCTTTGTTGCCCTTATTATCCTTGCCCTGGTCGCCGGCCTTGGACCCAAACACTTTGCCCAGCTTGGGGGCCTGTGCCTCCAGATATCTAACAAGAGTATCTTTAGCATTATTAAGATACATAGCCATTTCTGTATCACCACCCGTATCCGGATGGACACCTGGCTTGGCCATTTCTCGTTTCCACGCTTCCAGCACTACTGCTTTACTCAAATCCTCCGGGCGCAATCCCAACAATTTACAAGCCTTCCTGATCTCGGGCGAAACCACCCGCGGCATTACACTATGTTCTTGTGTGTTTGGGCTGTGTTTGCCTCCCACAAATTTGTTGAGAGGAGTTTTAGGAACCTGCCCTTCTCCTTCGTGCTGAACAGTTTCCTCTTGTTTATTGATTCGATGTTGCACGAGATCTCTAAGTTCATTTGGATCAAATGCCGGTTTTGTTTTTTCGGCTCCGTTTTTTTTTGCACGCCCCTCTAGATCTTCGTCAGCTTCAACAACTTCGATATCATCTACTGCTACATCGGGGTCTCCAAAAGCTCCTGCAAATCCCCCCTCATCAACAGACTGGGTTGAATCAAATTCGGGAGGAGCCGAGTCTGATTGTTGAGAAGCATAGGCGTCGTAGGCAGTAATTCCTCCATCATAGGATGCAGGATCATATGCAACTGCATTCGGATCATACGCAACTGCATTAGGATCATACGCGACTGCGTTAGGATCATACGCGACTGCGTTAGGATCATATGCGACTGCGTTAGGATCATACGCGACTGCGTTAGGATCATATGCGATTGCGTTAGGATCATATGCGACTGCGTTAGGATCATATGCGACTGCGTTAGGATCATATGCGACTGCGTTCGGATCATATGCGACTGCATTCGGATCATACGCAACTGCGTTCGGATCATATGCGACTGCGTTCGGATCATATGCGACTGCGTTCGGATCATACGCAACTGCGTTCGAATCATATGCAACTGCGTTCGGATCATATGCGACTGCGTTAGGATCATACGCAACTGCGTTCGAATCATATGCAACTGCGTTTGAATCATATGCGACTGCGTTAGGATCATACGCAACTGCGTTCGAATCATACGCAACTGCGTTCGGATCATATGCGACTGCGTTAGGATCATACGCAACTGCGTTTGAATCGTATGCGACTGCGTTAGGATCCGGATCGTATGTAACTGTGTTAGGATCATACTCAAAAGCGTTCGGGTCCTGATCATATGCAACTGCGTTAGGATCATACTCAAAAGCGTTCGGGTCCTGATCATATGCAACTAGGTTCGGATCATATACTACTTCGTTCGGGTCATACTCAAAAGCAGAGGCATTGTGATCCTGTATTGCCGCTTCGGATCCAAGATCAAAAGCTTCTCCTTCAGATTCGTATTCAGCAGCATACGGCTTTTCATTCGGAGGAATTTTGTACCCCTGAGTGATTGCCATCGTGTCTTCTCTGGTCCAGCCTTTCGAGCCTTGGGGCGCAGCTTCAAACGGTTGTGTTTCATACAATGCATCCTGCTCAAACTGCACCTGATCTGCATGCTGATCCGCATAATCATCAGCTTCGAATTGCTCGGCAGCCACGTATGCCTCAAGTTCGTCGGCTTCTTCAAGCTCTTCCTCGAGTGCTTCCTCTGACTCGGCTTCAGATTCTTCTTCTGTCTCGGCTTCAGATTCGGCTTCAGACTCGTCTTCGTCGTATGACGCCGCTTCAGCCAGTTCTTCGAGTTCCCCTTCTGACTCTTCCCCTGA
>CAZTQO010000017.1:0-67736 GCA_964615655.1 uncultured Candidatus Obscuribacterales bacterium | reverse complement strand
CTCTACTTCTGACTCGGCTTCAGATTCGGCTTCGTATGACTCCGCTTCAGCCAGTTCTTCGAGTTCTTCCTCTGACTCTTCCCCTGACTCTACTTCTGACTCGGCTTCAGATTCGGCTTCGTATGACTCCGCTTCAGCCAGTCCTTCGAGTTTTTCCGCTGACGCTTCTTCTGACTCGGCTTCAGACTCGTCTTCGTCGTATGACTCCGCTTCAGCTAGTTCCTCAAGTTCTTCCTCAAGTTCTTCCTCAAGCTCTTCTTCTGACTCAGAATAGTCATGGTCTTCTTCTGCAGCAACGTAACCTTCCAGCACAGTTGTTTCGGATGCCAGTGCTTCAGCCCTGCCGGCATCATAACCACTCTGCCAGATTTCTTGCTGCGCTTCTGCAATTCCAGCTTCCATTTCTTGCCTGGCAGCATCAAAGCCCTGCTGCCAGGACTCCGCCGATACAGCAGTCTGACCTGCTGAACTCAGCTCACTCATGCTCAATGCCAGCATCTGATTTGCGGACTCGAGTGCTTTTACCTGCTCGAGCAATTTCTGGTTAGTAGCTCGTAGTTCCTCGAGTTGCTGATTCAATTCAGCGTTCTGCTGCTCAGACGCCCCTGAACTTTCGGCATTCTTTTTGTTTTTGTTTTTGCTTTTGCTTTCCTTTTGCAGGGTTTCCATTTCTTTTTCGAGCTCAGAAATGCGCCTCAACAGCTTATCGTATTCTGCAGCCACAACACCGTTAACGTCCCCGCGGGCAAAAGACAACATTTCCATGATTTCAGAACTGCAAATCACGATTTTGTAGTCAACACCAAGCTCTTCTGCAAGCGAAAACGGGTTCAAATCGGCCCCTTTTGCCTGCAATGACTCAAGCGCCGCCACAACCACATCCATATTTACATCTTCCGACGTAAGGACTTCTTCAGCCATCTATGCTGCCAGTCTCCCTGCCTTTTGCCGCCCTTTTCCAGGATATACCCACTGCCACGATCAACTAATAAAGTCCAAAGAATTCAGGCTGAAATTCATCTTAAATTATCAACGCAATATGCTGAATCCCTGAAATTCCTGGTCCAGCTCCTGCAGCCACTCGATTTCGAGGTTTTCAACTTTTGCCGATGGTGGACCTTTACGACACCAGATTATAAGACTCTCGAGCTTTTCAATTGCCCCCTGTGCGTCAATTTGCACTGATCCATCCGGCTCATTTGCAACCCAGCCTCTTAAACCAAGCAATCTGGCCTGATCAGCCGTACTCTGGCGATAAAAGACCCCCTGCACCCTTCCAAGAACTTTCAAACGAACTCTGGCCGTCATTTCCTTACTCTAAGTCAACCTGCGTGAACCAGGACCTTCAAAAAGCTTGTAGGCTTCTTTGACCATAGTTGAATCAACCTCGTCATTTGCCCTTTGCTCCTGAGAATCCGGGCGTTTTTCTTCTTGCGGAAGTTCGGACCTTTCATGGCGAGGGCTTTGCGGCGACACTTCTTCCTCAGAATCTCGGCTTGAACTCATTGTAGTTCGGTTGGCTACTGCTTTTTTGGCCGGGGGCGTATTTTCAGAAACACGGATTTTGATATTCAAATCAAGTGAGCTGACAGCCTTGAATGCAGTTCGAATATGGTCTACCTTGCTTTCAAGCATTTTCTGGAAATTTTCTTTCATGACACCGATTGTAAATTCAGACGATGACACTGCAACAGGAAATGCGTGAGTAGAAGCGAGGCTGAAAGTAGGCAAATGTCGCCGCTGCAATTCATCAAGAACTTGCTGCCAGAGATATTCAATATCATTACTCAGCTCACTTAGGTCGGCACCACCGTTTGCGGCTGCTTCTGCGCTTGCTGTCTCTTTAATATCATGTTTTGCCGGACTATTTAGATCGTGCGCTTCTCCAGCACTGTCAAGCTGAGAGCTTCTTTCTTCAGGAATTCTCTGTTCCGGCGTTTTTTCTTCTTGAGGTCTGGGACTTTCAAGCTGAGGCAATACCGGTCTTGGAGCAACTTTCTGTGAAGGAACCGCAATTGACTGCGCATGGCTTTGCTGAAAAGAGGGACGTGATTGATGGCTTGAAGCCGTCGGCAGATCAAGACCGCCGGCCAGCCTTTCTTCAAGCTGTTCTATCCTGGAAAGCAAATCTTTCAAAAGATAAATGTCATGCCTGTGACAGATTGAAAGCAAGCCAATTTCAAGATGCATGGCTGGTTGACTGCTTCTTCTTGTAGTCTGTTCCAGGCGATCAAGCATTTCGACAATCTGGCTGAGTTCACTTCGCTCAAACAAAGACGCCTGAGCTGCAAGTTCCTCGATATATGACTCCGAGCCAAGCACAACAGAAGCAAGGCTGTCCGGGTCTTTCAAATATGAGGCTTTCATCAAGCTTAGAAAATGCATTGAAAGTTCCTGAAGCACCACCTGCGGCTCTCTACCCTCAGCAAGCAATTGATTGACGGAATCAATTACTGCCTGCCCATCACGAGCGGCAATCTGCTTGCTTATGCTCAGAAGTACATCTTCATGCAAGGCGCCCAGAAGTCGCAGCAAATCAGAAACACTTGCTTTGTTTCCCGGAGATGAAAGCAAGCTGGCCTGATCGAGATTACTGAGCGCATCCCTTAAACCGCCACCGGATCTTCTTGCAATAAGCTGAATTGCTTCCGTTTCAATTTCTATTTCTTCCTGAGAAGCAACACGTGTCAGGTGATTGCATAAGTCGTTCTGATTTATCAGCTTGAACATCAAACGCTGACAGCGGCTAACGATAGTCGGCAGCACTTTATGTTCTTCAGTGGTGGCAAGTATGAAAACCACACCTTCCGGAGGTTGCTCAATTGTTTTCAGCAATGCATTGAATGCTTCCTTGGTAAGCATGTGACATTCGTCAATGATATAGACTTTGAAGTCTCCGCCAACGGCTTTCAGCGGTGCTCTTTCAATCAGGACTCTGGCGTCGTCAACACTGTTATTTGATGCTGCGTCAATTTCGAAAACTGCCGGTGAGCTACCTCTGGTAATCTCAACACAGCAGGAACAGGTCTGGCAGGGCTCAGCAGTTGGGCGTCCTTCCTTTTTGCAATTGAGCGATTTCGCAAGAATTCTGGCCGTAGAGGTTTTGCCTGTGCCTCGTGGACCGGTAAACAGGTAAGCATGGGTAAGCCGATTATGATCAATTGCATTGAGCAATGTTCGCTTAACGCCTTCCTGTCCAACCAGCTCAGAAAGAGACTGAGGTCGGTATTTAAGATAAAGCGGTTCGTGACGCTTGAAAGGGGATTCGCCCACGCTTCCTCCCTGCTTACTGCAAGAGATAATAACTTTGTTTTTAAACCACAGAACAGATTATCCTACTTGAAGGCATTGCAAGCACACGGAGTGAATTTTTTTTGATTTCTTATTTGACTGAGAAAATCAACACGCTGACTACCAGCGGAGCAGACTCGCTGTCTTTTCGTGCCAGTTGAAAACCAACCTGGCTGATCGGATATATATAATTCTTGCCCGCCTGGGAATTGCCAGGTTCAGCCAGCAAAAAGGACGGTTCACCAAACTTTTCTTTGACTTTTTCAAGTTTGTCGCCCGGGTAAACACCGAAATCAGAAGCCATCAGGCTCGAATCGAATATTCGAATCCCGTCAAGCAGCCCGTGCCTGAAAAAAAGTTGCAAAGCCTCAGCACTGCTGTCTTTCTTTGACCAGGTATATACTGTCCAGTTTCTTATGTTTTGCTGCTTAACTTTGCCTATCCTGCCAATTGAGCCCAGAACCTGAGCTTCAGACTTGCCCAGTGTTACGTTGCCCAATGGAATGCCTGTAATTACGTGGGGAGGCAAGAGCGCAATCTTGTTTTTAAGCCCATCAGCCCTTCTTGAACTAGAGCTTGAGCCGGCATCATCTTTCGTTCTTTTCATTAAGCTGCCATGAATACCAGTGCTATTTGCTTTGGGAAGCGAGCTGCTGCTTGAGCTGCCGCCTTGCAATCCATAGTTCTGAGCAGGCTGAGGCGATTCGCGAAAATCTCTGACTACCGGTCTTTCGTCAACAATCTGCAGTTCTCTGGGAGCGTTGTACCACTGCTGCTGTGCTCTCTGGGGAGCATCCGCTATCATAAGTCCTGAGTTTTGCCTGCTTTTGGCAGATACTTTAGGGTCTTTGTTATCTGCTCCCGCCTGTTCTTTTTCAAGTTTTTCACCAAGTGACTGGGCTTCTTCAAGGTTTTTGCTTATTTTGAAAAGCTTGTTCACAGCAGTGCTCAGGTCAGAAACTTTCTTTTCGCTACTTGCAGGCGGCACAAAAGCCGAGACGGAATCGTAATTTGAAAGAGGCGGAGCGCCTTCCGCATCAGCATTTTGAGTTGTGAACCCCCTGCCTCTCAGAGCAGCACTATTGTTTGAACTGGAAAAAAGTGAATTGCCGTCCCGGTCCCAGACCCCTGGTTTGTCCTGGGCTTCAGCCATTTCGTTCTTAAGCGCTGTTCTTGAAAGCGCTCCTCCCCTCCAGTTTTCCGGAGCAGCGCTTGCTGGCGCCTGTGCAATAAGCGCGTCGCCCTCGTCACCGAATGAAGCAGGCGCGCCAGGTGCATACCTGCCCTGCTGTCTGAGTGCCAGCATTCCTCCTGAAGCGATACTGCCTAAGCCGGCTTGCGGCATCTGCAAGGGCGAAGGGCTTGGTGCGGCAAAAACCTTGCCTGGCTCCTTAGGTCTGATTGCCAGTTTGTAATCAACTCCCTGGCCGGAATTAGACTGCTGGAAATTTTGTTTTAGATTCTGAGCCAGTATTTGAGAACCGGTTGTTTTAGTAAGAGCTACCTGAGGAATATTCATAACCCGGCTGAAGATAGTTTCAAGTAGCTGCACCCCGGAATCGGGCCGGGGTTTATCTGAAAGACGGGCAAATTTGCTCACCTTGCTTCTGTACTGGGCGTTACTCATGTATGAACTGTCGCTTTTGTTATGAAAGTCCATGCCCTGCCTGGCACTGTCGATGCTCTGGGCATGACCGGCACTGAAAACAAGCTGAAGGAGGCTGAGAGTGCATGAAGCTGAAAGAAGAAAACAGGTCTGCCATCCTGCCTGGATGCCAAAATCATTCCTCACCTTCTTTTTTTGCCTGGAAAGCTTCATTGCTGCTTTTCACTCCCTGTCTTTCCATCAAACAACCTTTGCTCCCAATCATCAAGCTCTGATTGGTTAATTAGTCCCCGGCGATATGAAAGATATACAGCACGGCAACGTTGATTGTACTCAGTGTCCTGCTGTTCGCCCCTGCCCGGTATTGCCAGCTTCGAATAAAGCGATTTCAGCCTTGATTGAACAGCTTTTTCAGTAAGATACAGGCGCCTGGCTATCGAGGAGTCTGTGAGCCCGAGAGCTATACAGGCAAGAGCCTCAAACTCGGCTGCCGTTAAGCTGGTAGCACGGTTCTGCGTTCTTTGAATTACTCTGGAAATACCAGGATGAATCCAGCAGTCGCCCGAAAGAATAGCTTTTACTGCTTCAACCACCTGTTCATTAGAGGCGCTTTTCAAAACATAGCCAAAAACACTGTCTCCGGGTACAACTTTCCAGAGCTGTCTCACATAAACTTCGTCGGAAAAATTCGAAAGAATAATTACACCGGTGTTTGGAAGATCTAAAAGAATCTGCTCGGCGGCCTTGATTCCTGAAAGTTGGGGCATCTTTATATCAAGACAAACGAGCTTGGGCTTTAGTTTCTGTGCCATATCAACTGCAGCCTGACCGTCCGAAGCCTCATGAATCGGTCCTTCATCGGGTACATTCTTTACAAGCAGGTCTTTAAGCCAGCTGCGGTCGCGTTCTTCGTCATCTGCAATCAGAATCGTCATAACTTTCTTTCCAGTCCTTTCTGTATCTGTAATTCACTTTCTCGTTCACGGTTACCGGTATGCATGATTAACACAAATTCGGTTCCTTTTCTATAATTTGCTGGCTTTGTCCAGTCCACTCTGGCTCCAATCAGTTGAGCCCTGTGCCTTATATTCAGTAAACCGTGCGAGTCAGGTCGGATGGCTTTTGGATCGATCCCTTTCCCGTTGTCAACAACTATTATTCTTAAAAACTCGCCCTCTTTTTTCACTGTCACATCGGTTTGGCTGGCAGCTGAATGCTTTCTCACATTATTTAAGACTTCCTGCACGATCCGATAAACCTGTAACTTAGCAAAATTGGGCACATCATCCTCTTTGATATTGGGGTCTGAACTGAACTTACACGATATTCTGAACTCGCGCTCTAGGATATGCACTAGATTTTCCAGTGCCGGAACAAAACCCATCGTTTCCAGAACCGACGGGTGCAGATCATTAATTACCCGTCTCATTTCCTGAATCGTGTCATCGAGCTTGTTTCTCATGCGCCTGGGAGCCTGGCTTTCTCCGTATTCGGAAGTCATATCGTCCACCATTCGGGCAATCGAGGAGAGTGCCGGCAGAGTTTCGTCATGCAGATCCTCGGCAATGCGCTTGCGTTCTTCTTCGGCACGCACCTGCATCATCTCGCGGGCAGCTGCAAGTTCCCGATTCCTTTGTCTCAAGCCGGTATCAAGAAAAATCACAGTACCAAGCAGAAATCCGGTTATGATAATCACCATAGGTGCCACTACCGGCAGTAGCACGTGCCAGTATTGAAAGGAAAACTGAGCAAGCACAACAAGCATAAAACCTGAAAGCAGTGTTGCAGTTGCCCTTCTTCCCATCGGTAAAATCGAAGCAAGACCGCCTATTAAAGCACCTACTATCAAAAGAAACTGTTTGGCATAGTTATGCGGAAAGCTCCAGATCAGATCGTCGTTCATTACGGTCGCAAGGGCATCAGCTTCGATTTCAACTTCAGACGAATGCTTTCTAAAAGGCGAGCGTGGCTGCTGCGGATCTTTAGTTCTTGTAGTAAGCGTTGAGCCAATCAAAACAAGTTTGTCTTTAAAAATAGACGGGTCAAAGTCAGGCTCGAGAACCTTCCACATAGAAACAGTCTGATAGTCGACCCGGTGATAGTTTATATAGCTGTACTGATCTGGAAAAGCAGGCTTGAGGCGGCTGTTGTAGTCAACTCCAGTGTTTGCAAACAGAGTCAGAAGTATGGCATTTGTAAGGGAAGGCACCTGTTCTGAGTTGGCCGATTCAAACTGGTTGCGATCAGGCACCTGGTCGGGCAAACGCACTACCATGCCCCCGGGTTCTTTTACAAGCTCACGATAACCGGTAGCAGCATGTTGAATGAATTCTGCCGAAGGCAGGTCAGAACTGCCTTCAAGCGATCCGAAAAGTGCAAGCACCACGTTCCGGTGGTAACTCATTACATCAGCAAGAGCCTGATTAGTAGCTCCTCTTAAGTCAAGGTCGATTACAACGACTGTAGGATTTGCTTCTTCGATTTTGCTAACAAGCTCCGAAAGTCTTGCCTGAGCTAGTGTGTCGTTAAAGCGAGCACAGCCCAGCTCAAACTGAGAATCGTTGTCGAAAGCTACAATCACTATATTGGAAGCTGCATCATTAACCTGTTTTGGAAACCAGCTCTGTTTGGAAAGCGCATCAGCAATTTTGTAGCGCCAGTTGAGCATGCCAAGTTCCATGCTTTCCAGTATCGGTGAATCGCTGTAAAGCAAGGCAATCATGGCACCCACGAGCACGCCAAAAAAAAGCCTGGTAAAAAGCAGGCTGTGACGACCTTCAATGCGGGCAGCTTCGAATATTTTATCCAGGCGCTTCAATCAGCTCTGCCCCTAAATTCAAGACACAATCAGTTTAACATCAATTAAATCAAGTGTTTTGCAAAATTGTTTGCAGCATTTGCCATTTCAATTGCCTTCTTATAAGCATTCAGCGGGGAGGCCCCGGTATTTCCAGTTTCTTGGGACTGCCCGGCTGCTGGCAAACTAAAAAACAAAAGCCCCAGGAAAAGAGGCAAGAGAATTGCTAGGAAAATCGAGTAAGAGACCATAGTTTCTAATGCCCCATTTGCTGCACTTCACCAAGTTTTATTTACCCCTTGCGCAACCCCTGATTTCTGAAAAGAGATGAATTAATCTTGCTCAAATGTCTGTTCAGGCCAAAACTCGGGGCAAAAGAACAATGACAGTCCACGACTAATAAGTTGCAATTCTTTCCAGAGGAAAATAGATGCACCTGAGAAAAAAGCTTTCTGTTTCATTTTTTTGCCCACTTGTTTTATTGCTTGTGTTTTTCTCTCTGATTCAAAAACCTGTATTTTCAGCAGACAGGTATTTCGAATACGGCATGAAACTTATGGATAAACAACAGTACCAGGAGGCAGCTAAGTACTTTGATGCTTCCATAAGCACGAAAGCCAGTTCATGCACACAGAGCTGCTACCGCAAGGCATGCTGTTTAGAAAAACTGAATCGATCAACTGATGCCGCCAGTGCTTATGAACAGGTTATTCGGCTTGCTCCAGCTTCAACAGAAGCAGCATTTGCAAGAGCTCAGTTGAATGTTCTAAGAGCTGAAAAAGAACGTCTGAGCGCTCCTCCAAATAGTTGCCCGATACTTAAAGCCGAGAAACAAGCGGCAGCAAAAGCAGTTCCGCAAGAAGCTAAAGGGGAAACTCGACCGGCAAAGTAGTGGGAAAGAAGCCGATTCCGCCCTGACAGCCCAATCCTGTGCGCATCATGTATAATATCAATGACTCCAATCAAGAACGGTGTTCCTGATGCAGGTTCCGAAAAAGCCGACATATTTGTCAGTTGAGGAGTATTTGCACGGCGAAGAATCTGCCTCAGTTAAACACGAATACGTGGACGGCCAGGTTTATGCCATGACAGGAGCCACCGGCCGGCACAGACTTATCACGGGAAATATTTATTCGGCACTGCGTACTCACTTGAAAGGAAGCTCATGCCATGCCGATTTTTCAGACGCTCAGGTTCATGTTGAAGCAACAAATAGTTTCTACTATCCTGACCTTGTGGTTTCTTGCGGAGAGTTCAATCAAAATTCAATGCAGGTCTTGGATCCTGTTTTGATTATTGAGGTGTTGTCACGCTCCAGCGCAGCAATCGACAGGCGAGAAAAACTTTTCGCTTACAGAAAAATTGACAGCTTAAAAGAATACGCTATTGTTCATCAATTTATCAAACGCGTGGAGATTCACCGGAAAAGCGATGAAGGACTGTGGAAGATGTTTGAAGTCCATGAAGGCAATATCGAACTTGAGTCAATGCCATGTGGACCTCTTAGCTTAGCGCTCGAGCTGATTTATGAGGAAGTCAAATTCGAAGCAGGTACTGATGGGCTCATAAGTGAAGAAGGTGCTCAATTTTTCCTTGACGGATAAAAGCTAGCTCATACCCAATATCAACTCGATGGCTTCATGTTCCAAGCTAGATAGAAATCAGCGTTTGCCGTTTTCCAGGGATGCTTATCCTTTAATCTCCGCCCCGCCGATTCAGGGAATATTCAACTGGGGGAAACCCCAGAAAGATAAAATCGCTTTTCCGGGCGACATTGACCGCCAATGGAGATAGCCTTGTGAAAGAACCCCCGAAAAGCATCTAAAACCTCGCGAGGTAGATCATGAAAAGCAAGAGGCTTCCAATTTTACTCAGTCTGGCTGCAAGCTTTATGCTTGCTCCATTTGCCGATGCGGCAGGCATGATCGTGATTGATCCGATTTCCGGAGGCATTCCGAGAATGACAAGACCGGTAAGGCCCGGCATTGTGGTTCGGCCCGGGCAAAGACCGGGCACAGGTCCGCAGCTATTAAAAGGACAGGTAAGTTTCGGTCTCAGACTGCAGGCTGCAGATATAAGAGTCGAAATAAACGACCAGGTAGCAAAGACTTATATCACCCAGACCTTTTTCAATGACACAGACAGAAACCTTGCAGGGACTTACTTGTTCCCACTGCCTGAAGACACGACCTTCAGCTCATTTTCTCTGCATATAGACGGTAAACCAGTTGAAGGCAAGATTCTCGAGGCTAATGAAGCCAGGCAACAATACGAAGCGATTGTGCGCCAGATGGTCGATCCGGGCTTATTAGAATATGCAGACTACAAAACAGTAAGAGCTAGAATTTTCCCGATTCCCGCCCATGGAAGCAAAAAAGTCGAACTCGAATATACCCAGGTATTAAAAGCTGAAAATGGACTGATTAAATATCACTTCCCTCTCAAAACTGAGCAGGAATCAGACCCGGTAGAAGACCTCAAAATCAATGTCAAGCTCGCAAGCAAACAGGGGCTCCGAACAATCTGGTCTCCAAGTCATATCATCTCATCCAAGCGTGACGGAAATCACAAAGCCCTGGCTTCGTTTGCAGGCAAAGATATTGTGCCAGACAAAGACTTCATGCTTTATTACAGTGTTTCAGACAAAGACATGAGCGCCAATCTGCTTACACATAAAACTTCCAATGAAGACGGTTACTTCTTATTCACACTGACACCGCCTGTACAGGCAAAAGAAATCGTCAGCAAAGACATCGTGTTTGTCGCCGACATTTCCGGCTCCATGACCGGACCACGCATGGTCGAAAACAAGAAAGCCTTGAAGTATCTCGTGAATGCATTGAATGCAAGCGACCGTTTCTCAATAGTTCAATTCAATACTGACGTTGATGCATTCAAACCCTTACTTTTGCAAGCTACACCCGAAAACAAGAAACTGGCAATGAGCTTCATTGACGATATGGAAGCTGCCGGCGGCACCAATATCGGCGATGCGCTCAAGCTTGCCCAGAGCATGCTCGGCAAAACAAAGGAAAGACCATCATATCTGGTGCTGATGACTGACGGTGAACCAACCGTCGGCGAAACTACAGTGCCGGGTTTGCTTAAAGCAATCGACCCCAAAAAAGACATCCGTGTTTTCGATTTTGGAGTTGGTTATGACGTGAACACCAAACTACTGAACAGGCTTGCCGAAGACAATCACGGCACAGCCCAATATGTCGAACCGGAAGAAAGCCTCGAACATGCCATGTCAGCCTTCTATGACAAAATCAAAAGCCCGGTGCTTTCAAATGTAAAACTTAGTTTTGATGGAGTGCAGGTAAAAGACATGTATCCGCGCAATGTCAAAGACATTTTTGCCGGCTGCCAGCTTTTGCTTCTAGGCAGATACAAAGGTCAGGGCACAGGCACTTGCAAAATGACGGGCACCGTAAACGGTGTGGCCAAAGCCTACAGTTTCCCGATGAAATTCGAAGAGCAGGATCTCTCACATAGTTACCTGCCTCGCCTCTGGGCCATGCGCCGAATCGGGCACCTGACCGAAGTTGCTCAGGACAACGGTGAAAACCGCGAAGTTATAGACGAAATCGTTGCACTTTCGAAAAAATACGGCATCATTTCAAACTATACTTCTTACCTGGTCACAGACCCCAGTGAAGGGCGCAGGTTGCCACCGACACCGGTGCCGATGGCGATGCCGACAAGCTCAGCCTGGCGGAACAGCGCCATGGCTCCGGGAGGCGGAGCCGGAGCCGGAGCTGCCGGCAGCAGTTCAAGAGCAAAGGCTTTTATGGGCAGAGCTACTGCAGCACCATCAGCTTCGGGAATAAGCGGCGGACTGCACGGCGGTTTTACGCATGCCCCGCGTCAAATGCAAATCATGAACGAAAGACCGGTTGTCAGAGACTTCCGCGCCGGCGATTCATTTATGGAGCAGGCGGCCGGAGTAAACGAAGGCGATAGCGGCAAACTAGCAGTTATGAAATCCAAGAAATTGAATTCAATGAAAGACTCCATTGCACTTGAGTCCAAAGAAGAATCAGCAAACATCAAAACTGCTCATGACAAAACCTTCTATATGCGTGATGGTTACTGGACAGACTCGGCTTATGACAAAGCTAAGTCACCAAAATTGCAGGAAGTCACATTCGGCAGCAAAGAATACTTTGAGCTGATAAAGACTGTGCCTGGTATTTCCAGATACCTGGCGGTAGGAAGACAGGTGATTGTTGTGTACAAAGGACACAGTTATAAAATAAGCTTCCATCAGGAAGCCTAGGTCTACAGGTCTTTTGAACAGAAACAGAAACTCGAGCCGGCGGTCTAAGTTCTGCCGGCTCTTGAGTTATGATTCCGCGATGCCGTTTTCGGGCAAAAAGATCCATCAAAGCGCTCTAAATCTTTTTCTGGCCCTCTGGCGGTACCGAGTCTGTTTCTTTATCGACCACTTTGTATGGAAAGTAGCCGCTGCGCCTCATAAAAGCTCGCAGATCTACAAAGTCCAGTTTGTTTGCATCGTAATAAATCACAGCATCAGCCCAGTTTTGCAATCCAGGAGAAAATGACTGGATACTTGCCTGATTCGACTTTTCAACCCTGGTTCTTTCAACGCCGAGCACCAGTTTTAGCTTATCTTGAAACTCTTTCAAACAGGCATAACACATTGACCCGGTCAGTCTCATCTCAGCCCGGTGGTATGCACCGGGTTTGTCATCCGGCACTGCTGCTCCATCAATGAGCGTAGCTGGCTTTTGATCGGCAAATCCCGCTATAACAATGCGTTGACCTGGTTTCGGAATCAAGTATTCAAGTTGTTGATGTTCTGAAAGATGCTTTGCTTCCTCATCTTTTGAGGGATTGTCAGCATGACCGCCAGCTTTACTTTCAGAGAGATTGCCTGACTGATTGCTTGAATTCGGGTCTTGCTGATCCGGCTTTTCCTCTTGGCTTTCGGCATTGCTTTCTTGCGCCGAGCCCGGAACCGGTTCCGGATTACTGCCATGAGCCGGCAAATCCGGCAAATAAATAAAGAGCGCCAGCAAAGCCACTGTTAAGACCAGGTAAGATCTCGGCTGCATAATGAATGTTTTCATTAAGTGACAAATTCGCAAAATCATTATCATGCTATTAGTTTAGCGAATCTTACATTGTTCTAAGTAGAATTTCACCGCTTAGTCCAGAGAGCGGCTTTTTCCAGAATCTGCTAAAACAGCCGTTAAGTTCTGATAAGAGAGCAAGTTACGAAGCATGGCAGCATTCCACTAGGCCAATTTCTTATAAGGAAAAAGAGCACAAATAGGTTGCTATGATTAGCCCTCAGGTGTATAGAAAGCGAATTCGAAATGTCTACACTGCTTAAGCTGCCCAAAATCTTCAAATCAATTCTGGGTCCGCGTGACCTCAAAAAAATGTCCACAGAGGAGCTGACGGAGCTTTCAGCTCAGCTCCGGCAGGATCTCATTGATTCAGTGTCAAAAACCGGTGGTCATCTCTCTTCAAACCTGGGCATAGTTGAAATCACCGTTGCCTTACATCGTGTATTTGATAGCCCTCAAGACAAGCTGGTCTGGGATGTCGGGCATCAGGCATACATACATAAGATGCTTACCGGCAGAAAAGACCGCTTTAATACTTTGCGTCAATATAAGGGTCTGGCAGGCTTTGTGACTCCGGTAGAGAGCGAGCACGACTCATTTTTAGCCGGGCATAGCTCGACTTCGATTTCGCTTGCACTTGGAATGGCGATTGCCAGAGACCAGAAAAACGAAAAGCACAAAATCGTAGCGGTAATCGGTGACGGCGGATTGACCGGAGGAATGGCCCTTGAGGCTCTAAATCATCTGGGACACATTCAGAAAGACGTTATTATCGTGCTCAACGACAATGAAATGTCCATAAGCGAGAACCTCGGTGGTTTTGCGCAATATATGAAACGAATTAAAGAGACGTTCTTTTATAAGGACATAAAAGAAAAACTGGACCAGATTGAAGACGAACTCGATGAAATAAGGCTCGAACCGGCAGTCTGGGAGCTGATTGCAAGCGTCAAAAAAGAAGCAAAAGCCAGAATCGAGACCCCGGGCATTGTCTTTGAAAAGCTGGGCATCAACTATTACGGCCCGGTAGACGGTCATAATGTCGGAGCAGTGATAGACGCACTTGAGAAAGTAAAAGACCTGAGCGGACCGCAGCTATTGCATGTAATCACGCAGAAAGGAAAAGGCTATGCACCAGCTGAAGCTGATGCAATTAAATATCACGGCGTCAGCGCATTTACACCTGAGAAAGTCGAGCCTAAAGAAGCAGTAGAAAGTCCCAAGCCTAAAGCCAAGACTTATTCGCATGTATTTACTGAAGCTTTGATTGAACTTGCCGAAAGCCACGAGAATCTGGTGGCAATAACGCCTGCAACGGCTGAAGGAAGCGGGCTGGTTAAGTTCGGGAAAGCATATCCTGAGAGATTCTTTGATGTCGCAATTTGCGAGCAGCACGCGGCAACAATGGCGGCCGGCATGGCTAAATCAGGGCTGCTGCCGGTTCTTTCGATATACTCGACCTTTCTGCAGCGTGCCATGGATCAGGTAATCCATGATGTGGGCATACTGAACCTGCCGGTTATTTTCGGAATTGATAGAGCAGGGCTTGTAGAAGACGGCGAAACCCACCAGGGTGTTTTCGACATCTCTTACATGCGGGCAATTCCGAACATGTCGGTTTATGCACCGAAGGACAGCCGTGAACTCAGGAACATGCTCTTTACGATTTTAAGCCGGAAAGAAGGACCTGCCGCAATCAGATTTCCACGAGACAAAGCAGTGGATGCAAGCGATGACCTGCCCTTCGAGCTGATTGAAATAAACAAATGGGAACTATTGCACGATGGCGATGGTCCCTGCATTCTTGCCTATGGTGCAATGGTCGAGGTGGCTTTGGGTTGCGTATCAGAGCTAAAGCAAAATGGCGTAAATCCGCGAGTTATTAATGCAAGAAGTGCCAAGCCTCTTGATACTGAACTCTTGAACAGCTTGCTTCAATGCCCCGGGAACAAGATACTCACAGTTGAAGAAGGAGTCTTGAGCGGCGGATTCGGC
The DNA here is from genome assembly GCA_964615655.1 of uncultured Candidatus Obscuribacterales bacterium. Classification (GTDB taxonomy): domain Bacteria; phylum Cyanobacteriota; class Vampirovibrionia; order Obscuribacterales; family Obscuribacteraceae; genus JAIEPM01. The sequence continues at coordinate 52,948 of CAZTQO010000017.1, read as the reverse complement.
TCAGCAGTTCTTGAATATGCAGCAAGAAAGCGCCTTGAATCACCCGGACAGAAACAGGCGGATATTGTATGCGTCGGCATTCCGGATAAATTTGTGGAACATGGCGCACGCTCAATACTTCTTGATCTGAACGGATTGAGTTCGGCAAGACTAACAGATACGATTCTAAAGTTCAGCAAATCTTGAAACTGAATTCTGATTTTAGTTTCGAGTTTTGCGCCAGGTCGTGCCGGGAATATTCATCTCAATCAAAAGGAGCAATCTTATGGGCTGGGTTTACGGTGTTTCAATTACAGCGGCGCTAATGGCAGCCAATTACTTGATTGTTGGCTTTTTCGAGCAGATGCAGGTGGACAAAGGAGTAGTGGGAATCATTCAAATGCTCCTTATTGCTATAACCCTTTTTGGAAGTGCTTACTGGATAGCGAAAGATTCGGAAAAAACCGAAATCAACAAATACGAGGGGACTGTTCAGGGATCGGCAAAAGGGCTTGCAATAGCCACTGTTTTGCTCTGGCCGGTTGTGCTTCCGGCCTATCTCCAGAAACGATGGATGATAAAAAACAAGCAAGCTGTATTGAAACCCGAGTACCATCCAAACTACAGAAAGCCAACTCAGTAAATTAGCCTGATATCAATTTGCGTCCTTCCACCAGCACCGGAAGCCCTCGCAAAACACAGAAAGCTGCAGAAATATAAACAAGAGTCATTGCGCAGATCGGTAAATAGCCCGTTTTCAGGCTGGAGACCTGCGCAAGTATCAGCAGGCAAAAAGCAAGCGCCTTGCAAATTGCATAAGTGAAACGGCTGAAGTTAGAAGAAACAAGAAATTTTCCAATTGGGGATTGCATCATGGTTTTTTCGCCAAAAGCAGTAAAACCCTGCTCCGAAGCCTGAGCTCTTATGGCATCCACAAAAGTTCCGCGCAGTAAATACAAAAGCGGCACCCAAACTGGTATCCAGTGCAGTACCGCAAAAACGATCCAGTACATCATTTCCACAACACGATCACCTGCGATATCAAGCACGGCACCCAGCTTAGTGCATTGATTCAATTTGCGTGCAAAATAGCCGTCTAGGCCGTCACCCCAGATAACCAGAGCTGAAAGCACAGTTGTCGTAATCAAAAGATTGTCCTTTTCCCCATCTGCAAGCGGAATGAAAAGCAATGAAACCGTGGCAAGAGCCAGAAAAACACGAACAATAGTAATGGTGTTCGGAACATTCATCTCAAGATTTCTGGCTCCCATTTTCCGGACTTGATTTTAGAGGCTCGGCATTCCGTGCAAGCTCGGCTTCCGATTCGTCTTCGAGGCGCCTTGAAAGCTCAAGCAATATATCATCAATTTCAACAATAGCTGCAGCTACCCTGGCTTCGTCCTCTTGATTTATATCTTTGATCTGTGAAAAAAGATTCGGATCGTTCAACTTGAGTGGGCGGCGAACACTTGCATTTGCAGGATCATTTGGCGAATCGTCATGACAAATGAGCTCGGCGGCAAGCAGGTCGAAATAACTGGGCGTAAAGCTGAAACAGCCTGTTTCAAGCCGGTATTTAATTGCCCGGCTACCGCCGTTGCGAACAAAGTTTGAAAGCTCCATGATCAAACTCAGCTCCGCTAGCAATTCTTTTGCCTCAAGGCCCATTTTGCCAAGAAAAGATGCAAAGCCGGCAAGAAAGTCCTCGCCGCAAAGATGCACTATATTGCCGCAACTGTCAGGCGGGGTTCTGCGGGTCTTGATAACGAGGTCGTCGCTTTTTATATATTCTCTGAGTCGATCCAGCAAGCTATAAAGCTCCACAGCCTTCAGCTTGCCGGCTTGCTTCTCAGACATTTCGACCCCTTTTAAATGTCCAGGAAACCGACTTTGTCGGCATTCTTTTCTATGAATTCCCGGCGCGGTCCCACAGCTTCACCCATAAGCAGGTCGAAGATGTGCTCCGCCTCGGATGCGTCCTGTACACTCACTCGTTTCAGGGTTCTGGTTTCAGGATTCATGGTTGTATCCCAGAGTTGCTGCGGCATCATTTCTCCAAGACCTTTGAATCTCTGGATGTTTGCATTTTCACCAAGCTGAGCAAGCACTGCCTGCAGCTTATGCTCGTTATAACAATATTCTTCCTTTTTACCCTTGCTAACCTTATACAGGGGAGGCTGAGCAATATAAACAAAGCCATTTTCAACAAGCGGTCTTGCGTAGCGGAAGAAGAAAGTCAAGAGCAGGGTTCGAATGTGGCTTCCATCAACGTCAGCGTCGGTCATGATGATCACTTTGTGATATCTCAGTTTTGAAAGATCCAGATTGGTTGCGTTCGGTCTCAAGAGTCCGGCGCTTTTTAATGGCTTTGAATCTTCATCATCATCATTGCTTTCTTTGACCGAAAGCCCGAGCGCCTGGATCATTGCCTGCACTTCAGCGTTTTCGTAAATTCGTCCGGGCTGAACTCTTTCAACATTCAAAATCTTGCCACGCAAAGGCAGGATTGCTTGAAAGTTGCGATTGCGACCCTGCTTGGCACTGCCGCCGGCTGAATCACCCTCTACAAGGTATATTTCAGTTTTAGCAGCGTCTCTTTCGGTGCAATCTGCAAGCTTGCCAGGCAGGCTTGAATTTTCAAGCGCCGACTGCCTCCGCACAAGTGTTTTAGCTTTGTAAGCCGCTTCACGGGCAAGTTTAGCCTGATTTATCTTGTTAATAATTGCCTTGGCCGCAGTCGGGTTTGACTCGAGAAACTCGGTCATTGCCGCTTTAACTACCTGGCTTACGCATACCTGCACTTCTCTGTTTCCAAGCTTTCCTTTGGTCTGTCCTTCAAATTGAGGCTCCGCGACTTTGACTGAAACAATTGCGGTCACACCTTCAAGCACGTCGTCTTGCTTGAAGTCGACATCGCCTTCTTTCAAGCCCAAACTTTTCAAGTTGTTTTTCAGGTTTTCGCTATCCTTGGCATAGGCGTTAATAGCCGCACGCAGCGCCATTTTCATACCTGAAAGATGCGTGCCGCCATCTGGAGTTGTGATGTTGTTAACGAAGCCATATATGGATTCAGCATAAACATCGGTCCACTGAAGCGCGCATTCAATCACGACCTTCTCCCTTTGATCTTCAGGCTTGTCTTTATCCTGATCCGGATAACGATCGACTGTATGATCGAAGTAAATCGGCGCGCCTTTGTAAATAGGATTTCTGGTCTCATTCAGATATTTGACATAGCCGGCGATTCCATCTTCATAGTGATAGACCTCCGTGTCTGTATCCTGTTCACGCTTATCAGTAAATGAGATTTTCAACCCTTTGTTCAAAAAGGCCATTTCGCGAAAACGTCCTGACAAAGTATCCCAGTCAAGACTGATCTCGACGCGTTCGTTGTCTTCATTAATGTCGTGAAAAATAGTATGGTCCGGCCAGAACCTTATTGTCGTTCCTCTTTTCTCGGTTTTCCCTTCATTTTTGAGGTCCTCATCCGGAACCCCACGTTTATAGCTTTGCGTATGCTTGATTCCGTCTCGGCAAACTTCAACTTCAAGTTTTTCAGACAGCGCATTAACGACTGAAGCACCGACACCGTGCAAACCGCCTGATACTTTGTAGCCGGAGCCGCCGAATTTACCACCGGCGTGCAGAACCGTAAGCACAGTTTCTACAGCGCTTTTACCTGTTTTTTCCACAATGTCGACCGGAATGCCGCGACCATTGTCTTCAACAGTAACTGAATTATCCTCATTTATTGTTATGTTTATCTCGCTGCAATAGCCCGCCAGAGCCTCATCAACCGAGTTATCAACAATTTCGTAAACTAAGTGATGCAATCCTTTGGGACCGGTGCTGCCTATATACATGCCCGGCCGGACACGAACGGCTTCCAGACCTTCAAGAACTTCAATGTCCTTACCGGAATACTCAGTTGTATTGGTCATCTATCTGTCACCATAAATTGAGTCCGTATCTTGCTTTTCAAAAGGGCTTAAAGTGGGATCAGGACTCGGAAAACCCACACGAGGACAACTTATATTTTAACATGATTGATGATGATAAGCCTTTCAGGAAGGCAGTTTTGAATGATTGTATCTATAAAGTTTGCGAAATTTCCTGCGATAAAAATCAAGACGGCATAGCCAAAACATAGATATCATAGGTCTTTGGCATAAGGATAAGCGTACCGGCATTTTTGCTGTATATACAGCAGTCCGAGATCGGGTAAGATTATGGACCGGCTGTCTGTTGACAGCTTTATCGAAAATCGAGAAGCATCACTTGAAAACACTTACTGAAATAAAGCCCGGTTTACTCAAAAAATCATCGCTCGCCCTCGGTTTTTTCGATGGGGTCCATCCCGGGCACCAGTCCGTAATAAAGAAGGCTATCGAGGAAGCCAGAGCGCAGGATGCGGTTCCGGCACTGATTACATTCAGGGAGCACCCCAGAGCTCTTACTCTGGGCAAATCTCCACCGCTCCTGACCATGCCCGAACAAAGGCTTGAAGTCGCGGAGGAACTTGGGATTGAAGCTGCTTTGCTGCTTTCATTCACAGAAGAGCTCTGCCGTCTCTCGCCGGAAGATTATGTGCAGCAGGTACTGCTCGACTGCATGGGCGCCTGTTCACTTTCAGTTGGCTTCAATCACAGGTTTGGACGCAACCGGGTCGGAACTCCTGAATTGCTCATTGAAATAGGCAAAAGCAAGGGTTTCACAGTACATGTATCCCCCGAAGTTTTGATCGACGGAGACCCGGTTTCAAGTTCTAGAATCCGTGAGGCACTGGCTGCAAGAAACGTGGAACTGGCTTATCGCCTGCTTGGCCGGGCCTATTCCGTAAAAGGCCAGGTGGTTAAGGGTGACATGAGAGGGCGAAGCATAGGTTTCCCAACCGCGAATCTTGGAACACCGGAGGAGCTTATACTGCCTTCACCGGGAGTGTATTCCGGCAATTGCAGGCTGGAAAACGGCAAGGTTTACGACTGTGTGATTAATATAGGTTTCAGGCCGACCTTCGGCCATTCGGAAAAAGCAAGCACCGAAATTCATATTTTTGACTTCTCAGATGACCTTTACGAACAGAAGATCAGTTTGAACTTCCTGCATTTTATCCGGCAGGAACAGAAATTCTCGAATGTGGAAGAGTTAAAAAAACAAATTCTGGCTGATTGCGAAATCGCAAAGAAACAACTTGCACATGATGGACGGGCAGCAGCGTCTTATTGAGCAAAACTCTTATAAGAGGCGGTTTTTCAGGCAGGAAAACAAGCATGCATGTAAAAAGCATTAAGCTTACGAAATTTAGAAACTACGAAAACGACACAGTAAATTTTCAAGCCGGAAAAAACATAGTAATTGGAGACAACGCTCAGGGCAAAACCAATCTACTTGAAGCAGTGGATATACTGAGTAACGGCAAATCGTCACGCTGCCAGGACGACAAAGAACTTGTTTGCTGGGGACACAAACAGGCAAGCCTTGAGCTTGTTTACAGGGCAAGAAATTATGACGAAACCCTCTCAATTGACTGGATACTGAAAGAGCCTAGCACAAGAGGCAAACTCAGCGGCCGCTGCCAGAAAGTCATCAAAGTAAACGGTTTGAGCCAGCCAACTGTTAAAGGGCTTCTTGGCAGACTGGTAACCGTTAGTTTCTCTGCCGACGATATGAAGATTTTACGTTCCGGTCCCAGATACAGGCGAGATTGGCTCGACAGCATTGCCGTCAGGCTCAGACCGAATTTCCATGACGTAATTTACGCCCAGCAAAAGTCACTTGCTCAGAGAAACAAGCTTTTAAAAGTTCTTGCAGAAAAAGGCAAAGTCACAGTACAAGATCAGGATGAACTGCTTGTCTGGGACAAACAAATCGCAAAATACGGCACCCAGATTATTAAAATGCGGCTCAAACTACTGGCTCAGATTTTGCCGATCGCCGAGTCGCATCAGTCGACCCTTTCAAATAAGAGCGAATCACTCAGCATTGATTACGTGTTTGCCGGCAAACAGGATAGCAGCAATGAATTCTCAGGCGGCGAAGATGATGATTCAAGCCAAAATGAAAGTCCTGCAAAATCAATGGACGAAATCGAAAAAATGCCGGAGGCGGAACTGGCGCATTTTTTGATGAAACTGATGAAAGAGCGACGCTGGCTGGAGCTTCGCAGAAGACAAACGCTTGTGGGACCGCACCGGGACAACCTGCTTTTCAAGCTTGACAATGCTGACGCAAGCACTTATGCAAGCCAGGGGCAGCAGCGCAGCATTGTGCTTTCGTTAAAGCTTGCAGAACTTAAAATGGTTAGCCAGGAGATTTCGGAAACTCCTGTTTTGCTGCTTGATGATGTACTTTCAGAACTGGATGAGAAACGAGCGGCTTTGCTGCTATCTGCCGTATCAGGTCAGATGCAAACAATCATGAGCACCACTCATCTTTCTGCCATAGATCCTTTCTGGCTTGAAGGAGCCAATGTAATGAGCGTTAGCCAGGGCTCTTTGTGCAGCCTGGCTGGAAGCGGAATTTAGCGGAATAGAAATCTAACGAAGCAAGAAAAAAACCTATTTGCATTTAGCTTATAGTATTCAGGTGATCAGGAGTATAAAAATGGCTTTCGATAGTTACTTTACCGGCATCATTCTCATTATCATAAGCATCGTTCTTGCAGTAGCCGGCTCAATTCTGGTGCGCAAAACAGCCAGAACCGATTCATTGCGAAAATCTCACGAAGTGGGAGGATACATGCTTTCTGTCGTAGGTACGATGTATGCAGTACTGCTCGGGCTTGTGGTTGTGGACGCCATGTCACATTTTCAGGAAGGCATCAAACTTACGGAACAGGAAGCAAATTCTCTTGCTGATGTTTTCTTGCTGGCTGAAAGAATGCCAGAACCAACCGGCAGAGAAGTTCAGGAGCTTTGCAGGCATTATGCAGAGCGGGTGATAAATGTAGAATGGGGAATGATGAACACCCAGTGTATCTGCCCGGATGCGCGCAAAACTGTGATTAATCTCGTGAAAAAAGTACGAGACTGGGAGCCTGAAAGCGAAAGCCAGAAAGCCATTTATCCACTTGCCCTTTCACAGGCATGCCAGCTCTGGGATTGCAGGCGAGCCCGTACAAACCTTTCCGGAAAATCCATTCCGGCACTTGAATGGTGGATCCTTATAACAGGCGGCATTGTGACGATCTTATTTACTTACTTCTTTGAGCAGGAAAATTTGAAGATCCAGATTGCAATGACCACACTGGTTTCAATGATTATTTCACTGAATTTGTTCCTGGTATTGATGTTCGGCTATCCGTTTTCTGGAGAGCTAAAAGTGTCACCGGAGGCATTTAATCTGGATCTCAAGATCTTTGACGACCAGCTCGGTGAACTTAAGAACAAACGACCGATATAGGGCCGGTTTTAATCTACAGGGCTTCTGCAGATTAAAACCCGGCGATTACGGATCTGGCAATGTGGTAAATTAACATTAGTTAAGTGAAGGTCCTGAGTGTGTTTTACTGGCTTTTTTATCAGGCCGGGTTTCGGGGCAACGGAGGAAAAACTGGTCTTAGAAAGGTAATTGGGCGGTGTCCATTGAAGACTTAACAGGAACAGTCGTGCGGAAAATCTGCATGGCCTGCAGCCGGGAGTTCCAGGGCTCTACCGGCACCTGCCCTCATGACGGAAATTTGCTTGTAGCGCTTCCCCAAGATCAGTATGTGGGGCGGAAAATCGGAGACAAATACCATGTGCTTTCAGTGATAGGCACAGGAGGCATGGGTGTGGTATATCTTGCCCGTCACGAAACCATGAAATGCAACGTAGCAATCAAAATGTTGCGTGCTCAGTTTGCCAGCGACCAGATAAGTGTAAAACGCTTTACCCAGGAAGCTATTGCTTGCAGAAGGCTGAATCATCCTAACGTAATCACAACCTACGACCACGGTTTCACCCCCCAGGGTCAGCCCTTCATTGTGATGGACTGTTTGCAGGGCGTTAGCCTTGCAGATGAAATCAAAAGACTCAAGCATATAAGCGTCGAGAGAGTACTCCATATTTTTGAACAGGCATGTGATGCCCTTGATCATGCACACAAACAGGGCATAATCCACCGGGATTTAAAACCCGGGAATCTCATGCTTACTACATATAACGAAGAATCTGACTTTGTAAAGGTAGTAGACTTCGGAGTCGCTAAAATACTGAACAGTGACGAGGCCCAGACACTTACCCAACAGGGAGAGGTTTGCGGCAGCCCGGTTTATATGAGCCCGGAACAGTGCCAGGGACACCCGCTAGACAGGCGTGCCGATATTTATTCGATGGGCGTGGTCTTATATGAAGCTCTTGTCGGAAAGGTTCCGTTTATGGGCAAGAGCATGGTCGATACCATGGCCAAACACTTAAACGAGAGCCCGCCGCCTTTCAAAACCGTTTTGCCTGATGTCTTTATACCTGAAAGGCTCGAGCAAACTGTAATGAAAGCCTTGTCTAAAAAGCCGGAAAACCGGCAGCAAAGCATGGCAGCCTTAAAGCATGAGCTGATGCTCTCAGTTCCAAGACCCGGGCAGAATCCGGGCTTGAGACAGATGAGCCCGCTTGAGCCTTCGTCCCCCGAAGGCAAGCAAACAAAATGGCTTTTACCGCTTGTTTCGCTGATAGTTTTGCTTGTGAGCCTGGGAGCCGTCGGCTGGTTCTTTTTAATCAAAAGCAGGACTCCTGAAAGTGCAACAGCAACAAAAGCACCTGCAACTCCAGTTACAGACACAAACACAACTAACACAACTACTACAGCTGCAGTTCCAATGCCTAATACAAAGACTAGTGCAACTACTTCAGTAACAGTGCCAGTGACTAATACAAAGATTAGTGCCACATCTGCAAGTTCAAGCCCTGCAATTCCAGTAACAAATACAAATACAAATACAAATACGTTTGCCACAACCGTACGTTCAACACCGGAGCGGCCGGTAAGCACGCCAAAGCCACCTCTAAGCACTCCTAAGCCGCCTCTAAGAACGCCTAAACCAGTTGCTGCAAAAGCAAGCGCCCGACCAACAGCTACGACAAAACCCAGGCCAGTTCAGACAACAGCTGCTCCTGCAAAGAAAAGCGGAAACGCTTTTGATCGATTTGAGGATCTGAGCCGCCAGCGCAGCTACAAAGTTAATCGCTGATCTGATTCAGATTCAGTATAGATCGGCCAAAGGTCGATCAAACAAGCATGCCGGCCTCAAGCTGCCGGGCTCTTTCAATGAACTGCTTTACCCTTTCGGTATCAAGGGGGTTCTGCCACTTGCCACCTGCTTTCAATGACGAACCTATGATGATTGCATCAGAAAGCAATTGATAATGATGAAGATTATCGGCGCTGACTCCCGAGCCCACAAGTACATGGCAGTCCACATTTGCCCTTACTCTTGCCAGGTCGTGGTGCTCCGGGGCGTCACCTGTATGCATGCCCGTAACGACCACGCCGTCAGCTTTGAAAAACTCGGCTGCCCTTGCGGTTTCTTCAAGCGATACGTCACTGGTGATCGCATGGGCAGAGTGTTTCTTTTTAATATCAGCAAAAATCTTGATGTTCTCAGCCTGAAGTTGGAATCGTTTGCGAACTAATTTAGCTGCACAGGACTCCTGATAGCCCTCATCACCGACATGCGCAAACACAAAGCCTTCAACCCTGATAAAATCCAGCGCAGCTGCAACTGCAGCTCCCAGAGCTTCAAGATTGGCGCCTGCAAGAATCTGTATTCCCAGAGGCATCTGAGTTTCATACTTGATTGCTGAAGCTATTACTGTCATAGATGCTATAGTTTCAGGCTCTGCATATCCTTTAAGAAACGGAACATCATGCATGTTTTCCAGGAGCAAGGCATCGAAGCCATTTTCTTTGTAAGTCATCGCTTCATCAAGAGCCGAACTCATTACACGATCAATGTTGCCGCAATAGCCCGCAGCCCCCGGCAACGCCTGCAAATGAACCATTCCGATCATCGAACATTTACGATTGAACATAAGTCAGCCAACTCCCTATACAAAAAACTAAAAAATCAAAACTCGAGTAGAACAGCCCTTACAGGCGATGCTTCCAGTTCCATAAACTTGATAGGAAAAGCTATCAAAAAATAAACGCCGCCTTCTACCTGGCAGAGATCCAGATTCTCCAACCATGTCATGCCGTAGCGGTCCAACTCGTGGTGCGCATCAAGGGTTTTGGATCTGATATGGTCGGCAGAAGGAGCATCAATTCCCATAAGTTTGACACCGCGTTGCGCCAGTTCTCTTACAAGATCCGTTTCGAAAAACGCATATTCGTCTTCGAAAATCTCGTATCGTATTTTGTTCTGGGTCTTAAAAAGAATTTTCTCGGGCAGATTTTTTTCAAGCAGCTTTAACTCACTCAGCCTGGCCGATACAAGCGACCATGAAATCCCCTGCCTGAAGGGGGCCAGATCTAGCAGCAGTGTTTCTCCAATGAATGAGTCCAGCGGCAGCTTTCCTGCAAGTTCCGAAGCCACCGACATATCACCCTTGATATGCCCGGGCGCATCCACATGAGTTCCTACATGTGGACTCATTGTAAAGCTGCTCAGATTTACGACTCCGCCTTCTTTACAGCTCAATACTATATTTCTGCTGAAGGCCGTATCACCAGGAAATGCCGCGGTATCGGCCCTTACCGGCTGGGAAATATCAATCAGTCTTTTGTATTGCATCATCTTTTATTGCATCAGGTTTTATTGCATCAGGTTTTATTTGCATCAGGTTTTATTTGCATCAGGTTTTATTTGCATCAGGTTTTATTGCACTGCAAACTCCAGTGACTCAAAATGATAAACAAAATTGAGATGCTTCAACTTGTTTTCACGCCGCTTTTCAGGCAACAAGAGTTTTAGTTTATCCAGGAGCTCAAGAGCTATAAGCTTGAAATAACGCGGATCGTCTCCGGAAGAAGATTTGATTACTATTCCCAGCCCACTCGGATATTGCTTAGAAGGACCCACTGCAATCGTAAGCAAACCATCAGCGCCCTCTTTAGCAAGTATCATGGCTTCATTGATATTGCTATATTTACCCATCATCAATTCAGTATCAAATCTGCCATCACCTCCCACGTATTGCGGGCAGCTTGCCATATAATGCTTGAGCAGATCGAAGTTGCTGCAAGTATCTGCAAGCTCCGCTGCTGGCAGCCCAAGAGCCAGGTCCGAGAAGGGTCTTGCAAGCTGATTATAGAGCCTGGCAATTTCATAGGGTTTAAATGCAAAATTAGGCAGACGGCAGCCATCGGTAGTTTCAGGAATTTCGCGCCAGTCGATTTGCAGCAAGTATGCCAGCATTTTTTTCATGCGCTCAAAATTTACTCCGGAAGGATCAAGATAATTGCATGCATCAAGGCCCTGGGCTTTAAGGGCCATCACGAAACCCATATGTTTGCCGCTGCATGAAGCAAGGCGCGAACTGGGTTGTATGCCGTGCTGCCTGCAAGCCATGCGTTCTTCCGGATTTATTGGATAAAGCGGCGTATTTTGCAGAACGGTATCATCGAGTCCGGCAATTGCTTCAATTTCATCAAGCGCTTTCAAATGAAATGGTTGAGCACTGTGGGATGAAAGCATCAGTGCAAAATGCCTGTCTTCAAGGTCCGGATAGTGTCTTCTCAACACATGCAGATGATTAAGCAACTGCCAGGGCTTCAAACAAGAACGGGTCCAGTATTTGGCTTCCTGCTCGCCAATGCTTACTAATCGGCGCCCCTCACCGTCAACAACAGTCATTGCCCCGTAAATAGTAACCTCCGGTATCGATGATCTTTCTATGGTTAGAAGAGGCTGGAAGGGAAGAGACATCACTGGGCTCCTGTTTTATTTCTCTGAGTAACTGATTGATCTGTTTAATTTATTCGTTTATATATTTGCGGCTGCAGCAAGTTCCCTGGTATACGGAGCAAGCAAGGGTTTCAGCTTCTGGTCTATTAAGGCTTCGGCTGCTTTCAAATCGACGTCTTCGGCTTTATTCAATCCCTTGCATAAACCGGCAAGAATTTCCTCATCAACAAGACCCACATCGAAAGCAACTTTATATGGAATGTTACTGAAAGTCACAAGCGCATATCTTGAAAGATAGCGACCAGGAAATTCTTTCTGCAAGATTTTTTCAACAGCCTTTTGCATCAAAAAGTCCGGGTCTGCAACCCTGTCTCTCATTTCAATAAAATTCTCGACTGCCATGTCGGCAATCGCATCTGTGTGTTCTTTGCGAGCAGCATAAAGACTTTCAAACAGATTCTCCCAGTCAGACTCGGAGCAATTTTTACCCGCATTTTGCTTGCCGCAAGTTTTTTCCAGAAGCTCGTCGAAGATACTGCAGTCTTCAAAACCGCAGTTCATCCCCTGCCCGAAAAATGGAACGATGCCATGGGCAGCATCACCAAGAAGCAGTACATTACCGCTCTTGTGCCAGGGCGATGTTTTGATGGTCAGCATATGACCGGTGGGATTATTCATGAATGTATCGGCAAGCTCATCTATCAACGGGACCGCATCTGCAAAATAGTAATTGAAAAACGCATCCACGTTTTCTTTCGAATCGAGTATTTCAAAACTCGGGTCATTTTTCAGTGAATCAGCATTTCTGGCGAACCTGCCCTTAAAAGGAAGAAAAAGCGTCACAGTGAAGCTCCCCTCAAAATTGGGCAGAGCAATCAGCATGAATTTGCCTCGCGGCCATATATGAAGCGCGTTTTTCTCGAGCTTGAAAGATCCGTCGGCGGCAGGGCTGATACAGAGCTCCTTATAACCGGACTCAAGCTCGGATTCAGTGCATGAATAAGCCGGCAGCTTTATCAATTCGTGCCTGATTGCAGAAGCGGAGCCGTCGGTGCCGATAATTCGGTCATAGCTTCTGGTTTCAAGTTCCTTTTTGCGTTCATTCATCAGGCTCAATTTGTTTTCTTCAAGATCAAGAGCCACAACTTTCTGATTGAAAAAGATCTCCACACGACCGCTTTTTTCAGCCTCAGTCATAAGAGCCTTGTTCAGAGTTGCTCTTGAAATTGAGTTGATGCATTCACGATCATTCATGCCGTATGGCTGAAAGTTAAGGTCAGCATCCATTGTATGAATCATTCTGCCGCGCATTGGAACCGCGGCCCCTAGTATTTCATCGTCAATACCCAGCTTTGAAAGCGCATATATGCCTCGAGTTGAAATTGCCAGGTTTATCGATCTGCCTGCAGATATTTCTTCCACCCGCATGTCCGGTCTTCGTTCAAAAACGTCTACATAAAACCCTCGTTTTGCAAGAAATATTGCAAGCAGTGATCCAACCAGTCCGGCGCCCACAAGTGCAATTTTTTGCTTGCTTTTCTGCTCTAAATTCTCATTGCTTTCCGGCACAATCATCACCTCTACTTAAAATGTTCAGAAATCAGATTCCCAAAACGAAATACATCTAGAAAGCTGTTATAGAGCGGCGCCGGAGCAGCTCTTATAATATCCGGCTCTCTAAAGTCGCAAATTGCGCCTGCTTCTTTTAGTTTTCTTACCAGGTCTTTCGGTCTCTCGCTCAATCTAATTGAAAGCTGGCTGCCACGCTCTCTTATATTGCGCGGCGTGATAAGCTCAATTTGATCCGCAGGCAGATCTGAAAGCATGAATTCAAGATAACCGGTCAGCAGATCGCCTTTCTTTCTAATGGCAGCCATGCCTGCCCGGTCGAAGATTTCCATGGAAGCCCTTAAAGATGCCAGCTGAAAGATAGGAGGGTTACTCAGCTGCCAGCCTTCAGCACCGGTTATCGGCTGAAAAGTCGGTCCCATCTTAAAGCGGGTTTCTTTGTCATGCCCCCACCATCCGGCAAAACGTGGCAGCTCGAATTCAACTGCATATCTGTCATGCACAAAGCATCCGGCTATACCACCAGGACCGGCATTCAAATATTTGTAGCTGCACCAGACCGCGAAATCCACATTCCAGTCGTGCAAATGCAATTCAAGATTTCCGGCTCCATGAGCCAGATTAACGCCAAGTTTTGCTCCTTTTGCCTGGGCAGCCTTTGTAATTGCAGCTATATCAAATGCCTGTCCGGTCAAATAATTACAACTGCCCAGCATCACAAGCGCGATGCTATCACCTTCCTTTTCTATAAACTCAAGTATGTCCTGGGTGCGCAAAATATGTTCGCCTTCTCTCGGCTTAAGTTCAACTATCGCATTCTCCGGATCATAGCCGTGAAACTGCGCCTGTGAAGCCACTGCATACTGATCGGAAGGAAAGGCGCCTGCTTCGATAAGTATTTTGTAGCGCTTTTTATCCGGGCGGTAAAAAGTCACCATCATCAAGTGCAAATTAACGGTAAGTGAGTTCATCACTACAACTTCGTGCGCTTTTGCTCCCACAAGCCTGGCACTTGCCTGAGTCAGATTCTCATGGTAGGGAAGCCAGGGATGCCTGGCATGAAAATGCCCTTCCACCCCCATATCGGCCCAGTCTTTCAATTCCTGGTTTATATAATGTTTTGCAGTCATAGGCTGCAAACCAAGCGAATTACCGGCCATATAAATTACAGGCTTGCCGTCTTTGTGCTTGGGAAACAAAAACTCTTCTCTGTAAGAAGAAAGCGGGTCTCGTTTGTCCATAAGTGTTGCAAAACGCTCACTCCTGTCAAAGCTTGCAAGTGACTCATACCCTTGAACTGTTTCAGACATCAGTCATGCACCCTTTTGCTTTCCTGAGCACAGAGCGCACAGTGATTCGATGCTCCGGGCCCGAGCCAGTCAAGCGCGTTCTTATACAGAAGCTTTTCTTTAACCGAAATTGAAAGCGAGCTTGCTTCAATGAGCTGCCCCGGCTCCTCCTCTCCCAACGGAAATGGAAAATCGGTTCCGAGCGCGATCTTAGTCTCTCCAAAAAGTTTCACTATAAAATCGAGCATCTCAGAATCGTGCACCAGCGAGTCCACCCAGAATTTACCAAGATATTCTCTCGGGCTTTTTTTATTGTCGACTGCACAAATATCCGGTCGAACATTGAAACCATGTTCAATACGCGCAAAAGTGCCAGGAAAAGACCCGCCACCATGCGCAAAGGCCACTCTCAGGCCCGGCAGGCGCTCAAATACACCGCCAAAAATCATTGAGCAGATTGCAAGCGCCGTTTCAGCAGGCATACCTACAAGCCAGGGCATCCAGTATTTTTGCATTCTTTCCTGAGCCATCATGTCCCAGGGGTGCACAAAAACCGAAGCTCCCAGAGACTCCGCGGCTTCAAAAACCGGAAAGAGTTCGGCTTCATTCAAATTCAACTGGTTTACATGCGAGCCGATTTGAATGCCAGCCAGTCCCAGTTCTTTCACAGATCGCTCAAGTTCTTTTACGGCAAGCTCCGGCTTCTGCATCGGCACAGTTGCAAGCCCTACAAATCTGCCGGGGGCCTCCCGAACTACATTTGCAATATGATCGTTTAGAAACTTGCAGATCTCAAGGCAATCTTCAGGCTCCGCCCAGTAACTGAACATAACCGGCACTGTTGAAATGACCTGCAGATCTACTTTTTTTCTGTCCAGGTCTTCGATTCTTGCGCGGGTGTCAAAACAATTAGCCTCCACATGGCGAAAAAACTTGCCGTCGTCCCTCACCATTCTGGCACTACCGTCTTCCTGGTGCTCAAGCCGGATAAAGCCGCCATATCCGAACTTTTCCTTAAAGTCCGGAATTTCAGAAGGCAATATATGTGCGTGAATGTCTGCTTTTCTCAACGGCTCGCCTCCATTACGGTCCTTGTGGCTCTGGTTTTACAGCCCGGGCAGGTGCTGTTGTCCGGGTTGTCGTAAAACCTGTCAAAAACCGGACCGAATTGGGTTTCGATGTTCTTGAGCTGGAAGCGCTCTTCATAAAGTTTCTCGCCGCAATTTTCGCAATACCAGCTCAATCCGTCGAGTTCACCTTCGAGCCTCTGCTTTTCAATCACAAGCCCGATGGTACCCGCCGGTCGCCTCGGCGAATGGGGGACATTGGGGGGTAGCAAGAATATTTCGCCTTCTTTAATAGAAAGGTCTACAACTTTGCCGTCTTCAATCAGCTTCAGGGTCATGTCGCCTTCAAGCTGGTAGAAAAACTCTTCGCCGCCATTTATGTGGTAGTCGGTACGTGTATTGGGCCCGCCTATTACCATGACAATAAAATCAGTATCTTTGAAAACCAGCTTATTTCCAACCGGCGGTTTTAAAAGATGCCTGTGCTCCTCAATCCATTTATTTAAATTGATGCTTGCGAATTTGCTCATGGCAAGCTTATACCTCTTGATTGCAACTAAGTTGAGCTCATGAAAACTTCTGAGAGCTCCTGAAAGCTCATGAAAGCTCATGAGAGCTTATAAGAGCCGATCGGACCAAAATGACGGAATAACCGGTCCCCATATTATCTCAGCTAACTAAACAGATTTTTCGGCTTTTGATACTATTTCAATCTTCTTGCCTGCTAACCGGACGGGAAAAGTCAAGAGGGCGCACTCTAAGAAAAATGGACAAAAATCTTAGAAGCCCAAGAAGCGAGCCACGAGATCGGTTCAGCTAATACAGAAAAATAGAGGAAAAAATTGTGAGTGAAAAAAAAGCAGGCGGCAAGACTCAAACAATGAGACAGGCTATTTTAGTTGAGGAGCCGGCCCCCTCGCCGCTTGGAGCTTACTCTCATGCTATAAGAGCAGGCAAGCTGCTTTTTCTTGCCGGGCAGGGCTGCCGCGATCCTCACACTGGTATTGAAGCCGGTATCACCATGGACAGCCGGGGAACTGTCACAGCATATGATATTGAAGCGCAGACCCATGGGTGCATAGCCAATCTGGAGCGTGTGCTCAAAGCCGCAGGACTGAGCCTGAACGCGCTTGTGGATATAACTGTTTTTCTTGCCGACATGAATGATTTCCAGCTCTATAACAAAGTCTACGAAAAATATTTTTCCTTTCCGGACCCGCCGGCACGCACTACCATACAGGCAGCAAAGCTTCCGGGCCGAAATTTTATTGAAATCAAAGGCATTGCAGTTTTTCCTGAGTAAACTTAGGAAGGAGCTTATGAATCCGGTCAGGCAAATCGCGCTAGTCTTGCTTCTTCTAGTTGTGAATTGCCCAGCAGTCTTTGCAAGAGATCCCCTCCCCATATCGCTTTAAGTGCTTTTTCTCGCGCTAGATTTTCTAATCAGCAAAATATAACAAAACCGCTCCTCTTCTTTAGTTTCTTCATTCCGGTGTGCAGCAAGATCTTGTCACCTAGGACTTGGACAAATTCCAAGCCCAAACTAATCGTGATTTCTACGTTTTAACAGAATCAGCTTTGGATTCACTCGCCCACTAGCTTCTCAACCGAATTCGCTTTAGATTCAGAAATTGCTCATGCACTGGCAGAACTGAAAGCCCCCAGCTCTAACAATTTGACCCAACTGCCAATGAGAATTATTAAGGAATCATTGCCATGGCTTTACAATACCGCAGCATGTGCTAAATTGAAATTAAGCGTATTTATTACGCTTGCTCAACAAGACTGGTCAGGCAAAAAACTCCGATCAGCAATCAAGCAGGTGTAGCTATGAATCCCATTTATTACATTGACTTTTATAAGGTCGGACACATCGACCAGTATCCCGGTGACACGACGCAAATCTGGTCTAACTGGACCCCACGATACACGCGCATCCCGGGGCAAGACACGGTGCTGCACTTCGGACTTCAGTATTTCATAAAACACGTGCTCATAGAAAAATTCAATTCCGAATTCTTTGCAGTACCACTGAAGGAAGTATTAAACGACTACCGGGCAACTATCCGAAATACGCTGGGTGTAAGCAACCCACGCACGGATCATATTGAACGACTCTGGAGATTTCAGCATTTACCACTGGATATTTATTCAATCCCTGAGGGTTCTCAAGTTCCAATTAATTGCCCTTGCCTGGTTTTGACAAACACCCATCCGGAGTTCTTCTGGCTTCCCAATTATCTGGAAACCATGTTATCTGCATATTTATGGAAACCCTCTACATCAGCCACAACGGCTCAGCGATACAGACGGATCTTTGAAAAATACGCAAGATTAGCCGGAGAAAAAGATCTATCTTTCGTAGATTGGCAGGGACACGACTTTTCAATGCGCGGTATGAGCGGTGTGGAAGATGCAATACTCAGCGGTCTGGGTCACCTTACTTCATTTTGCGGTACCGACACTGTACCTGCAATTCTTGCCGCCAACAAATACTACGATGCCGGCCTTGCATGCGGCGGATCTGTGCCGGCAACAGAACACTCGGTGATGTGCGCCGGTGGACAAGACGGCGAATTTGAAACTTTCAGACGTTTGATAGCCGAAATCTATCCGGAAGGCATTGTCTCAATAGTCTCCGATACATGGGATCTCTGGCAGGTATTAACAGACTATTTGCCCCGGCTCTCTGACTTGATCCATGCTCGTTCAGGCAAACTAGTAATTCGTCCCGATTCCGGTGACCCTGTAAAAATACTTTGCGGCGACCGTGACAAACCAGCATCAGATCCGGCCTATCAAGGCACACTGCGCTTGCTGAGCCGGGCGCTGGGGCTAAAATCAAACGGAGAAGGTCTGCCGCTGATAAATGGAGCAGGCGCAGTTTATGGTGACTCAATTACCTGCGAGCGCGCCGAAAAAATACTCGACAGGGTCGTCAACGAATTGCGCCTCTCACCTTTCAACGTAGTGTTCGGCATAGGTTCATACACTTACGAATATGTCACCAGAGACGTTTTTGGTTTTGCCATGAAAGCAACTGCCATTAAACGTGGAGACAAAGTCATACCTATTTTCAAACGCCCGGCTACCGATAACGGTAATAAATACTCCCACAGGGGTATTCCAGCGGTCTATGAGTACGATTCAAAAGACGGCAGCAAAACTTATATCTGCAAGGAAGGAATTGACCCTGCTGCCTTAGACAATTGCGCCTTCGAAAAAGTTTTCAGCGACGGTAGATTACTGGTCGATAACTCCTTCCAGAAAATAAGACAACGTGCAAGAAACGCTGCAAGTATCGCCACGGCAGTGGTCTAGGAGGAATGATGAAAACTCTGGAACTGACTATGGACGGGCAAAGATACCGAAAGTTCACTTTTCCGGCAGGTGAGTTGCATGTCAGACTAAATCAAGATCTGATAGCTGATCTTCAGAACGCGGACGAACTGATTCTCTTAGCACGAATCAGGTCAGCTGAGCAAATAATCGAGTTACTCTTACTCTGGAATGCAATTTCAGAACTGATTAATCCCTCCGCAAAAAAGACGCTAGTACTTCCATATCTGCCATATTCACGTGCGGATCGGCGTTTTGTAGATGGAGATTGTTTTGGATTCCAAACATTTGCCCGTCTTTTATGCGGCATTGATGCCACTATAGTTGCACTCGACGTCCATTCAGCACGCTCCTATGAAATGTTGCCAGCTCTTCTTGATGTGTCGGCGCTGCCTCTGATAACTGAAGCAATACTTAGTTTTGCTCAAAAGAAACAAAGCTCTGCAGTGACGATTTTATTTCCGGATCAGGGAGCCAGAACGCGATACAGCTTGCCTCCGGTAGTATCAGGAGTTAGATTGGATGTACTGCACTGTTCCAAGAAAAGAGACAGGGAAAGCGGCAAACTCACATCGTTTGAAGTACCGGAGCACCATGAGTTTCCTCAGGAAAACGGACAATTGCAGCCGGTAATGATAATCGACGACATCTGTGACGGCGGTGGAACATTCATTGGAATCGCTGACAGCTTAAAAGATCTCGGTCTCTCACTTGCTTTGTATGTTACACATGGAATTTTCTCCAAAGGGCTGAGCGCGCTGGAAAGCAGATTCGAGCAGATTTATTCAACTGATTCCTTCAGTGATTCAGTCGGTACTGATCACCTTCAAATTCTGCCCGCAAATCCCATGATTTTGCAGGCGATAAAATCTAAGGAGAGCCGGTATCACAGTGGACAGCCGGAAAAATGTCACTTCTTATGACAGTGAAGCACAGACTCATGGATGCATTAGCTTCCTGAAGTTCACAACTTGTTCACAGCTTGATCATACGGAGTTCATGAGATTTTGTTTAGATAGTCTCATCAACAGGATCAGGAGGGGCTTTGGCTGTGGAAAATAGCGGTCATCTTGAAAGCGAAGCCAAGACCGAGAATTCAGCAACTGAGACATGGATAATTGGAATCGTCAGAACATCTCAATCGGTAATTGCAAAATCCAGGTCTGAGAGTCAGCAAGACAACAGCCCCAGCAACGGCAACCCAGACTCCAGATTGCCGAAACTGGAACTGACTGGTGAAACAGATAAAGCTCAAGCTAGATCTTTAGCTGCCCTTGAAAAGATTACGCCTGCTGAGAGCAAAGCAGTATCCGCCGAAGAAGCGCCAGCAAAAAAGTCCGAGCTGGATTTTGATCTGGACTATGCCGCTCGGAAAATACAAAGACTGCAAGAGGCGATCTTGTCCGGAAACCGCATAAATACAGCCAATGCGCTTTACAGCTTGACTCACGAAGCAGAAATAAATGAAAGCGCTGCAGCATTGCTGAGTGCTAAGCGGGTCAGACCCGAAGATCTTAATTATCTAGCTTATCAAATGAAACTCGCTTCTACTGCTGAGCAGCAAGACCAGGCATTTGAGCAAAGCAAGTCTGCGTTAGCAGCACTGAAGGATGCGCTTGCAGAGAAGAAGAGCGAAGCGAGCAGATATCGCCATGTAGACTCTGCAAGCAGCAGTCAGGAGTGGCATGAGGCCAGTAAGACCGTTCCCGGGTCTGCCCTTAAACTATATGAAACCAACGAATTTCTGGCTCGCATAAGAGAAAAAGTTGAGAATGGTGGATCTGTATCGACTGAGGACATAAGAGAACTACAAAGCCGTACAGAGCGTGGCGGCCTTATCAATTTGCAAAACCAGGCACTGAAAGATGCAGCTACTGCACAATGGCGCCAGGAAATACTTATAGAAGCAGACTCGATTTTCAGGCATTGCTTCGAAGCATTTTCGTTTTTGATCTCATATGGAATGGAACGCAAAGAGAGCACAGCATTAGAATTTGACGAAGCAATCAAGAAAGTGGAAATCGCCAACAAGCGACTTCACGAATTATGCCGCTCAGACAGTGATTCAATGAAAAGATTGACACATTCAGATGCGATTCTAAAAGACGGCATAGCCATGCTGAAGCGTGTAAAGAAAGAGCGTTCCCGTGGTCAGAAGAATCCGCTTACATTTATGAATGCAATGAAGAAGCAAGCATTTCTTTTTAAGGAGATCAAAGAATTTAAGAAGCTGAAGCAGGATATGAACAACCCCCAGATAGAGAAAGAAGCAAAAGCACGCAAAGCACATGCTCGCGACCGGGCGCTGCTTTTCCTTGCTCTTTTTTCCGGCCTGGGACTCAATGTCATTGCAGCATTTTGGGTCGCAAATCTTTTCAGCCGCAGCATTTCTTCGCGACTCTTACTGATTGCAGACAACACCAAGCTACTTGCGCAACAGAAATCATTGCATGAGCCCCTTTCAGGGAGCGACGAACTCGCGTTGCTTGACAGAACTTTTCACGAAATGAGCGAAGCTCTGGCAGCATCAAAAGAAAACAAAGGGAGATAATCAACAATTCCGAAGACATAATCTGTTCGATTTCAGAATCAGGCAAGTTTATTATGCTGAGTCGCTCGCTTGAGCGGCAGCTCGGTTATGGCAGTTCCGACCTTGTGGGGTCCTCGCCTGCTGAAGCCTTTGGCAGCCAGGCAGGCGAGGCGCTCAAACAATACTTCAGTCGCTTGCGAAAAGGCGAAGCTACAAAGCCGGTTATACTGACAGTTGCTGAAAAAGACAGTAGAGCAATAAAGGATCTCTCCTGGTCTTGTCATTGGTCCGAAAACGACCAGTGCTTTTTTTGTGTCGCTCACGACATTAGTTCTGAACTTGAGAAGGAACGCTTAAAAGCTCGCTTTGTCAATATTGTAAACAAGCAACTGCGAACACCGCTCTCAAAAATCCAGGAAAATCTAAAATCAATAGATGCAAGTGCCAGAGATACTCTGAGCCAGAAAGGAGTAAAATCACTTAGCAATAGTCTTAAATCATCCGGAAGAATTGTGCAGCTGGTCGACGAATTGCTCGAGCTTGAAAAAATGGAAAGCGGCGTCCTAAAAATTCAAATCGCTGATTCCATGAAGAAGGCGAAGTTGAAAGGATTGCATATCTTGCTGGTGGCAAATTTGGAAAGTTTCCATTTTGGCTCTGAAGATTTTGCTGAGCAAAATTCTGCCCCTGGACTGGAACTCCATTGTTTTGATATTGCTGAACTTGCTGATAACCGTTTTGATAAACCTGAGTTTGCGGATAAGCGTTGTATCCGTTTTGATATGGCTGATTTTGAGGATATGCGTTCTGGTATACGGGACTTTGCGGATTTGTATTGTATCCACCCTGCTGATAGCCGTAATTTGCAGGATAAGCATTGTATGGGTTTTGATAGCCCTGATTCTGAGGATATGCGTTGTAAGCGTTTTGATATTGTTGGCCCTGAGGGTAGCCACCAAAGGCCATTTGATTATTACCCGGAACTACAGGAAAGTTCTTAAATGAGTTTGGAGCTTGGGCATAATTTTGGGCACTGTTTTGGGCATTATAAGGAATAGCTTGCTTTTTGCCGGCAGCAGCTCGCATTGCTGTCTGATTCATAATGGCACCTGCCTGTACCGGAAGAGTCGCGGCGATGAAGCGGCATACGTTTTGCAAAGCCTGCCTGCTTCTTGCGCGATCATTTGCCTGAGCACCCGGGCTTACTGAAAGAGAAAGAAGTATAAGAAACAAGCTAAGACTGATTGACTTTTTCATATTTTTTGGTCTCCGAAAGATATTGAGTCAGACTTCATTGATTCAGGTTTGTTGTTTCAAGTTTTCATGGATCCGGCTTTGCTAAGCCAGCTAATCCAGCTTTCAAGCAGGGCTGCGCCTGGGCTTGCCGTCCATGCCGGTTACAAAGCGAGTGATTTTGCCGTTTTTATCTTGAGATGCCTGGGTTTGAACTCCGTTGGAATCTACGGTGACCAGCCCGAAAAATCGATTCGGACCATGATCTCCTGCAGTCCTGGTGTAATTGCGAGCATCGTTGCTCTTATACTGGGCAAGCATTTTGCCGTCTTTATCAATGTGGCTTATTTCTGAAATGTAAGCATCGTTGGCCGCATACTTGTATGATCTTTCAGAGCCATCACTGTAATGGACTTTGACAGGTCTCAGCCTGCCGGAGCCCTGCTGTGCGAGATCTACATATGAACCATCCTCGTTCACTTTGTGCTGGAAAACCAGGCGGCCCATACTGTCACTCTTAATGAATGAGCCGTCTGCTTGAGTAATGGTTCTTGATTTATCCGCATCAGTTTTTACTTCATGTTGCAGCTTTCCATCAAAATAGTGCCTTTGTGTAAAAGAACCATCCTTGCCATAAACAGACTCGTAAATCGGTTTACCGCTTGAATCTGCTACTTTGAGATTTCCATTTGTATCTCTGGTGGTTGTTTTTGGATTGGGGTTCCAGGAATTTGCAGTTTCGGAAAACGAATAGGAGCCATCATGACTTATGGAGAACTCTCCATTTATAATTCCGTTCTGCTCCGGAAAAGTTTTTTGCCAGCGTTTACCGTCATTTGACTGCATTCGCTCAACCAGCTCTTCACTGCCGCCGGGTCCACGGCGAACCTGGCTGACCTCAGTAAGAGTGCCATTTTTGTCATAAGCAAACCTGCTGCCGCTGCCGTCAGGTCTGCGAATAAATTCAGGACGAATTTTTCCATCCGCTCCACGCCGATATTCAACTTCTGATCCGTCCGGGTTCTTGAGCACACCCGGCTCAGTTTTTCCAATCTTAGATTCCGGGCTTTCTGGAGCTGGCTTCCTTTCTTCGGACAGCTCAGCTGTCTCACTTCGCCTGCCGGCGAAATGCATTCCTGAGACACGCTCTGCATCGCTTCCGGAAAGCTCGTTTTCTACACTGCCGCCACCGCCGCCTGCCTGGCTTCTTTCCGGCTAGGCAGCTCTAGCGCCCATTTCTTCCGGCGCCTGGCTTGAAAGCGCCGATAACAGAAGTGTTGTTTTTGCCTAAATTACTTAATTCCAGCCTGGGCAGGACGGCGGCACTTGTATCAACGTGGGGCGAAGCAGACGGGAGTTTGTCATCATGGGAAAGGCTGGCCAACGTCACATTACTCTGAGTCCTTTCAGTCGCTGAATCATTACTTTGAAAGTAGTCTTCATTGAAATCCATCTTGCATTCTCCCTCCCGCTTGCCAAGTGATGGGATAACTTTAAGCTTCAGTTATGAACTCAGTGGGATCAGGCTGTGAACTATTTGTGATTTTCCTTCAGAGCCGGTACCCAGCTTCCTTAAAGCACTGTGCAGCTTTCAGGCTTGCCTGCCAAAAGCTGCTAGAATCCGCAGGTTGACCGAAATCTGCCAATATTGCAAAAAATCGAGGTTAAAAGAATGAGCCTTACTACAGCCACAGACAGAAAAACCATAGACAACTTCGTCAACGGCAAATTTGTTTCTCCGGTTAAAGGCGATTATTTTGAAGATATAAATCCGGCCACCGGAGAGAATTTTGCAAAAGTCGCCTCGGGCGGCAGCGAAGATGTCGACCTGGCGGTAAGCGCAGCAAAAGAAGCATTCGACAACGGTCCCTGGGCAAAAATGCCCTTGTCAAAACGCAGCGAAATATTGAGAAAAATAGGCGATCTGATTCTTGAAAATCGCGAGGCGCTGGCTCTTGCAGAAACAACCGACACAGGCAAGCCCATAAGCGAAAGCAGGGAAGGCGACATTCCCCGGGCAGCACAGAACTTTCATTTTTTTGCAGACTATGCCCAGGCTCAAATCGAAGACTGCTTTACAGTGGGTGAAAACGAAAGGCATTTTGCTTTCAGAGAACCTTTAGGTGTCGCCGGCTTAATAACTCCCTGGAACCTGCCTTTATATCTTGCAAGCTGGAAAATTGCACCATGTCTTGCTATGGGAAACAGCTGCGTCTTAAAGCCAGCAGAATGGACTCCATATACGGCAAATTTGCTCGGTCAAATAGTAGAGCAGGCAGGTCTACCTGAAGGTGTATTCAATGTGGTCAACGGCTTCGGTGCAGGCTCGGCAGGCGAAGCTCTAACTACACATCCCGATGTTCGCTGCATCAGCTTTACAGGCGAAACGTCTACTGGAAAAGCCATAATGAAAGCAGCATCCGGCTCACTCAAGAAATTGAGCTTTGAACTCGGAGGTAAGGGCGCAAGTATTCTATTTGAAGATGCCGACCTCGAAGAAGCGATACCGACAGCTGTCAGGGCGGCTTACCGTAATCAGGGGCAGATTTGTCTTGCAGGCTCACGCTTGTATATTCACGAGTCTATATATAAGAAAGTAAGCGAAGAAATTCTCAAACGCGTAAAAGACATTAGAGTTGGAAATCCCTTAGATGAAAAGACTCAAATGGGTGCATTAATAAGCAAAGAGCATCTGGAAAAAGTTCAGTCATATATTGAAATCGGAAAGAAAGACGGAAAGCTTTTATTTGGTGGTGAGCGCATCAAAGAACTGGGAGAAGGCAATTTTCTGCGCCCAGCCTTAATTACTGAAATCGAGAATTCATCAAGAGTTTGCCAGGAAGAAATATTCGGACCGGTGCTTCCGCTTATACCCTTTAAGTCTGACGACGAACTTGTCGAAATGGTAAATTCCACTCCATATGGTCTTTCATGCAGTGTCTGGAGCAACGATGTAAACCGCCTGCATAAAGTTTCGCGTGAAATCAAAACAGGCATCGTCTGGGTAAACTGCTGGTTTGCACGTGATCTGAGAACACCGTTTGGCGGTCAGAAAGCAAGCGGTATTGGCAGAGAAGGAGGCAAATACGCGATTGAGTTTTTCTCCGAGCTCAAAACTGTTTGCTATAAATACAAAGCCTGAGAGACTGGAAAGAGCTGAAAGAAAAAGAGCTGAAAGAAAAAGAACTGAAAGAAAAAGAACTGAGAAAATAAGAACTGAGAATTGAGAAAAGTAGCACTGAGAAAAGTAGAGTTGATTACTGAGTATTTGATACCGGGGTTTTTAGAGGATTAATTAGATGGACCTGGGACTGAAAGGAAAAAAGGCACTTATTTGCGGAGCATCAAAAGGTCTGGGTTATGCGTCGGCCGAAGCACTGGCAAAAGAAAGCAGCGATTTGATTTTGCTCGGGCGTGACGAAGCGAGTCTTAAAACTGCAGCCGGAGATTTGAGAAAGCTTTCAAACAGCTCAAAAGTCGACTGGGTGGTTTGTGATTTGTTGAATGCCTCTGAGCGCAAAAGACTCGTGGCGGATATCAAAAGCAAATGGGGCGGCGTCGATATTCTAATTCACAATGTTGGCGGTCCAAATGCCAGCTCGGTTGAAGAAACAAGCCTTGAAGACTGGCAGCAAGGTTTTGAAAGACTCTTTCTGCCGGTTGCCGATCTTAATTCCCAACTGATTCCTTACATGAAAGAACAAAAATGGGGCCGGATAATCACAGTAACTTCCTTAAGCGTGGTCGAACCTATACCCATGCTTGCGGTTTCAAATGCGATCCGATCAGCCTCCACTGCCATGAGCAAAACACTCTCGGACGAAATTGCAGGATACGGAATCACAGTTAACTGTGTGGCACCGGGAATGATCAAAACCGACCGAATAGAAGAACTTGTTACTGCCCGGATTGCAAAATCAGGTCAGTCTCGAGAAGAGCACGAAGCTGAGGTTAATAAGAGCATCCCGGTGGGTCGCCTGGGAAAACCGGAAGAATACGGAGCTGTAGTTGCCTTCATTTGCTCGCAGCAAGCATCTTACATAAGCGGCTCTACCATATTTGTAGACGGAGGCAAAAGACGCTCGACTAATTGATTAGAACTTACGCTTAATGATCAAGGTACACTATGGACTGGTTGATGTTTTTCTTGCTGATTTCGCTGGGCTTGCCTGCAATAGGCCAGGCAAGGCTTGAAGCATCACGTCGAAGGCTAATTCAGAAAATTGAAGAACAAAGAAAAAGCCGGGTTATTGTCTTGATACATAGAACGGAAAAGATGGCAATTATGGGGCTGCCTATAGCGAGATTCATCAGCATCGAAGACTCCGAGAGAATTCTCAGAGCAATAAATCTGACACCGGCAGACATGCCTATAGACCTGATACTTCACACACCGGGTGGTCTGGTTCTTGCTTCCCAGCAAATTGCCAGAGCACTCACCAGACATCATGCAAAAGTCACAACTTTCATACCTCACTATGCTATGTCAGGTGGCACATTGCTTGCACTTGCCTCCGACCACATAATCATGGACGAGAATGCAGTGCTTGGTCCTGTGGACCCGCAAATCGGCCAGCACCCTGCAGTAAGTCTGCTCAAGCTCATCGAAGCCAAGCCAATCGAAAAAGTTTCCGATGAGACATTGATTTATGCAGACATCGCAAAGAAGTCAATCAAGCAAGTAGATGGCTTGCTGCAAACACTGCTTAAAGACCATGTCCCGGAAGTCAAAGTAAAGGAAGAAGATATTCCGCGAATCTCGAAGGAGTTGCTTTCAGGCAAATGGACCCATGATCATCCGCTTACGGTCGAAGATGTGCGTGCGCTTGGTCTGCCTGTAGATACAGGCTTGCCTGAAGAAATTTACCAGCTCATGGATTTGTACCCGCAAAGCGGCGTTGCCCGTCCGAATGTGCAGTACATTCCGCTGCCGTACAAAAAAAATGAGTTTGAATTTACAGATAGAAGATAAATAGAAGCTGCTAGTAGACAGAACGACAGGCACTATTTATAGAATCGACCACGACGAAGATAACGATTGAAGACCAAGCATTTAAAATGGGACTCGATAATAAGCCGCAGACATACTATCGAACTTGAATTGAAGCCGATTGACGCCGGGTTGAACTTGTCAACCATTGAAATATAGACTCAATAGATGGAAGATATGGAGCCTGTATCAGTTCAGTATTGCCGGAGAAAGCATCATGTCGGTTGAAGTTAAGGGAAAAGACCTGCTTACTTACATAAACGATTGTCGAAAAACATATGAAAAGCATCTGAAAGAACTAGTTGATATTCCTAGCGTTTCGGCAGATCCCGCGCATAAAGACGACATGATCAAATGCGGCAAACGTGCTTGCGAGCTTATCAAAGAAATGGGCGGCAAGTCCGAAATGATTGACACCGCAGGAAACCCGGTGGTAATCGGTGAGTTCTTCTCAGCTATGGAGCATCCCACAGTAACTATTTACAACCATATTGATGTGCAACCTGCCGATCCCTCGGAATGGAAATCCCCCCCTTTTGAGATGAAGGTTGACGCAGACAAGTATCTGGGCCGCGGCAGCACAGACGACAAGGGTCCGGCACTTGCAGTGTTATATGCTGCTAAGTACGCCAGGGAAAACGGTGTTCCGATCAATATCAAATTCATCTGGGAACTCGAAGAAGAAATAGGAAGCCCCAGCTTCGAAGAGTTCTTAGAAAAAAATCTTGAAAAACTGAAAACTGACTTCATAGCAGTCTCGGACACAATCTGGATTTCACGCGAGCGCCCAGCAATCGGCTACGGACTGCGTGGTTTGCAGGGAATGCTTGTAAGACTGAAGACACATACCAAAGACGTGCACTCGGGTCTTACAGGAGGTCTTGCCCGCAATCCAATTGGTGAGCTGGCTCAACTGATTTCAAAGTGCTATGACGCTAAAACTGGTGAAGTACATATTCCTGGATTTTATGACGACGCAGTTCCTGTAAGTGAAACTGAAGGCAAAGACTTTCTGCTTTCAGGCTTCAGTATCGACGTATTCAAAAAATCACACGAGCTAGAAAAACTGAGAACCGAAGATCCGCTGGATGGCGCCAAACGCATATGGGCACGGCCGACTTTTGAAGTTCACGGTATTACCGGCGGTTACACAGGTCCGGGCGTTAAAACCATAGTTCCGTATCATGCAGAAGCAAAAATCAGCATGCGTCTTGTCCCGAATCAAGACCCGCAGAAAATCGCAAAACTCTTTGAAGACTTCGTGAAGAAAGAGTGTCCGGATGCAGAAGTGATAAGAGAAGGATCGCTTTATCCATATGTTGGCGACAAAGATTGCCCGGAAGCAAAGGCAGCTGCAGTTGCAATGAAAGAAGCATTCGGAATTGAGCCGGCATTCGTAAGAGAGGGCGGATCTATAGGTGCAATTGTGAGCATGAAAAAGGTCCTGGGCAAAGATTCGATGTTTCTGGGTCTTTCGCTTCCCGAACATGGCTACCATGCGATTAACGAGAACTTCGACTGGCAGCAAGCTTCAGGCGGCATAAAAATGTTTGTTGCTTACTTCAAGGCGCTCTCTGAATTGAAACAGGTCTGAACGAGGCCTTGAAACAGGTCTGACTACAAACAGCGATACAGAACCCTTAGCGAGAGTCTACTTTTCCTCATAGCCTTTGGAGGTTTTTTCAGCAATAATGCTTTCTGCATAGGAGCGTGCAGCACTCTCGCTTGCAAAGCTCTTAGTTTTTTCCTGGCCGTTGCTGCCAATTCGACCAAATTTGACTGTTACGTCATTGCCGCTTACACAAATTATCCAGAACTTACTCGATGAGCCATCCACGAATTCGAAACGCCGCCAGGTTGTTTCCTTGTTGGATCTCGCACCGGAATTCGAAGGAGGAGAACTCGAAGGTGGATTCGAAAGAGAACGATTCGAATTTGGATTCGATGATTGATTCGAATTTGGATTCGAAACAGCATCTTCCGCGCCAGCCGTTTCGGAACTTGATGTAGAAGTTGAGACGGCTATATCAGATCTAATCCTTACAAAAGAAGGAAAGCGGGGAACTCCGCGGTCGGAGAATTCTTGATAACGAAAAGTAATCAAAGTTCCTACTGCTGGAGGATTTTCTCTTTCTGCATCAGAGAATCCGGTGCCCACAGAGAATCGAGTTCCGTCCGCAAGCTCTACGCTAAGAGCACCCAAGCGACCTTTGTGCTTGCCTGTTCCGGGCAAGTGTTCAATTACGGTTGCTTCCGCATCATGAAACGACTTGACCTTGAGCAAAGTAAACGAACGCCCGAGTTCGTATTTTGAGCGAGGTTTTCGAAGCATCAAACCTTCACCGCCAAGTGCTTCGACTTTTGCAAGTTCTTCTCTCAAGTGTTCCAGTCCTTTGCAGCGCACATGAAGATGTGCCTGTGCATAGCTGGAAGCAAGTTCATCGAATAGTTGCTGAACAAGAGTCATTCGAGCCTCAAATACATCATCGATTTTCGGAGCATCAAAGACCACGTATCTGATTTCTTTCCAGTCATTGTTTTTATCCTGACGTCTAACAATGCTTACCGCTCTTTGAAAAGCTTTGCGATCCAGCCACAGTTCTCCGTCCAGATGCAGGTCTTTAGGCAGGTCTTCGATAAACCAGTCTGGAGCTTGATAAACGTTTCCCTGGCGAGATATAAATTTCTCACCATCCCAATAGGCACGAACGCCATCAAGTTTTTCGCTCATCCACCAACCTTCGAGGTCTTGCTCACCTGTCCATGAATGAGCAAGCAAAAAACCAATCGAATTAAGCTGGTCCTGCGCTTCAGACTCGCATGTTCCGGGAACTCCCGGCTGGCTTTTTACGGACAGATTTTTCTTGACCCCGGTAGTTCTTGAAGCTTGTGGAATATCACTTCCAAGTCTTGTTTTTTCGAATTCTTCGCCGAGATACTGGCGCAAATGTTTGCAGGTGCGAGACTCAATTGCAAGAGACTGGTTGCGCCAGGCGGGACATGTACATGAATAAACGCCACCTGTGTTCTTTAGAATGTATGGATCTTTTGCAGAACCTTTCACTTCGGCAGTTTCGCCGTCTTTCAACTCAGGCATATCATGGCCCTTTTTGTTATTTATCACGTAATTATGGTCTGCCACAAAGTCGTGGAGTTCGAAACATGCTCTCTTTACCAATCACAAATATGAGCTTTTAGAACCGGGCGATCTCAAGGGGCTTTGACTCGATTAAATCTTGTCTCTCGGTTGAACTTTTTTCTCTTTGATCAGATAGCAAGGCTGGTCTGCTGATAAGAGCCTTTGCAAGAATCGGAAAGGGAAAGTGCACGGTTGAAGACCTCAAGAAAGCACGTGTCAACTTTGAAACGAGAGAATATAAGGCATGCGTAAAGAAGGATGCTCCCAGGCTAATGCATGGCTGGTTAAGCGATTTGCTTCTTCATAAGAAATTCCGGAAAAAAAGCCGCAGGTCTCTTACTTTTTCGCCTCTAGCTGCCTCTGCAAATTTAGATCTGTGGGGCCAACAAACCTGAATTCACCATATCCGCCAGGTCCCGGCTTTACGTGCGGCTTCATTCTCATAGCATCAAGCATCTTGGTGCCGTCGATCGAACCAAGTCCGGTTGTGGCATCCCAACCCTTGCCTGCATTGTAGCCGCCGTTGTCACCCGAAACAACGTCATTGAAAAAACCCTTGTTGGCATTTTTATACAGCCATGGATTAAGTGGTGTCGCAAATGGTTTGCCCAGAGCGCCGTTAATGCGCATCATCAAAGCAGCATAAAGCGGTGATACTGCACTTGTTCCGCCTGTCAGGGTCTCGGAACCATTTACTCTAATTTTGTAACCTGTTACCGGGTCGGCGTTTCCGGCAACATCGGGCACTCCTCTGCCGGGTTTGCCTGTATTTGCATGCACAGGAACATTTACGTCTTTCTGAAACTCCTGCGGGCCGAATACTTCACTTATTCCGCCCCCTCCTGCATCGTTGGGACGCTTGTTGTTCCATACGACTTCTGATTGAATCTTCCCATCAGGACCGGTAACCATTCTGGTTCCGCCTGAACCTGTGACTATAGGATCGGAGGCTGGATAATCGGTAAGGAGTTTGCCGCTTGAAGAATTGTTTCTGGCACCATCGTCACCCGAGGCAGCAAAAATTGATATTCCTTTTAATAGTGCTTTCTTGAAGGCCTGGTTCATACCATCAATAGCCTGTCTGCTCCAACCTTCTTCGTTCATGCCCCAGCTGATTGAAATGGCTGAGTTCGGCTTTTCACCAGCTTCAGGGAAAGTAGCTCTCAAAATTGCATCTACAAATCCTTTTTCACTGTTAGGCGCAAAAATCACATGCTGGGTTGCTTTGGGTGCAACCGCCCCGATTACTTGCGAATCAAGCATCACTTCTGCATCAGCAGGATGACCGGGACTGTTCTTGCCGCCACCAGTTTCAATGATTTTCACTTCAGGTTCCGGCAAGCCATATTTTTTGTAATACTTAGCGTTGTCTATACGGTCAAAACCACCGCCAAGCTGAATTATGCCAACAGCCTGTCCTTCGCCCATAGACTCTTTTGGAAAATTGTATGCATCTGCAACTTCATTTGGCAAATAACCGCGCCTGGCATTCGGCTCCGCTATCGGTCCGTCAGCAGGACGTGATGGCGGTGATTCCGGTGGCTTTGCCGGAGCATCCACCGGACCTGTTGTTTTACCCGGAACTTCCACAGGAGCTGTTGTTTTACCCGGAACTTCCACAGGAGGACCGCTGGATTTTCCTGCCGGTGTTTCGACAGGTCCGGCAAACTGAATGTAAGAGCGAGCCTGAGGACGATTGTCCATGCCCAGGACGCCTACAATATGATTTGCGAGATTTGCAGGTACGGATATGCTTCCTTCTCGACCGTTAAAAGTTTCGCCTGTAAACGCCTCATATTTTGCAAGCCTGGTATCGAATGCTTCAGCGAACTGCCCGGTGTTTCCTTTAAGCACAACCCGGCCGGCAGTTAAATTGGTTTCTGTAATCTGAAGTCCGTGATCCTTAGCAAACTTAGTCACAGCCTCAAGTGAAGCCTTCGTAGGTCCGAAGATGTCTCTTATTTCAACATCAGTAAGCGGCGCCTGCCTCCCTTCAGTGATGCGGGCAATCGTTCGGTTCATTCTGAGCTGGCTGCCTTTGGACTTCAGCATTACTGAAACTTCCATATTGGCGTTTGCGTCCACCTCGCCTTTAAGAAAACCCTGAGGAGTCGTTCTTTCTGAAGCAAGAAATTTGACACGTGGCTCGATACCGCCAGTCAGGTGCTGAGGAACAGGCACAACATCTGCAGGCTTCGGAGTTGTAATTCTGGCAGTGTCTGTGATTTTGCGAGTGCCATTTGCAAGCTTTTCATAAAAGCCGGCTTTTGCATCGGCAAAGCCGTCGAAGGCTCTTGAACTCAGCATTTTGCCTGTATAATGCGAACCGAGTTTGTAGCCTCCCATTGCAATTACTGAATCAACAACGAAAGCACCACTGGCATTACCTATTTGAGTGGATGCCAGATCAAGCTCCTGCATGGTTCTGGCACTGCCTGCCTTCGAATAACCATCAATTACCGGCTCCATACACTTATATGTGAAATACAATCCAATGCCGGCGCCAACCAGCTTGCCACTGATTCCTGCTTCGGGCAGTAAAGTTTTTAAAGCGAAGGCAACACCTGCACCCATTCCGAATGTTTGCGCCATTTCAAGCGGGTGGCTGAGATTGTGTTTTGCAGAGTTCCACATACCTTCGGGCATTTTGCCCAGACCATCAAGCGTTACCAGCCCGTAGCGAGTAAGTTTGTTGTCCGGCGCAAGGTCAAAAGTCAAAAGCGCCTTATTTTCCGCATTTGGTTCTTTCAATAAATTTTCTTGAGCCATGCGCACTATCAATGCGTCATGTTCTGAATTCTCTGAACCGGCAGCCTTATTTGCTGCATCTGTGCTTTCATTTTTTTCCGGAGCTTTAACGCTATCGTCTGCCATCCAACACTCCCTGCACTAGCGGCTTGAAAAGACTCAGCCGCAATAAAAGCGGCACCCTGCTAAAAACACTCCAGAACAAGCCTGACAATGACTTTAGGTCATTCTATATATACTGTCCATGCGGAGATTCCCAAAAATGACCTTACAAATGCGGTTTTTACGCCCCGAAACTACGACTATTGTTGACCGTTCGGTTTCACGAAACTTGCCGGTTTCACGAAACTTGCCGCCCCTACAATTCTTGAGCGACAAACTTGAAGTGTTCCAAAGTGAAACGACTCCTCTCAAGCGAATTCGCTTGAGAGGGCAGGAGTAGAAACTACCAGGTCTTAAAGCTGCCAGAGCTAAAACTGCCGGAACCTGGCGTAACATGCGGATCAGCTTTTATCGCAGCCAACAGCCTAGTGCCGTTAAGTGAACCCAGACCGGAAGCTGCGTCCCAGCCGGGGCCGGCCTTATAGCCGTTGTTGTCACCAATCAAGATATCGTTGAAGATGCCAGTGCCGGCATTTTTGTAAAGCCAGGGATTCAGGGGGGTCGAAAAGGGCTTTTCCAGGGCTCCGTTAATCCGGAGCATCAAACCCGCATATAGTGGAGCTGCTGCACTTGTACCGCCCATTATCTGATCAGAGCCATGAAGCCTGATGATATATCCGGTTTTGGGGTCAGCGTTGCCTGCCAGGTCGGGCACGCCTCTGCCTGCTTTCCCGGTGTTTGCATGGGGCGGAATATTTGCATTTTTCTGGAATTCTTGGGGCGGAAAAGCCTCACTGATGCCGCCGCCGCCTGCGTCATTCCTGCCGCCATTGTTCCATACATGTTCATTGAGAATTTTTCCGTGTTCCGAAAGTATCAATCTTGTGCCACCGACAGCGGTGACATGCGGATCTGAAGCCGGATAATGTGCCTGCAGCCTGCCGTTTGTCGAGCGGTCCAGAGCCCCATCATCGCCGGCTGATGCAAAAATTGAAATGCCTTTCAAAGCTGCATTCTTGAAAGCCTGATTCATGCTCTGGATGCCCTGCTTAGACCAGCCTGCTTCATTCAAGCCCCAGCTAATGCTGATAACAGAGTTATTGATCTCTCCTTTTTCAGGAAAGGTTGCTCTATTAATAGCGTCCACAAAACCCTTTTCACTATTTGGGGCAAATATGATTTTTTGAGTTGCCTCGGGTGCCACAACTCCAAGAATTTGAGAATCAAGCACTACTTCGCTGTCAAACGGGTGACCAGGCTGATTCTTAGCGGGTTCGATTTCGATAACCTTGATTTTTGGCTGAGGTAAATTGCGGCTGCTGTAATATCTGGCGTTATCCACCGGGTCGAGTCCGCCACCGAGCTGAATAATCGCTACAGCCTGCCCCCTTCCCATTGAATCTCGGGGAAACTCGTAAGCATCGGCAATTTCATTTGGCATATAGCCACGCCGGCCAGCTAACTCGGCAGCAGGCAAGTGCTGAGTATTTGCAACATTTGATTTGAATTTTGCTCTTTCATCAAGTCCGAGAATTCCAGTTAGATGCTTTGAGAGCTCTTGAGAAATGCTGGGGTTTTCGGCAACCCTTAACATAAGCCCATTTGCTGACTTATATTCTCCGAGCTTTGTATTAAATGCTTTTGAAATCTGGCTGGCATTTCCTTCAAGCACAGCCCTACCCGAGCTCAAATTCAACTCCGATACTTTGAGTCCATTCTCGTTTGCAAATTTACTAAGCGCATTTGCAGACTCAGTGCTTGCACCGAATATTTTCTGAAACTCAGGCTCAGTAAGCGGCGCTTGCCGGCCTTCTGCAATTCTTGCCAGTGTTCTTTGATAACGCAGATCTGAAGCTCTGGATTTAAGCATCACAGTCAGTTTCATATTTGTATCAGCGGCGAGTTCTGAAAAGGAAGCTCCATCAACTTTGAAGCCTTTTAGCTCTTGCGGTCCGGACTCAAGAACTGTTCTGGCACTGAGTTTGCTGGAGTTCCTGAGCTGAGCTTCAGGCTTCAGTTCCGGAAAGTACTTTTGAGAAAATTCGCCGGCCAGTTTGTCATAGAATCCGGCTTTAGCATCTGCAAAGCCGTCCATGTATTTTGACGATAAAAGCAGGCCTGTAAAATGCGAGCCGATTTTGTAGCCTGCTGCAGCAAGCGCCGAGTCTACAATGAAAGTGCCGCCGGCGCCGCCGATTTGTTTTGAAGCTGAATCAAGCTCGAACATGCTTGTAGCATTTCCGGCTTTCTTAAAGCCGTCATAAATCGGCTCTGCCGCCTTATAAGTAAAATACAGACCAATCGAAGCTGCAGCAAGTTTTCCCGCAAGTCCTCCTTCAGGAAGCACTGTTTTGAGCACAAAAGCCATCCCGGCTCCCATGCCGACGGTTTGAGCCGCTTGAAGCGGATTTTTCAGATTGTGCACTACAGCGTCGTAAGTACCTTCAGGCAGATATAACAGGCTCTTGTAAGCAGCCGTTCCGTATCTTGCCAGTTTGGTTTCAGGCGCATTTTGAAAACTGATCAGTTGATGTTCGGGGCGGCTTGATAGCAGCTTTTCGGAAGCCAGGCGATTTATAAGGGCGGTTTCCGTATTGCTTGCAAATGCGCTATCTGAAAGAACGGTCCCAGCCTGCTTTTCACTTTCATGAAAGGCAGCTTTAGAACTGTTTTCCTTGCTTATCAGCTCATGCATTCCAGGCTCAGCCATGCAACTGGATTCAACAACTTTATTGAATCTAATTGAAATTCCGGCTGAAAACCATGTTCAGGCATTTATCTGAGCCAGTTTAAGTGCGGAAAATACCCGGCGTCCAAGTTTAGACTGTGTTAAGGCTAGTCTGGATCTAGGCAAATTTGACTAGATCCAGGCTAGCCCGAATCTGAGGCTCGAACCAGACAGACTTCTAATACCACCGGCTCCTAAGGCACAAGTTCTGTTTCACGATAAACAGCGTTTTCTCTGACAGTTCCGCTATTCGGCTTTAGCGAAAGCGGGACCACATCCGTGTCTTCAAGCTCGATTGATTTTGAGGTATTCACCGTATAACGGCGGCCCTTCCAGCTTACTTTTTTGCCTGAATAAACCAGAAATGCAGATTGCAAATAAAGCGCGGTCACGGCAATGCTTCCAATCGGAAGCAAGAAGAAGTGCCGCCAGTCGACACCTCTGTAATGCTGGCAGCAACGCCTGTACCATGATGAAAGCAAAATGAATTGAGTGGCGCAAAGAACCAGGGGCAGCGCAAGCTCGTCTATTGATGAGCCGTTCAGACGCATGCCTGTAATCATTGCAGCTGAAACGAAAGGTCCGAAAATCGCTGTGTTTAGCAGTGTTATCACAAGCAAAAGATAAGTCAGATTGCATTCGATCAATGCAAACAGGTTCTTGGTCCAGCCCTGCCAGAGCGACTCTAGATCGGTGTACATGCGAACTCTATAGAGAAGGCGTCCGTCTGCAGAAAGTATATGATAGCCATGCTTTTTAGCCACGCGCGCCAGACTTATGTCATCGAGAATCTGGTCATGGACGCTTTCATGCCCACCTATGCTTTCATAAACGTCTCTTCTTACCAGAATATATTGCCCGTAAGCATAGGCTCTTTCGTTTGTATGCTCGTTTATGGTATTGAGCGGATCGCCGCAAAGAAAGGAGCCAAGCAGAACCGGCATCACAGCCTGTTCCCAGAAGCTGCCGAATTCTTGAACCGGCATGAATGAAATCAGTTCCGCTTTATTAGCAAGAGCATAAGACAGAGCATAACGCAGTGACTCAGGCGTATGGCAGGTGTCAGCGTCAGTAAAAAGATAGTATTCGCCACTTGCATGTTTGACCGCCTGAACCAGAGCGCTGCATTTGCCAATCCAGCCGGGCGGTGCTTCTTTGCCTTTTATGCATTTGACATGAGCATGCTTTGCAGCTATCGAGCTGATTATTTCACCGGTTCGATCTTGCGAACGGTCGTCCACAGCAATCACTTCAAAGGAAGGATAATTCTGCTTTGCAAGCGATTCTATGCATCTGCCTATTTTGCCTTCTTCATTTCTTGCAGGAACAATCACTGACACAAAAGGCAGCTGGCTATCGGGTAACGATTCCGCTTTTAACTTTCTGAAATAAAGAAAGAAGAGAAAAGTCAGCGACGCAAGCACCGCCGATAGAATGGTCGCAAAAGTGAAAAACCAGATTGCCGACATCTTTCCCCTTCTGCCTTATATCCTTGCATAAAGGGGGCGTTTCCTGCTTAGTGAAAGTCCTCATCTTTTGCCGAAACATAAATGACCGCAGTAGTTTAGGGTATCTTAAACCTGACTAAGCTGAGGCTGTCAGGCGAAAAGGATATTTGCTTAAACCAATGCATATATATATAACTAAATTTGTAATTCAGCAGACTCAGGCTGATTTAGCTGATTCTGCAAACTTAGCAGATGTCGCAGACTTAGCAGATCTACCGGCGAGTAGAGCCCGCTTGACATAGCAGAAGAGAACTTCCCTGCTTTGCTTATCAGGTCAAAAGCACGATAGCCTGTGCAGCTAAAGCCAGACCGCTACCTATTTCACCCAGTTTTTCATTTGTAGTGGCTTTTACGCTGACCTGATCTGTCGAAATGCCGAGCACGGATGCCAGCCTCTCTCTCATCTCCTTATAGTGAGGCGAAAGCTTAGGCGACTCGCAAATCACCACTGAGTCGACATTTGAAATCTGGTAGCCTGCTTTTTTCACTTCGGCAACAATCACTTTCAATAGCTCGATGCTGTCGGCATTTTTGAATTGAGGATCATCAGGAGAAAACCAGAGCCCGATATCGCCAAGACAGGCAGCGCCAAGCAGTGCATCGGCAATTGCATGACTTAAAGCGTCTCCGTCCGAATGACCTTCGGGTCCTTTTTCAGAATCGATTTTGACACCACCCATGATGAAGGGTCTTCCCTCCACCAGCTTGTGCAGATCATAACCAATTCCGACTCTCACTTAGCTATCTCTTTATTCTCACTTAGCTCTTTCAGTTTCTATTTTTGACTTAGATTTCCGGCTAATCTTTGAGCACAAGCAGGAGTTGGTCTGATTCCACGGTCTCTCCTGTTTTTACTTTCAGGCTTTCGACTTTGCCTTGTCTATCTGAAAGCACTTCAGACTCCATTTTCATAGCCTCTAATATCAGCAATTTCTGCCCTTGATTTACGGCGTCGCCTTCGCTGACAAGCAACTGTTTAACAAGACCGTGCATGGACGAGCGAACCTCTCCTTCAACACATCGAGCGGCTCCTGTGCTTACACTTTCGCCAGTGCTCTTTCTTCTCTGAAGCGGTCTCTCTTTGCTCTGGGCGGCTCTGTGATCGGCAGCCTGCCTGCTGCTTGCAGAAGGCAATTGTGCTGCTGCCTGCCCCTCGGGCATTAGTTCTGCTACCTGAACCTTGAAATGCTTTTGATTTACTTCTATTTCAAATGTCCGGGTCTGCCCTCTTTCGATTTTTTCCACACTGCCGTTTGTGCCGTTGCTTTCGGCTCCTGGAGCCTGCGCAGCATCCGGAGCTTTCAGCCGGGTCTTTAGCTCTTTTTCAACATAAGTCGTATAAACTTCGCCGGCTCTAAATACATCATCATTCAGAAGTTGCAAATGAAACGGGATAGTTGTCTTAAGCCCTTCTATTTTGAAAGATTCAAGAGCGATTCTGGTTCTTACGATTGCTTCGTCTCGTGTGCGTCCCCAGACAACTAGTTTAGCAAGCAGTGAATCATAAAAAGGCAAAACTTGATAGCCGCTGTAGCAGGCGCTGTCGACGCGAACCCACGGACCGCCCGGCTCCTCATATTTTGTCACCGTACCGGGAGACGGCATGAAATTCTTGAAAGGATCTTCAGCATTGATCCGGCATTCAATTGCATGTCCTCTGTGGCCTACTTCAGATTGATTGAAACTGAGCTTTTCACCCGCTGCTATTAAAATTTGCTCTTTGACTATATCAATGCCTGTTACCATTTCGGTAATCGGATGTTCTACCTGAACTCTGGTGTTCATCTCAAGGAAGTAGTAGTCCCCGCCTGCTACCAATCCTTCAACTGTGCCTGCAGATGAATAGCCGATAGCTTTTGCTGCAAGCACGGCAGCATCAAATGCTTTCTGCCTGATTTTGGGATCTAATTTCGCTGCCGGAGCTTCTTCTAAAAGCTTCTGGTGGCGGCGCTGCGAGCTGCAATCTCGTTCACCAAGATGAACTACGTTGCCATGTTTATCTGCAAGAATCTGTACTTCGATATGTCTTGGACGCTCAAGATATTTTTCAAGATAAACTTCATTACTTCCGAAGTAGCTGGCACCTTCTCTTTGAGCGCCTGCAAGCGCCGCCTCGAGTTCCTCACTTTTCTGGCAAACTCTCAAACCTCTGCCGCCGCCACCGGCACTTGCTTTTATTGCAACCGGATATCCGAATTTCTCGGCCAGTTTTTTCAAGTTCTCAAGATCATCGCTTACCGGATCTACAGTGCCAGGAACTACAGGCACACCGGCAGCTTCCATGATTCTTCGGGACTCTACTTTGCTGCCCATTTTCACAATCACGTCAGCCGAAGGACCAATAAATGTGATGCCCGCTTTTTCTACTTCTCTGGCAAAATCCG
The DNA here is from genome assembly GCA_964615655.1 of uncultured Candidatus Obscuribacterales bacterium. Classification (GTDB taxonomy): domain Bacteria; phylum Cyanobacteriota; class Vampirovibrionia; order Obscuribacterales; family Obscuribacteraceae; genus JAIEPM01. The sequence continues at coordinate 12,522 of CAZTQO010000017.1, read as the reverse complement.
CATTCTCAGCCAGGAAGCCGTAGCCCGGGTGTATTGCGTCAACTCCCGCCTTTACCGCAATTTCGACAATTTGCTTTATGTCCAGATAAACTTTTCCCGGCTGCCCTTCAAGCATCCATGCTTCATCTGCAAGGCTGACGTGTTTTGATTGCCTGTCTGCCTCCGAAAAAATGGCTGTAGAATTGATACCGAGCTCATGACAGGCTCTTATCACCCTGATTGCAATTTCACCACGGTTACTTATGAGAATTTTTTTGAACATCTTGTCTGACCCGCCGCATGAATTTCTTAAAAACTATTGCAATTAAAGCTATCGCAAAAGCAAAAGAAAGCCCGTGAAATTAGAAATCTCCTAACAATAGCTTCGCTTGGAAATTGCGCAGATCCTGAAAAAAGGAAATTCCATTATCAAGCGAAAGCCAAATACATGGATGCTGCTAGGATTTGTATTCCATATTCCAGACTTTGAAGCGAGGGTAAAAAAGTGACATTTGCAAGTGTTTTTGTTCCAGGCGCCGGATTTATGGGATCTGCGATTGCTTATCTTATTGCATCCAAAACTGAGTCAAAAGTCACTCTTTATGACCTTTTTCCAGCTTCTATAGAGAAGTCGAAAGCTACGATCGAAAAATACTGCAAAAGTTCACTGGACAAAGGCTTCATCACTGCTGAAAAGGCAGAAGAGGTCAAGAAGAACATAAGTTGGGCAAGCGATCTGGAAGCCGCTTCCAACTGCGACCTGGTTATTGAAGCAATCGCAGAAGACATGGCGCTCAAGCACGAACTTTTCAAAAAATTGGACTCTATTTGCAAAAAGGACACCTTGTTTGCTTCTAACACATCTTCGCTGCCGATTACTTCGCTTGCTGCGGTAACCGGGCGCAGCAAGAACTTCCTGGGCATGCACTTTTTCTCACCGGCTCACATTATGAAGTTGCTCGAACTGATCCCGGGGCTTGATACCGATGATTCGACCATGCAACGGGTCACGGAATTCGGCGAGAAACTGGGCAAAACCATCATTAGATCAAAAGACCTGCCCGGGTTCATAACTACCAGGCTGGGGATGGTACTTGTCAACGAGGCAGCTTTTGCTTTAATGGAAGGGCTGTCAACTGCCCACGAAATTGATACCGGGATGACGCTCGGATATAACCATCCGATGGGTCCGCTGGCACTTGCTGACTTCGTCGGACTTGACATCTGTCTTCATATACTTGAAACACTCCAGGAAGGATTCGGGGATCCTAAATATCGCCCGTGCCCACTGCTTAAACAGTTGGTCTCAGCCGGACATTTGGGCAAGAAAACCGGGCAGGGATTTTACAAATACGAGGCAAAATAGTTTTAGCCGGTCCGAAAATGACGTAATAGAATCATATTTAGGGTAAATTACACTCAGCATATTGAGCAATCTGGAATCGAAATAGAGTCTAAAAGATGAATCAGGGAAACACAGGCAAGGGTCCAAGCACAGCTGAGCTACAGAAAATTATTCGAGAAAAGCGCCCGGTTGAGATGATTCTGGTAACAGGCCAGAAAATTCGCGGGGGTCTCAAGTGGTTCGATGAATATGCATATTGCATAGTTCTGGATGACGGCGAGTCAATCACTCTTCTAAAAACAGCAGTAATCGGTTACCGGATGGTACCAGGGGCAACCGCCAAGTAAGCGCCAATCTCTTCAAATACGTGCTAAACTTTGGCTGGAAACAGGATATCATTGGGGATCTGGCTTTATATATCCGTTATCCAGACAAGAACTCACCCGAGGTGCTGGCGTGTCCCTCTTCAAGAAAGTGTTTTCACAACAAATTGGAATAGACTTAGGCACTGCCAATACGATCATTTATCTGGGTGATAAAGGCATTGTGCTCCGGGAGCCATCAGTAATAGCAATTGACGACGAAACCAAAACAGCGTTTCGGGTCGGCGAAGAAGCAAGAGCCATAATCGGCAGAGCGCCGGCGGGCGTAACCACAACTCGCCCACTCAAAGACGGTGTGATTGCCGATTTCAGATCCGCCCGACTTATGCTTGAGGAATTCATTCACCGCGTGACCGGAAGCAAGTCTTCTTTCATCAAACCCGATATTTCAATTGCAGTACCTTCAGGTGTAACAGGCGTTGAAAAGCGTGCAGTCAGGGAAGCGGCTTTCAATGCCGGCGCCGGGCAGATTTACTTGCCGGAAGAACCGATGGCTGCAGCTATCGGAGCAGGGCTGCCTGTGTCTGAGCCTACAGGTGTAATGATTGTCGACATAGGCGGCGGCACCACTGAAGTTGCTGTTATAAGCCTTTGCGGCATAGTTGTAAATGAATCAATTCGAGTAGCCGGCGACGAACTGAACGACGCAATCGTTCAGTATCTAAAGAAGGTTCACAGCCTGGCAATCGGAGAAAGAACCGCCGAAGAAATAAAGTTCAGACTTGGTTCAGCCTGCAAAACACCTGACAATGACAAGTACGAAGTAAAAGGCTTAAATCTGATCACCGGTCTGCCCCGCACTGCAACTATCAGCCGTGGCGAAGTCAGAGAAGCGCTTACTGAGCCACTCAATATAATAGTTGAGGCGGTCAAACGCACACTCGAACGCACGCCTCCCGAGCTTGCAGCGGATATATACAACAGGGGCATCGTGCTTTCCGGTGGCACATCTCTGCTTCGTGGACTTGATGAATTGATTGCAAACGAAACCGAGGTGCCTGTTTTTCTTGCCGAAGACCCGCTTTCCTGCGTGGCAATCGGAACTGGTCGTATGCTTATGGACGGGGCCTATGCAAGGGTTCTGGAGCAATCACTATACCAGGGCTAAGAAGGAGACAGTTTTATGCCTCCCGATGACAGTCGTGTTTCACAAAGCCGTTTTACCCTGAGTTCGGCGACTATTGCCGAGACCATATTCACGGCACTGCTCATTTTGATGATTTCAGGTCCGATGAGCGGCGTCATAGCCTGGACCCAGTCAACGCTCTCAAATATGATCACCCGCGGCGCCACCCAGGTTGAATCTACCAAGAATCTGGCTGAAAGGTTACTTGTAGCCGGAGAGAAAATAAACGATCTGGAAAAGAAACTTGCAGATGCGGAGCTGGAAAACACAAAACTGAAAGCAGAAACAAAAGACGTGCAAAAGCTCCGCTCCCTGCTTGCTCTTAAACAAAGCGTCAACAGGCAAACAGTCGGCGCCGATGTAACAGGCCGCAGCCCGGACAACTGGTTCGAGCAAATAATCATAGACAAAGGCGAAAAGAATGCCGGCATATTGAAGGGCTCGGCAGTGCTTACAAGCCAGGGAGTAGTAGGTCAGGTCATCGATGTCCACGAAAACACAAGTGTTGTAAGACTGGTTACGGACCCTCAACAAAAAGTCGGAGCTGTGATTCAACGCATAAACATGCCGGGCGTTTTGAAAGGAAACTATAAGAGCCCGCCGTTAATTGAGTTCGTGCCGGTAGGCACGCCAGTGGACATCGGCGATAAGATAATTTGCGCCGGAGACGGAGGCACTTTTCCTCAGGGTCATCCGATCGGCACGGTCAGCATGGTAAGACGTGATACCAACGGCACTACACTTTCAATTGAAATTAAACTCGCGGATAATTTGTATGATCTGACACATGTACTGATCCTGCCGCCTGTGGGAATTTAGTCGGGGAGGATTTAGCCAGGGAGGCATTCATGTCGGTTGTATCGATGCGCTCAAAAAAACGAATGCTTGAAATTTTTCTTTCAGGTTTCATTTGCGCATCTTCATTTCTGATGCAGATGCTTGTTTTGAACAATTTTTCAATTCATGGCAGCATCTGCAACCTGCCTCTGACCCTCTGCATTGTCTGGGGGCTGGTTTTCGGCAGCCGCCTTTCACCGCTTACAGCACTAGAGCTCAGAAAAAAAAGCATGGGTGAGGTATTTTCCCGGCAGCTGGCTTCCGGTTCTCACAGCGGTTTTCTCATAGGCTGGCTGCTTTCATTGATTTATTTCATGACCACCGTTCCTGTTTATCCTGTTGCATATCCGATAATCGGCTGGGCTGCAGGGTATTTTTGTTTGAGAAGCTTGAGTCAGGGCAACCTGCTTTCAATACCGCTTACTTTTATACTGACCATAATTGCAGAAGGACTGATGTCCTGGGAACTCTTTGCTCTGGGGCGCGGCTCAGTTTTTGAGCATCTGAGTTCGTTCATACTTCCTGAAGCATTATTGAACTCGATAATTGCGCCCTTTATCTACTTCCCGATGAGACGCTGGTATGACCTGATGGAAGGTCAGCAAGCGCCGTTTCCGCATGAATGAGGTCTGAATCATGGTTGAATCAAATTTATCCGGTTCAGGCTTCAGTCCGATTTCGCATGCGAAATTAAAAATGTTCGTTTTGCTTTTTTGCGTCGGGCTTGCAACTGCCGCTCTCTGTTTGAGATTGGTCTGGCTGCAAATAGTACAAAACAACTTTTACAAGGCCAGATCCCTGGAGAATTCAACCAGGGTAACTTTTTTGAGAGCTCCGCGCGGCATTATCTACGACCGGCACGGCAACATGCTTGCCACCAACAAACAAACACTCTCGCTGGTGGCTATTCCGCTTCAAATTGAAGATATCGATGACCTCAGCCGCCGCCTTTCTCGAATACTCGGAGTATATGAATCCGAAATAAGAGAGAAGCTCTTAAAAGCAAAAGAATCAGACTCAGTACTGCCGGTTGTTATTGAAAGAGATCTTGATCTCAAAACAGTAAGCACTTTTTACGACCAGCAGTTTTTTCTTAGAGGTGTAGACATTCTTCCGGATATCAGCCGCAACTACCCGCAGGGAGAATTGTTTTGCCATTTACTCGGCTACTGCGGCGAAATCACAGAATCTCAATTGAAACGCCGTCAGGAAAGACGCATGGGAGATGTTGTCGGTCAGGACGGAATCGAAAAATATTACGACACTCAATTAAGAGGCATAGACGGCGAACAAAGAGTTCGAGTAAACGCAGCCGGACAAACCTTTTCACGAGACACCGCTCATCCTGTTGTTACAAAAGAATCCCAGCCAGGCTTGCCTCTGGTGCTTTCAATCGACTCGGAATTGCAACAAGCCGCTGCAGACGCCCTGGGAAACAGGCACGGCGCCGTGGTAGCCTGCGATCCCAAAACAGGTGAAGTACTGGCTCTTGTTTCAAATCCAAAATTCGATCCTAACTGTTTCACCCGCCGTATCACGCCGGATGTCTGGAAGCGGCTGAACGCACCCGACCATCCGCTTTTTAATCGCGCGCTCTCAGGGTTTCCGCCGGGATCTATCTGGAAAGCAATTACCCTTTTAGCGGCACTTCAATACAAAGTAGTCAAACCTGATACCAAGCTGCATGTTTCAGGTGGTATTGCCCTTGGTGGCTTTTTCTTCCATGACTGGACCAGCTCAAGTGGTTTATTCGATTTAGTCAAATGTCTTGCCTGGTCTCGTGACTCAGCCTTTTACCAGATGGCGCTCAAAATGACTCCGGAAATGATACGCGAATGGGGGCTCTACTTTGGCGCCGGCAGGCCAACAGGCATTGAGCTTCCGCACGAAAGCAGCGGTCTGGTCCCTGATTCAAAATGGAAAGAGCGTGTATACAAAGAAAAATGGTACCCGGGAAATACCCTGCATATGTCAATCGGCCAGACTTTTTTGCAGGTAACACCAGCACAGGCATGCCGTATTTATGCGGGTCTAGGTATGAAAGGCAAGGTGCCGGATTTGCACCTGGCAATAAAGATAGGAGATCGCCAGATTCCGCCACCGGCTAAAGAAACAGTAAAAATAAAGCCTGAGTATATGGACGTAGTCTCAAAGGGACTCAAGGCCGTGGTTGCATCCGGCACAGGCGGTGCAACCAGGCTCGGCAATGTCGAAGTTGCAGGCAAAACCGGATCGGCAGAAGCACCGCCATTAGGAAGCAAAACCCATGCCTGGTTTTGCTGTTACGCCCCGGCCGAAAGCCCGCGCATAGCTATATGTGCTTTCATAGAACACGGCGGCCACGGTGGCTCGGCGGCAGCTCCGATTGCAAAAGTAGTTCTTGAGAAATTTTTCGGTAAAACAAATCCGGCCGGCCCCGCAAGCCTTGCCAGACCTGTTAACACGAACAGGAGAGCACGAAGACACTAAAAACAATTTCAGGCTTCTATAGGCTCAAATGAAACTTTATCAAGATGCTCAAAGGTCCACTTGGCTATACTTAATAACCTATTGCAAAAAACGATTGCAAAAAACGATCTGGGACGCTTAGGCGGGGTTAATCTTTGGCTTCAAGAAATAGCACACCATTGACCAGGGTCAGGAAGCTGATGCTTGTTGCAGCAGCCATTTCGATTGCTGCCTGCCCTGCTCTGGCTGAGGAAAGCAGCTCAGGATTCGGCAATATCCTGCCTCAGGCCGGTTATGGAGGCGGCGGCGGTGTTTTTCGCGCCCGCGCCCCTTTTACCGAAGCCCTGAACGCCGGTCCCGGCAATAACACACCCGAGAGTGTCTTTGAAGCTCCGGGCTTACAAGAAAAGCAGTCTTTTTCGGCAAGACAGCCTGCAACTGATCGAAGCTCAGAAATTCTTAATAATGATAAACCCTGGTACAAGTTCCTTGAACCCAGTCTTAACTTAACTCGCACTCTTGAAGAAAGCGAAAGAAAACATTTGCTCTCAATTGTGCCCATGCCGCTGAATCTCAGAGGTGGAAACCGCAAGAGTGAAATAAGAACCGCGCTTTTGCGGGCTGACGCCGGTCAGACTTACGCCAGTCTCAAAACCATTTATGGAAGTCTTTTCGGTCGTTCGAATTCGCTGATCTTGATTGTTTCCGGTAAGAACGTCAGGATTCTAAATCTAAACGGGCGCGAAAAGGATGTCTTGTTCAAACTACCTAACGGCCAGATGATTACGATTGGACCCGGGACCGAAATGGTTATTTCAAAAAGCCTCGAAGCCTGGGAACTAAGTGTTCATGACGATATTGCAAGACGCAGTTTCAGCAAGGTAATGAAATGCAGCGAACTGAATATGGCATTTTCGCAGTTCTCGTTTGAAAGCGTCATGAATCTGCCTGAGCTGAAATTCTTTGCACACAATCAAAATCCAAAATATATCGAAGCTCTGAACGCCACCATAGGCAAGATCAACCAGATAAGAGGAAACTCCGGCTTCCACTTAGCTCTAACACCTGAAGAAAGAGCAGCAGGCAAGTCCAAAGAAGATAGCAGCAAAACCGCAAACGCTTTAGTAATAAAGAAAGAAAAAGAACTTGCCGAAAAAGCTAAAGAAGAAGCAAGACAAAAAGAGCTGGTCGCAAAAGCTAAGGAAGAAGCAAAACAAAAAGAGCTTGCCGCAAAGGCTAAAGAAGAAGCACGACAAAAAGAGCTTGCCGCAAAGGCTAAAGAAGAAGCACGGCAAAAAGAGCTTGCCGCAAAGACTAAAGAAGAAGCACGGCAAAAAGAGCTTGCCGCAAAAGCTAAGGAAGAAGCAAGAAAACAAAAAGAGCTTGCCGCAAAAGCTAAAGAAGAAGCACGACAAAAAGAGCTTGCCGCAAAAGCTAAAGAAGAAGCACGGCAAAAAGAGCTGGCCGCAAAAGCTAAAGAAGAAGAAGAAGAAGCACGGCAAAAGGAGCTGGCCGCAAAAGCTAAAGAAGAAGCACGGCAAAAGGAGCTGGCCGCAAAAGCTAAAGAAGAAGCACGGCAAAAAGAGCTTGCCGCAAAAGCTAAGGAAGAAGCACGGCAAAAGGAGCTGGCCGCAAAAGCTAAAGAAGAAGCAAGACAAAAAGAGCTTGCCGCAAAAGCTAAAGAAGAAGCACGGCAAAAAGAGCTTGCCGCAAAGGCTAAAGAAGAAGCACGGCAAAAAGAGCTTGCCGCAAAAGCTAAAGAGGAAGCAAAACAAAAAGAGCTTGCCGCAAGAGCTAAAGAAGAGAAATCCAGACAGCTTTCCTTGCTTGAAAAAGCAAAACAGAGCAAAGAAAAAGCTGTTGCCGCCTTAAAAACAAGACCAAATCAGAATACCAGAGACATAGCCCTGTCCTTAAAACAAGACGAGGAAGGACCGACTCAGAGCAAAGAGAGCCCGTCTAAAACAAGCAGCCAGCCAAAGACCAGTGCAGCAGCTGATCTGGGCAAGGCCTTTGCGCAAAAGCTCAGAGATAAGAACCAGAAAATTCGTGAGATGAGCGGCAAATTAAAAGAAAACATCAGTTCCAAAGTTGCAGAAGTTACTGCGGTAAGACCAGCTTCTGAGCCTGCCGGCAAGCAGGAGCCGCTTGCAACATCCGGTCCACCCAGACTTTTACTGCCAAGAAAACTGCCCGGTCCGGATACGCCTCCAACTATAGCAAGGTTATTGCTTGATGCAGACAAAGAGGAAAAGCAGGCAAGCAGCCTGAGAAAGAAGGCAGACAATTGTATTGCTTATATCGAAGGCGGTTTCATGACCTGTTATGAGCAGCAAAAGAAGATGAAAGCTCAAGCCAGTGACTGTTTGAAAAAAGCACAACAATGCGAAGAGAGAGCCCAGGCACTGAGAAGGCAGGCTGAAATCGCAGAAAACGGCAGAAGCCCCATTTAAGGGACTGCAGAGTCTGTTCCCGCCTGTTTTAATCTTCCATTTAATCTTCTAGATTTCAAGACAGGCCAGGCTCCCGGGAGGCTGGAAAGCCGTAACTTGCCGTCACTACGTAATTTCCTCAATTGCCTAAGTCAATTTAAGGTTCTAATCTGTGTATACACGGGTGTGCCTGAGAGGTCCACTTTGAGGACAACTGAATGCTTGAGACTGGTTTATTAGCAAGAAGCGGTCCAACAAACCTGAATATAATGAGCCGGGTCTGGCAGAGCAGTTCGGCGATTATAACTCGCTTGAGCAATAAAATCAGGGGCCTTGGAGAAGCAAAATGCGAAGAATATGACGATTCGGAGCGGCTGGCACAGAAAAGACTCGACTCCATAAAGATTAGAATCAGGCTGCTTTCAAACGAACAGGATCTGGCTAGCATACGACAGCTGGCAGAATCAAGCGAGGATCCCGAGCTTGCCTCCTATGCAGTCTCATATTTGCTCGAGCATGATTTGAATGCCTGTGTACCGTTTCTTGTCAGCCTGGCAAAGTCCTATTCGCATGCTTGCCTTCCGGCTCTGATCAGCCTCTTCAACAGTGGTGAAACAGAGCTTGCCCAGTCGATTCTCTCAGAGCGCTTGAATCAGGGCGACTACATTTATATGATTCAACACAAAAAAGCACGGGCGCTCTTATTTCTGGATGTGCTTGGAGCTGTTGATGAATTTTGTAAAACCAATCTTTGCTACCAATACTTTCCTGTAGTATGGCGAAGTCTTGCCGATTGTCCTTTAGAGCAGGAGAAACTTCTTGCTGAAATACTCGGTGATTTGAACCCGGGTGGTCTGCGTTATTCACCGGACAGCAATATGATCCCGCAGGAAGTTAAGATTCAAGCAATGCAATTGCTTTATGCCACATGCCCGCCGAGCTACGAAAGAAGCCTCTGGTACGCAAGCCGCGACGAAAACAACGATGTTGCATTTACAGCCAGTATGGCCTGTATTGAACACTGGCAAACCGAAGGGATTGTACCTGAATCACTTGAGCCCTTTCCTATGCTCAATTTGAACCTGCTTTTTTACCTGAGTAAACTTGCATCAACCTTTCAGTGGCGCGGTCCTGCCGGTGTAATGGATCTCTATAATAAATGGATGCAGGACGTAGAAGAACTCACAAACATGGATCAAAAGTCAGATCCACATAACTATGCAGTTCTGCGAAAGCAGGCAGAAAAAACTCGCGATAAGCTTCTTGAAATTACTGAGCAAAGGCTGAATGCGCTGCAACCAATTGTGGATGCAGTCACAAATTCACTGGGACTGCCACATGCAAAAATCAGATCAACTGATGTAGCCGGCGTCGCAGCAGCTTATCTTGTAGGTACAGGTACCGTAGAGTTCAGCAAAACCACGCTCTTGGACGACAAGCCACTGACTGAAGAATTCATGTCATCAATGCTTCACGAGCTCCTGCATATGGAACAGGATGTTCTTTTGATCAGAATGATTGCTGATTCAATCGATCTTAAATTCGGACAGCACGGCAGCAAACTGAAAGTTCTTTTCCATCATTATGCCGAAGCTATCGGATACGCACCGGACAGCATTTTCCTTTTGGAAGTCCTGCGCCTGCGCAGAGACATTCCATTGAGTCCACAAGAAAGACAGAGGGCCGAAAGGCTTTTGCATGCGGCCTATGACAATCTTGCTGCCTGCCAGGAAGGAAAAAAAATTAGCGAAAGAATGGAAAGAATTGAGGAGTCTGTTGCCGGAATTGAAAGCGGAAGCTATGACTACCAGCTGCTTTCGTGCCTGAAAGACCCGCGCAGCCTCAAAGGTCTTTTTGATAACGGCCATATTCCGTCTGTATTGATTGAAGAAATGGCAAACTGCAGACTGAAAATAGAAGAGCTTGTCTCAGCAATGTCCACAGTAGCTAACGGCAGTCCCAGAAGCATTTTCGGCAGGCAGGATCCAATCTCAATCGCGCTGGAGTATTTCGCAAACTGTCAAGATGATGAGGACACTCCACTTGCCCCCATTCTTGAGCGGTTTCGCATTGTAATAAGCCACATGCTGGTAGAAGAGCATAGGAGGCTTGACAAACAGCTTTCGGAAATCAGACGCGCGGGCTACCATGAGGCCGAGGCTTACAGCATATCCGACCGCGTTGAAGTAATTGTGAAAGCTTTGCGACAGGGATGGTATCAGTTCGTCGACTAAAAGTGCTTTTCAACAAGGGAATTTTATCCTTGAGGCCGATGTTGCATCATTCTCAATAATCTAAAATTGAAATGGTTGACACGGAGATTTTCCATGAGGATTCTTCTTGCTATAGATTTCAGCGCCTGTTCCCATGCCGCCCTCGATTCAGTTCTTTCCAGACCATGGCCTGAAAATTCCAGTTTTAAGCTCCTGCATGTGCTTGAGCCATTCGATCCGATTGAGCCAGATCCAAACACACATTCGGACTCATGGCAGGCAATGATTGCAAAAGCTCGCAGTAATCAACGTATAAAGGCTGAGCAAGCACTTGAGTCGGCTAAGACCTGCCTGGAGGACAAAAACAAATCCTGCGATGTTTCAACGCTTGTTTGCGAGTCTCAGATTGCAGATGAAACTATTATTGCAACTGCTAGAGACTGGTCTGCAGATCTTGTGATCCTCGGCTCTCATAGCAGGCGGGGACTGCAAAAGCTGCTCTTAGGAAGTACCTCCAACGCCGTACTCTTAAAAGCGCCTTGCTCGGTAGAAATCATCAAATGCAGAAAAAAGAATCCGACCCCGATTAAGAAAGTGCTGCTTGCTCTGGATAACTCAAAGTATTCGGATGCGGCCTTTAAGCATGTGCTTGAACGACCATGGCCGCAGGATTGCCAGATCAAGCTTATTCATGTCGTTAAACCTGCGAATCTTACTTCTCTTACCGCCGGTGCGGTAAATCCATCCACAGTAATGGAAATGATGGCCGAAGAAGAAAAGTCAATCTATCGCAATAGAGAAAGCATTGCAGTCAGGGCTTATGAATTGAAAAAACAAAGCAAGACAAGCTCTGTCAGCGGAGAGGTTTTATCAGGTGAACCGAAAGAAGTCATACTGAAGCAGATTGAAGATTGGTCTGCGGACCTGGTAATTCTGGGTTCGCACGGACGCAATCTAATGACCAGGCTCTTCCTTGGAAGTGTTTCTCATGCGGTGGCACTGCACGCCGATTGCTCGGTCACTGTGGTGAGAATATCGCCAGATTAGGCTTTAAAAGACTCTCTGCCAGAGATAGAGTAATTTTATCTAAATCCTTTTCCAGGCTGCCTGAATGGGAGAAACCGGCTAAGCAAAAGCTCTTAACTCACAAGCTGGAATCATGATTTAGAAGGGCGTGTTTTAAAAAAGACATTTCCGGACCAGAGCGCAATTAGCTATAGCTACGAAGAAGGGGGCGCCAGGCTCAAAAGCCGCACAGATGCTTCCGGGCAGATTACTAATTACACTTACAACATAGACAACAGCCTGGCAACAGTTTCTTACACCGGGGCGAAAATTCCGACCGCCGGTATTTCATATGTTTATGATCCTGACTATCCAAGACTGCTAAAAATTCAAAACGATCATGAGTCAATAAGTTACCGCTATTTGCCTTATCGAAGCAGCAGCTCGCAAGCGCCTGTAAACGGCGCCGGCAAGCTTGCAGCCGAAACCCACTCGGCAATACCCAATTCGACTATCACATATGAATATGACGCATTGGGAAGAGCAAGCAAGCGCTCTATAAACGGCCAGGCAAATTCACTGAGCTGGGAATTTGATCCGCTCGGGCGAATTTTGCAAGAATCTTCAACGGCTGTCGGCGCTTTTAGCTTTCAATATTCGGACAACTCAAATATTTCAGGCGGGCAAAATAAGCCGGGCTTTCAACTGAGCTCTGTTTTGTACCCGAACGGTCAGAGAACTGATTTCACTTACT
>CAZTQO010000016.1:59790-127092 GCA_964615655.1 uncultured Candidatus Obscuribacterales bacterium | reverse complement strand
TATATACTGCACTCCGCTTCTCCGGAATTTGTATGGATTGTTGCTTGATGGCGCCTGAATTGAAATGGGATCGGCACTGAATAAAAACGCGGCCGGCGTGAACGGAAACGCGCTCGACCATCAATGCAAATGGGTTCGGCTCTGAAAAAGGCTCTGCGCCTTGTATAGAGCTGCGTACACACGATTGTAAGCTAGAACTGACGCGAGACACTCATTAGTATTTACTGAGAATTGAACCAGTCATAGTCCCTGTGTCAGAGTACTACTGCAATTTCAGTATCTGGCTTCTAAGTTCAACACGCGAGTTGACCTGCTTTGCCAGTTCGTTATAAGCGTCAAGATCTTTGCTGCCGAAAATCTGCCCCCAGAGTCCTGCTTTGTTCAGAGCTTTCTGTCTTTCGGGCTCATAGTCAAATGCCACTGCAAAAGACATGCTGAACGGGCTGGAATTTTTCATGCTTAAAATATCCTTTGCAGAAATTACACTGTCCGGTGCATTGTCTTTGAAGTATTTTTCCACCAGTGCTCGTGCGGCTGTGTCCTTGATTTCGCTCCAGTCGGCTTTAGCAAAGCCTGATATTCTATCGAAGTTTGCAAGCAAGTGATCTGCAAAATCAATGCTTGCCTGGTTCTTTGTGCTTGATTTGAACTCCTCAATTTCTACTTTGCTAACAGTTCCGCTGCAATCTGTGTCGGCTTTGTGTGCAATTAAGGAAATTATGTCCTCGACAAAGTCAGGTGCTCTTTTGTCGCCTTTTAAGATGCTAGCATTAGTGTCGTTTGCGTAGCTGGCCAGATCTTGGTCAGACCAGTTGAAACCGCCAGGTGAATGAATACGCTCGCTGCATTCGTTTCTTGCTACTTGATTTTCCGGCATTGTTTTAATACCCCGATCCGATAATGCCCTTGTTGAGTTCAGAATAAACTCGCCCATGTCCGTGAACAATGGTGTTATGGACTTAGCTGACTGTGTATTCGTGTATAAAACCCCTGCTTGTCTGCCTGCTACAGTTTGCATGCCACAGTTTGCATGCCGGGCAGGTCTCAGGTATTCTTAAATTGCCCCTGACGCTGTGTTCAGTGATTAGTAGATGAAAGAGCAATTCAGATCTTCTGCTGTGTTAAAACCCCTTTTCTGCCTCCTGGGCTTGCTTGCCTGCGTGCTTTTTCTGCCAGGTTCACTTGCAGATGAGCTGAGCAAATACAAAGAGCTTTTGAGTGAAGCTGATAAGCTTGCAAGCGAAGAAAAAATTGACGAATCAATAGCTGTATACAAAAGAGCAATAGAGCTTGACCCAAAGCGTGCCGGTGCGTTTTTCAATCTGGGCAATGTGTACAGAAAACACAAACACGAGTATGCAAGAGCAATTGAGTGTTACAGGCTGGCACTCGAACAAGATCCCAAATTTGCAGAGGCCTGGGATATGCAGGGGCTCTGCTGCAAGCGTCTCGATGACATGGCCGGAGCCGAAAAGTGCTTCAAAAGAGCTATTGAAATTAACCCTAAAGACTATGACGCAAGCTGCAACCTGGGCTATTTGTATTTCCACGCCAACCGGTTTATTGAATCACGTGAGATTTTGCAGAAAGCAAGCGAAATGCCGCAAGCTCAAAATGATCGTGATCTTGCAGAGTTTATGAAACGGCTTGATAAGGAACTTGGCGTGAGAAGACGGTAAGTATTAATTAGACCCCTGTGTGGAATTTGACTTAGCTAAGAATACGGACTAAGATGTGTGTATGCAATTTAACATCCATGAAGCCAAAACCAATTTATCTCGATTGCTGGAACTTGTCGAACAAGGAGAAACAGTCATAATTGCTCGTCACGGTAAGCCGGTTGCTCGATTAGTGTCCATTCCAAATCAGGGATTTCCATTTGGAGCCGCTAGCGATGAGCCCCTTGTTCCAACCGGCGATGATTGGTGGAAAGCTATGACGGATGACGAATCTGATGATTGGACTGAAGGTAAGTGAAGCTTCTTACTGATACCCATACGCTGGTCTGGGCTCTGGCGAGTCCAGAGCTTTTGAGCAAAAAGGCAAAACAGGCACTGAGTCAGGCAGAATTTACTGCGAGTGCGGCAAATTGTTGGGAGCTAGTATTTAAAATGAGCAAGCCAGGAGCTTTGCTCAGAGATCCCATGGAGTGGTGGCGCAAGCATGTGTTCGGAAACGGGATTCAAGCACTGTCGATTCAAGTGTCTCATCTTGAGGTTCTAGCTAAGCTCCCCGAATTGCATAAAGATCCATTCGATCGAATTTTGATTGCACAAGCTAAGTCAGAAGGTTTGCACATAATCTCGAAGGATTCACTTCTTGCGATGTATGACGTGCCGGTCATTTGGTAGACTGTTTTCTGCCGCTTGCTCATATCCGATGTCTACGGCAAGATCTTTCTGACTGCAGGCAGCAAGAGCCAGGAAATCGCAGCGCGCATTTTCAGCATTTCCACTATGACCCCTGACCCACTCGAACGAAACCGTATGCCGCTTGCACAGGTTTAAAAGTTCTATCCATAGATCGATATTTGCACATGGTTTGCCATATTTCTTTTTCCAGCCCCGACGCTGCCAACTCTGCACCCAGCGCTTGCTCATGCTATCCACAAGATAGCGACTATCGCTATAAATGCGAACAATCGCTCCATCCGCCTCGATGGATTGCAGACCGGCGATCGCAGCCATAAGCTCCATGCGATTATTTGTGGTTCGGCGAAAACCGCCCTGAAGTTCTCTTCTATTCTGTTGGAAGAGCAAGACCGCGCCGTAACCGCCGCGTCCACCAGGGTTGCGCATACAAGAGCCATCTGTGTAAATGGATATCTCTAAGATCGCTTCTCCCTTCTCGGCTTGTAGACCGAGTTGTTGATTCGGCAACGCAGCTAGCCATTTCCGACAGCAAGCAGAGCACGTTTCAATATCTTACTCAAAATAGTGAATAGCCGAGTTGTAATGTTCGATTTTGCAACATGAGATCCCGAAAGGCAATAGCCATGTTTTGTTTTAACACCATTAATTAAACCGGGAGCGCCACCCTACTTACCAGCAACCCTGATCAAAATGTCAATTTTTCTCTTTGCTTCAGGTCCGGTCCCTGGGCGCCTTTCTGAAATCAGGTTCTTTGCCGATAACCTGGTAGTCTACTTTGCCGATTCCGTTTCCAAATTCATGTATTCCGATTGCGTTTCCGACCCTGGTAGATAAGTCGAGCCCACGGCCTTTTACATAGGGACCTCTGTCGCTTACGACTGCATCGACTTCCTGGGCGGTTTTTGGATTGCTTATACGAAGCACCGTGCCTAAAGGAAGGGTTTTGTGAGCCACCGTATATTCGTTTGGATTGAAGCGGCGGCCGCTGGCAGTGTCTTGCGGGTCACTATATACAGAGGCAATTGTGCTCTGGCTTTCGCCGGGGCTGTCATAAAGTTCCATTTTGGTTCCGAGCGGGCCCAGTTTTTCTGCCGGTTCTTTGCCTGAAGTCTGGGCGTTGCTTTCCGCGCCGTAGTCTACCTTTCCGCTTGCAAAATCAAGCACGGCATTTTCTGCATTCATTTGAGAGTCTGCCGAATTGCTGCTCTTGCTAAAAGACAGTTGCATTCTGCAGTCTTGAACTTCGCTTAGACATCTTTCTGCTGCACTTGTTGCGTCTGTATTTGCAGGAATATTCTCGCTTGTATCTTGCTGAGCCACTGAGCGCTCACTATGACTATTATTGCTTCCCATGCCAAACTCCCGAGCCTGAGCCCGGCTTGCGCCGGCTCATAGCTCTGAAAAAAGTAGTAACCTCCGACCTGTTTTGAGTATAGATTTTCTTACGTGCAAAGTCCGTGCTCGTGTTTGGCAGTCCCGAAAATCAATCTGAAGCCCTGTAAACCTCCAGCCAGCGGATCGGGTTTGATTCATTCATACAATCAGCACAAATGCGCATGCCCGGGCGCTCGAGAATTGCACCTTCTTGCCGGTTTACCCCAGTAGTTACAAGCTTGCCGAATAAGGCCACCGCCTCCTCCACGGTTTGTGGCGACGTATAGGGCTCTCCGGCGCTCTTATCGATCCAGATTTTTGCAATGGCAAGACTATCTGTACGCACTGTTATTCGCACATAACCGTTCAGAAAATCATATGTTACGCCATTTGCAAGTTCGCTTTTTCCAGTTACGGAACCGAGTATGTTTATGGCGTCTTCGATTGTGCTAATTGACGGAATTAAACCCTGCCAGCCGTCCTGCCATTTCCAGCCGGAGCCGTCAACTGAAGAGTCGCCTATTTCCAGTTGAGGCAGTTCTTTTGTTTCTTTGCTTGCTGTCTTGTTCATTTTGACTTTGCGCCTCCGGCTATTTTCAGACGCGGGAAAAGGCTTGCTGCCTTATCCAGAGATAGTGCCTGGAAACTAATACCGCACTTGCTTGTTTTTCACTTGCTTGTTTTTCACTTGCTTGTTTTTCACTTGCCTGCTTTTCACTTGCCTGCTTTTCGCTTGCCTGCTTTTTGCTAGCCGGCTTCTTGTCTTTTTTGAGAACACCTTCCTCGAATTCTTTAATTGCTTTGCGCTCGCTTTCGTTATTTTCTTTTAGCATGCCGTCAATTCCTCTGACGAATTTTGAAGATGACGCAGCGTCTTTTCCGAATTTTTTATCGATTTCAATCTGGTCCTGTTCTTTTGCGGCCTTATATAAAGCCGGGCTTTGCTCCAGTAATTCTGCGCGGTTTTTGGTTCCCAATCTGAAAAGCATCAATCCTTCTGCAAACATTTCAGTCGGGTTCGGAAAATAATATGTAAGCGGTTTGACTTCGGCGCGGTTCTGAACATCGCTTCTTTTGTAGTGCTTTGCTTGCTTAAAAGAACCTGCTTTGTTCCCTTTGTCATCGAGGGGCTCGCCGTTTGAATCGCATTTCACCCAGACCTTGCTGTCTGAACAATGGTCTTTTCCCAGGCGATAGAATTCGCCGTCTGCTTTGCCTTTAAGTATGAATTCCGTGGAGCCGTCTTTATCCAGAATCGGCAGCCAGCCTATTGATTTTGCAAGTTTTTCCTTTTCCGCAGGTGTGTACCAACCGTTTTTTGCCTGATGAACATGAGAAAGTTCGTGGCTTGTAAGTGCTTCTACGCTGAAGAGGAAATCCCTGCCGAAGCGCTCCGAATCAAGCTCGGTGGCCGGTTTGTTCTTGTTTGCACCGGGCTCGAAATAAATAGATGGGTTTCCGTCTTTGTCGCCTGACGTATAGTATGCAAGCACGGGCTGGTCCTTGTAATAATTACTTTCCAGAAAGTGAAATTTGACTCCCTGACCTTTGACTGTGATATTGCTGGGAGTACATCTATTGAGTGCAGATTCGATGCCATAGAGCTCAATCAAATTCGGGTTGCGTGCCTTGACCATGATGCCGCGCTCCCAGCTGCAATCAGGCTTTTGAACCCACTGCCTGGTTACGTCATCGCCGGCACTGCTGAAAGAAACATTGAATGTTTTTGCAATTTCCTTTTGTTTTGCTTGCACAAGCTCTGTAATTTTCTTTTCTGCCTCTTCTAGCCCTTTTGCGCTGGCGTCGCTTTTGTGGAGAATCTGGTCTTTGCCATGAATACTAATTTTGTATTCCAATTGATTAGCGCTTTGAATAACTTCAAGCGCTGTTTTCTTTTCAAATTGTTCTATTTCTTTTGAAAGTGCTTCGCTTTCACTTCCTTTTGCCGGCGATAAGATAGCCAGGCTCAGTTTCTCTTTGCTTTGCTCGGAGTTTTCTGATTCGCGTGCGTTGTCCTGGCTGCCACGCTGGCAGCGCTCGCAATTGCAATGCATTTTGCGCATCTCTTCTGCGCCGGAAGCAAAATCCATCTTATCGGAGACCTCGCAATAAAAAAACTTGCTGGTCCCTGATGAGCCATGTCCAAATACTATGAGGCGCAAAGCCCTGCTGCAATCGTATTAGCCCCACTCTTGCTGCTGTGATTCATGAGGATTGCTTCATGAACTCGGGCTGAAAATGAGACCTGGATCTAATAGCCTGCTAAACTGAATTTAAGTTTGTCCCGCCAATTACTGATTCTCCTCCTGATGTCAGAAGCCAAGACCTGTATCGAAATTGACAAGCTAACAAAGACCTATGGGCGCGGGCGAGTACGGGCTCTTGATCAGGTCTGTCTTTCTGTGGAGGAAGGTGAGGTTTTTGGTTTGATTGGTCCCAATGGAGCCGGCAAGACGACACTCATGGGCTGTATGCTCACGCTTTTGCGACCCAGCTCCGGAACTATCAGTATCTTTGGACAGCCGCCTGACAAACTGGAAGTAAAAAGGCAATGTGCATTTTTGCCTGAAAGACCCAATTTTGATGCCTGGATGACTGCAAGACAATTCATGCACTATCACCATATGCTTGCAGGCGGTGAATTTGCCAACGCAAAAGCAGATATTGAATCTGCGCTTACAACAGTCGAGCTTGATCCGGCTGCCTGGAACCGCGGAATCAAAAAATTCTCGCGAGGTATGCTGCAGCGGCTAGGGCTTGCTCAAATGCTTCTTGCTAAACCCCGCCTTTGTTTTCTGGATGAGCCTGGCTCAGGTATGGATCCGCTTGGTGCCAACCTATTGCGCAAAATGCTTTTGTCCTGGAAAAAGCAAAAGGTGACAGTGGTTTTGAATTCACACCACTTGGATGAACTCGAGCGAGTATGTGATCGTGTTGCCTTTATTAAAGGGGGCAAAATACACCAGATAGAGGAGCTGAGCAAATCAAGACGAGAGCAGGTTGTTGTTCTGGTTAAGTGCAAGCCTGAAATAGATCTGCCGTCGTCCGATCTACTTGATCAAATTGCGTTTTTGCTGAAAGCTGAGCTTGTCCCGGCTGAAGAGCATGCTTTGCGTTTTGTTCTTAAGGCTGCCGGTGACAAGTCACGGCTTGTAAGGGCTCTTGTAGAACATAATGTAGAGGTTGAGGAAGTCTATCAAGAAAAACTGGGTCTGGAAGAGCTTTTTATTTCTATTCATAAGGAGCAGGTCTGAAATGAGCCCGGCCGTGTTTCTCTTTACTTTGATTGCCAAACTCAGCAATATCTCATCGGTGCTCGGGCTGCTTTCGCTTGCTCTGGGCATGCCGATTATTTTCAGCAGTGTCGCGCTTGACGGCAGAACGGCTGGTCTCTTGATTGGCATTATCAACGGACCCACGCTTGCCATGATTATCAGTTATATGTTCATACAGGACAACGTGGCAAACACCAGGCAGCTCAATGACGGTGAGTACCTGAGCCTGCTTTTTTCCCGACCGCTTGCCCGCTCTCAATATATTTTGAGCAAATGGCTTGCGGGTTCATTCGGTGTTTTTCTGATCATGTTGATGAATATTTTCACTTTCAACCTGGCTCAAATTTTGCAGTCGCGAACTTCAGTTGCGCCGGTTGACGGCTGGAGCCTTGCTAATCTTGCACTGAATGCATTCTCGTACTCGGCGCTCATGGTTGTTATCAGGACTTTTCCGATGAGACTGGGAATTGCTGTGTTTGTTATCTTAGTATATCTTTCGCTATTGGGGCCGGCACTCAATTTTTCAATGTCCAGCTATGAAGCTACGCTTCCTGCGGCATTCTATTTCTTTCAGGCCATTACTTTTGTTTCAAACATTTTGCAGCAGTTTGTTTATCCTGGTATCGATCTATATGACGTTTTCAACTGCACGAAATTCTCAGTATTACCGCTTGTGAATTATGTGTCGAATGTTCTGCTCTATTTGCTGATTGCCACTATGCTTCTGAACCGGAGAGAGTTTTCTTATGGTGAAGATTGAATCCGGCTCCGCTACTTCAACCCCCTTGTGGCTGATTCTTTCATGCGCGCTATTCTTTGCCGGGCGTCTCTTGCTTACTGGATTTGAAAGCATCAGCCCTCCAAAGGCTTCAGACGAAATTCGCTGGCGCAAACCTGCTGCGATTACTGAAGCAGAACGTCATTCTGGAAAGCTCTTCTTTTATGACTTTCAGGCTGACTGGTGCGATCCTTGCCGGCAAATGGATAAAGGCTGCTTTCTTTCGCGAGACATAGTAAAGCAATTGAACAGCGAATTCATTCCGGTAAGGGTCAGCGATATGAAGCGTGAGAATGGCAAGAACGATGCTGCAACACAGGAGCTTGAAGACAGTTACAATGTGATGGCTTTCCCCACCCTGGTCGTGGCAATGCCCAACGGCACCAAAGTGAGCGATCATCTGGGAATGGCGACCTCTCAATCTCTGAGAACCTTTCTGCAGGAAGCGTTAACAGTAGCAGCGTATTATAAAGGTAAAGACGAAATGATTGCCGGAGACTGCCAGGGCGCGGCAGCCTCTTTTGACGAGTTTCTGGAAAAAACAAATTGGCAGCACTGGCGCAGTGCTTATGCGGCCATTTTTTCAAGCATTTCTCACCGGGAAATTGGAGAAGCCGACAAAGCAGATGCAATTATTGCAAAGGCGCTTACTGAGCTCCATGATCATACTTTTCCCTACCCTGTGCTGGTTCATTTAAGCGGCAAGCAAAGCTTTGATGAGTTATTGAAAGAGGCAAGCGAAAACAAGAACAATCGTATTCTTTCTTATGCGTATTCCGGGCTTGATTTATACACCAGAAAAAATTTCAAAGATGCGCTTGCCAAGTTTGAATGGGTGCTTGCCAATTGCGACGACAAGGACAGCTTCGAATCACGCGTGGTAAACACCTGGATTGAAAGAGCCCGGATTGGAGTAAATGTTTCACTCTCCAGAAGCAAGGGCCAGTAGTAGTCCTGGTTAAGAACTACAGTCTGGGAAATCCCGTACTGCTTTGTAATCTTTGTTTGCTGACATCTTATATATAATTCTTTTGTTTCGGCAAAGAGTATGGTCCATGTTTTGCCTGTAGAATGCTGCTTGCACAACGTGCAATGAGGGATATTGACTTGCTAAGGAGTGTTGTTCAGACAAAATCCACTTGTCCCCCAGCGCTGACGCGCAAAACGATCTTTGTCTCGAAATGAAATTTCAACTTATTCCATCTGAGGCTGCACAAAGGCAGTTTCGAGATGATTACGAGTGGGCGGTGTCATCGGGAATGTTATTTGCGGGACCTATATCTTAAACGTCAATGCCAGAGCATCGCATATTCCGGCAATGCTTGTTTCAATGTCTTCTTCACTGTGGCTTGCTGAAACTGCAGCCGCATCCACGCTTGACGGCGGAAAATAAATGCCGCGTTTTAAGAGCTGGTGATAAAAGAGCGCGAATGTTTTTGCGTCGATTTGAAGCGAGTCTTTGTAATTGAAAACCGGAGCTTTGGAAAACAAGATCGAGATCATTGAGCCGACTCTTTGAAGTTGAATCGGCAATTCGTTTGATTTGCAAAAAGACCCTAAACCCTCAAAGAGCTGGGCCGATCTGGCTTCAAGAGTCTCGTAAACAGCAGGATTTTGCAATAGTTTTAAAGTTGCAACGCCGCCTGCCATGGTTATAGGGTTTCCTGAAAAAGTGCCAGCTTGATATACGGAGCCAAGAGGTTGAAGCTCTTGCATAATTTCTTTTTTGCCGCCATAAGCTCCGATTGCCATGCCGCCGCCAAGAGCTTTGCCCAGGCAAGTCAAATCCGGCTTGATATCAAATAGCTCCTGTGCGCCGCCCTTTGCTACTCGTAAGCCTGTGAGCACTTCGTCGAATATCAAAAGTGCATCAAATTGCTTGCAAAGTATTTCGACTGCTTTGAGATAACCTGGCTGCGGCGCTATCACACCCATGGAGCCGGCGACCGGTTCAATGAGCACGGCTGCCACCTCTTTGCCGTATTCTGTCAGGCATTCTCTGAGTGCTTCGATATCGTTATATGGAACTGTAAGTGTGTTTTGTTTTGAATTCTCGGGTATGCCTGCGCTTGCTGAATGATTACGAGAGGCCAGCACGCTGTCAGAATGGCCGTGATAGCAGCCTTCAAACATGATGATCAGCTCGCGCTTTTTAAAACCGCGGGCCAGCCGTACTGCGCTCATTACAGCTTCAGTGCCCGAATTGACAAAGCGGACCATTTCCATGGCAGGCATTGTTTTTTGCAACAGAGAAGCAAGCTCAAGCTCAAGTCTATGTGGAGCACCAAATACAGGCGCTTTTTCAATTGCTTGCTTGCAGGCATTTACTACTTGGGCCGGGCAGTGTCCGAGAATAGCCGGTCCCCAGGCTCCAAGATAGTCTATGTATTCGTTACCGTCTATGTCGAATAGCTTTGACCCTGAAGCGCGTTCGAAAAAGATCGTGTGCCCGCCTACTTCAATGAAGGAACGAAAGGGGCTGTCTACGCCGCCTGGAATTAATTGAGCTATTTCCTCTGAAAGCCGCGCTGATTTTTGGGCATAAAATGTGCCGGTATCTCTACTGCTCGATCCGGATTTTGAGCCTGCTTTGCTTTCAAGCCGGCTCATCAGTTTTCCGGAGCTTCGTTTTGAGAACCGGCTTCGGAAGAGATGCCGGTTTCGGATTTGCCTGCGTTGGAATCGCCTGGTCTGGAATCGCCTGCTTCAGAATCGCTGCGCTTCCAGAACTGCCACCAGCGTTTTTTGCTCCTGGATTCCGGGTTCAGCTCCGCATTCTGTCCCGGCTTGCTTGAATCTAAACCGTCAAATGATACCGGTATTTCGTTGTTTTTGTTGAATGAAATCTTTGTGTCTAGGTGAAGGGCTTTCTTTTCCGGGGCGCTTATCTCCAGATGATACTCTCCCGGCATCAAACTTATGTGTTTGCAGTGGAAAAGCGATTCGTGTCCTTCTTTTGTATAAACTTTCACGCTCAATCCGGGATATTCTCTGTCGGGCTTTATATCTACAGAACCCACATAAAAACTTGAAACTGCAAATGCAAAAACGGAACCGGCAACTCCGATTAGCCCCACTGAGCTTGAGATAACGCTCAGCAAACTCTGAGTTTTTTCAAGCCTGGTTTTTTGTCCAGGGCTTTTGTTTTCGCCGGTTTTAGTTTCTGTGCTTGCAATTGCTTGCCGGCTGCTTTTATCTTGCAGGCAGGCGCTCTGGCTTGTTTCTTTTTTACTTGTATTGCTCATGAGCATCATTCTAAGCCCAGGCCGACTCGGGTGCTTGAATCTGAAAGCAATTTAGCCCTCTTTGTAACCAGAGCTGCTCTTTGGGCGAACTTGCTTTCAGCAGCCAGGAATCTGGGGTTTTCGCTTCTGTGAGACTCTGCTTGTGATGCTTGCAGTTTAAACCTGTCTTATTTTGCAGAAAAAAAAAAGGACTGTAAAAGGATTAGAACAGTGGGCTTTCGGGTTTTTCCTCCCCTGCTCACTCAATTTGCTGCTTGACATCTTGATCTATGATGTATTTATGTCTATCCGGCAGGGTTAAGAACAGGGAGAGGTCAAAAGCCTTTTCCTGGGGGTTTAATGCAGTCTCTCTTACGGGGGTGAGTGCAGATGTTTTCTGTTGATTTCAAAAAAGTAAGGCGTGCTTATAAACATCCGGAAAACAGGCCGGTGAGAATGCGCGTGCGCGAGTTGAAGCTGCGTAACGGGCAGCTTCAAGAAAAGGTAATTTATAACGGCCTCCCACTTGGAGAAAGCGGCAAGCATAGCGAACTTGAAAAAGATAAGACCTGTAATGTTTTTGCAGACCAGGCTGCAAAAGATGCAAGTGCTGCCTGGGCTGATTTAAGAGCATCTGCAAACATGCGTTTCGCCGATTATGACAATGCTGAATCCACCAGAGAAAACGCAATCAGAATCGGAATTCTTTCAAGTGAAGATGCATGTCTTGCTTCGAATTACGAGCAGTGTCAAGGAGCGAACAAGGTCTT
Organism: uncultured Candidatus Obscuribacterales bacterium; assembly: GCA_964615655.1. GTDB lineage: Bacteria > Cyanobacteriota > Vampirovibrionia > Obscuribacterales > Obscuribacteraceae > JAIEPM01. The sequence continues at coordinate 115,299 of CAZTQO010000016.1, read as the reverse complement.
GAAGCTTGCTGCTTGCCTGATACTTATGTGCGTGTTTTTGTTTGCGATCTGCGTTGTCAATCAAGCGGGCGGCAAGTGGTCTTCAACTGATGCTCCGCTGCCTGCACTGAGCATGGCAGAAAGAACAGCATTTGCAAACTATGAATTTGTGGCTCTCTTAGATTGCTCGGGCTCGATGAACAACACTTTTGATTGCCCGCTGGTTCAGGATTCTCTGAAAAAGGGCATCGTAACATCAAGATTCGATTTTGCGGCCAGGCAACTGGAACGCTTTGCCCGGCAGCTACCGAGCAGGCAAGCTGGGGGTCTTTCAATTATTGGATTTGGCAAGAAAGTCAAACGATTTGATCGCTCTGTGCAGTCTCAGACTTATGAAAGTCAGCGGCTCAAAAATGGCGCAGACTTTGCAGCTGCATTAAAGGCTGCCCTTAATAACCTTAATACAGATTCTGACCGGGCCCAGCAAAAGCCGTTGGCGTTGCTGGTATTTACTGACGGTGATTTCGGTTTAACTAATCAGAATCCGCCCGAGCTCAAAAAATCGAAAGACGAAATTATGAGCCTGTTAGATTCTTCGAAGAGACCTGATTCCGCTGTCCAAAAGTTGAAAATTGTGTTTATTGCGGTGGGGAAATCCTGGGGAAATAGCGAGTTCTTTAGCGAACTCCAGAGGGAGCGGAGCGTGTCTGGAAGCAGAGAAGGCGCGATTGAAATTTTGCCCTTTGAGGAAATTAAGAACAGCTCTGTTTCAAAAGCGTTGCTTGAAGTTATTGAATGAAATAAAAATCAAGCACGTTCAAATATCGGCCAGCTGCCAGTTGATTGGCTCATTGGACTGCTTTTTAAGCGCCTCATTGATTTTTGAATAGGGCTTGGAGCCGGCAAACTTCTTATATGAAAGCGGTGATGGATGCGCTGATTTTATGACCTGGTGTTTGCTCTCATCTATCAGCTTCAATTTTTTTTGCGCATAATTTCCCCAGAGAACAAAAACTACCGGACTCTCTTTAGCATTCAAGGCCCTGATAATCGCATCGGTAAATTCCTCCCACCCTTTGCCTGCATGTGAGTTTGCCTCACCTGCTCGCACAGTCAATACCGCATTCAACATTAAGATGCCCTGCCGGGCCCAGCCTTCTAGGTATCCATGATTCGGAATCTTGCAGCCGAGATCGGCTTGCAGCTCTTTAAACATATTTCTAAGCGATGCCGGATGCTTCACACCGGTCTTGACTGAAAAACACAAGCCATGCGCAAATCCCGGTGTCGGGTAAGGGTCTTGCCCTAAAAGCAGAACCCGTACGTTTTCATAGGGAGTTAAGTTCAGAGCTGTATAGAGCTCCTTTTCCGGAGGAAAAATAGTATATTGCTCCCGCTCTTGCTCGAGAAACTGAGCCAGCTGCTTAAAGTAAGGCTTGTCAAATTCTTCTTTTAAGACAGGAGCCCAATCTTGCGGCACTTTCAGCAAATAAGCGTGCGTCATTTTATTTCATCTCCGAATATCTCCGATTTTTCCAAAAGGGGCGCTCTTATTTTACCTCCATATAGTTTACCGACCGTTATTTTACCGGCTGTGAGTTTGCACGATAAATGGTTAGTTTAGCTGAAAATGCTTGATTCTGGCTGAAGTTTTTGCTGCCGAGAGTTAGAAGGGCGCCTCTATCAAATCATTGACTGAGCTGGTCTTAACCCTGTGCTCTGAGATGATTCCTTTCTTGTTAAACTGGGAAAGATTAAAGGGACTGGCTCTGGAGCCGACACGCTGATCTTAAAACCGGGAACCAAAACTGCACGACCTGAGCGTCTCGGTGGTGCAATTGCGCCGCCGATGAATTACAAAGGTAGTGGTCCTACCGGTAGCCATATTGAAATTTCCGGCTACGGAGTGGACGAACTGGTTAAAAGCAGTTATCCAGAAGAAATCGGCAAGCAGATTCGGATGCAATGGCATCCTTCGGCTGCGGCTAAAAAGAAGCCGGTTAGAGTTTCGTTCTGGATTGATCAGCGAACAGGCAAAATCGTGAATTCTAGAGTAAGTGTGCCCAGTGGTGACCAGGAAGCAGACAAAGCCGCTCTAGATGCCGTACAAAATGCCGGAACAATCAAAGTTCCCGGAACTCAGCAAGGGCATATCACTTCATTCAATGTGCTATTTCCCTTCCAGAATTAAGGTTGGTTCCAAGTTCGGCCAGTTTTTTTGATTTTTCTAAAAACCGTGAGACATATACTTCATCAAAACTGCATCAGCGGCTTTTCTGATTGCCTGGTTTTCAGGCAAACGCAGGGCACCGCCGAAAGCATCAAGGCTGGCCTGGGCCGCTTCCGGAACTTTAAGAGCTGCTTTTAAATCCAGCTTTTTGCCTACCAGTGATGAAAGAACTACTGCTTTGTTAGCAGCGATCTCAGCCCCGTTGGCGACCATGGCAGTATTGAAATCGCTGACCGTACTTGTGCCGATGCTCATGATGCGATGTTGCTTTAGAGTACCTACTATCTCCGGACCGGTTAGTGCGTTTTTGCCCAGGTCTCCGTCCACAAGTGCAATTTGAAAACGCTTGCTGCCTGTAAGTGCGATGTCTTTACCTTCGGCGCTGATGCCTGTAAGAGGGTTGAGACTTTTGACTCCTTTTATCCAGGTGACTTTGTGCCCGTTTCCTTTCAAAACGTCGCTGAGCGCCAGGCCCATTGCCGGGCTGTCTTCAATTACCAGAACACCAGGCTTTCTTGCCAGGTTCTCTGCGATTCTGCCTCTGCTTGCAAAAAGAAGGGCACCGGCGGCCACTACCCCGGCTGCTATACCGGCGCTGCGTAGCGGATGCTCATATACTTCGTTGAGCATTGCGGAAACGGCGCCTGCAGATTCTTCTTTTTCCGTGCTTACCAGTTCCGACCTGTTAAGGGTCAGACTTTCGTTTTCGTATCCTGATTGGCTCATTGTATTCCTGCTCGGGAGAGTTCAGCTGGAACCAACCTGGAGTCTAATTAGAAGCCTTGTAAGTGTCAGGTGGGAAATTACGAAAAGCCCTGAAGCTTAGTACGGTTTAAGTTGTGATGACGGCTTTCGTGTACAGATCACTTTTTGTCGGTTTTGGCACGGCATCGTGCATTCTCGCCTGTCTCATTTCATTTTTGTCGGGAAATGTTGGAGAACTGTGGGCTCTGTTATTGCGCAAGTCCTGAATCCAGTCTAAATCAGAATCTCGGCTGTGATGTTGTAGTTGCCCGGCTGCAGTCTTTGTACAGGCACTGTAACTTCATTTTTTGCGCCGCCCGGAGTTACAAGCACAACTTCGTCTCCTTTAACAAGCTTGATTACATCACGGCTCTGGTTGGAAAGTTTTACTCTGACGCGGTTCTGCGTGCCCTGCACTTTCACAAGCAATTTTTTTAGCTCGTTTTTTGCGGTATCCGGACCCACGGGCAATAGATCGACGGTGACCAGGTCAAAGTTGCCGGGGTTGCTTCTCAGTCCGGCGGTGCTCACGCACAATGAATGGGTGCCGGCTGAAATTCCTGGGGGCACCTGAGCTTTTAGCTGCACTGGCGAAGAAACAATTACGTTTGCATCATAAGCACCATCTACAATTACGCGGTTGCGCTCGGCGATGCCGTCGAAATTGTGACCGGAAATAGTAATGCTGCCATTGCGACTGCAAACAGGTGAAACGCCCTCTAGATTAGGTGTTTGCGGTGAACTCGGACTTGCAAGCGGCTGCAAAATTTCTACGGCTCCGGCTGCTTCTTCCGGCCTGTCCGCAAGCGATACATGCATGCTGAAGCCGGGCGCTGCGTCTTCAGGAACTTCATAAACAACTCTGCCGTTTGCTCCGGTCACATGCTGAGAACCATTGAATTGCAATGCCACAAACTGCTCACCAACATTTTGCCGGCCAAGTACTGCCACAGTCATGTATTGCCCTGCAACTGCTCTTCCCGGGTAAATAAGACTGGCGTTCGGGCTTGGGGGTCTGACTGTGGACGGGGTGCCGGGGCTTTCCCAGTTTGAGCGAGTGTTTCTTGAGGCATCGGGAAAAAGCGAAGCAAGCGTATTGCTTTTTCCTGCGGCCGGACTGGGCCCTGTATTGTTGTTGAATGGCAGGCCATTATTTGTTTGCAGATTCTGGTTCAGATTCTGATTCTGATTTTGATTCTGATTCTGGCTCTGGCTCAGGTCTTGATTCTGATTCTGGCTCTGTGTTGAACTGCTATTCTGAGCTGCTTTTGAATTCACAGACTCAGGAGTTTCCGCGAGTTCATGGGCTTTGTCTTTCTCGGGCGCCTCTGAATTTTCAGCCTCGGCTAGCTCAGAGGAGCCCTCAGCTTTTTTTTCGCTGTCCTTGCCTCCTGTTGCGGCAACTTTGTTATTCTCGCTTGTCTTGCTTCCGACTGACTTTGCAAGTGCCTCCGCCACAGTTTTTGCCAGAACCTCGGCTACCTGCTTTTGCTGAGCCTGGACCGCCGCTGCAATTTCAGCTGCTTTTTTCTTTTCTTCGGCTTCGTTTGCCAGTTTTTCGTTATATTCTTTAGCCGCAATCAAATGTGCTCTTTTTCTTTCGGTGATTGGCACATATAGCTGTAGAAGCAGGCTCTGTATATCTTTCTTTTCGTCGCTGCTTTCTTCTTTTGCTTCGCTTTTCTTGCAGTCAATTTTCAGTTCGGCGACTTTGCCAATCCAGAAGCTAACATCCTGCTGGCTTTGAATATCAAAACCCTTGTCCACTGACGATAGGGCGGTAATCACTACAATGAATTCTCCCAGCGGCTCGTTTGTTCCTTCTGCTTTACCCTGGTAGTTGCCGACAATCTGGATTGTTAGAAGTCCGTCTAGTTTCTTGGCCCAGAGCGCTGTAAGCGATGCTTTCAGTTCGGGATTTACTTCCAGATCGCCTGATTCCCAAGCTTCTGCAGACATGCTTGAAGCCATGAGGTCTTTGTCTCTGTTTTCTACTATGCGGTTTGCATGCAGGTCCGAAGCCGAAAGGGCTTTTTCAAGTGCTTCGGCTGCCAGTTTTGCTACCAGTTTCTGAGTTGGGTCTTCCAGTTTTGAAACTGCTTCGGAATCTTTCAAAGACTTATTAATGTCTTTGAGAACACTTATAAGAGCCGGATCGAACTTGTATTTTGGTGCGTTTGGATCTTCTTTTACTTTCGGTTTGGAAGCCTTCTGGCTTGATTCTGCTTCCTTTGCTTTTGTATCGGCTTTATCGTCACCTTTGCTTTCTTTGTTTTCTGATTCTTCCGACTTTTTCTTGCCTAAATGAAAGAGTCCGCCTTTTTTCTTTTCGGATTCGTCATCAGAACCGGCTTTTTCTTTGCTGTCTTTTTTGTCGTTCTTATCGCCTTTATCTCCTTTTTCGCCTTTTTCTTTGCTTTTATCGCTCTTGTCGTTGTCGTTATCTTTTTGGCTGTCGCTGTCCTTGTCTTTTTTCTTGCTTTTCTTTTTCTTCTTGTCAGCTTTGGAGTCGTTGTCCTTATCGGCGTCTTTGTCTTTGTCCTTGTTTTTGTCTTTTTTCTTGCCCGAATCTTTACTTGAGTCTTTGCTTTTCTCGCTTTCTTTATCCAGGTCTTTGTCCGATTTTTTGTCCGAGTCTTTGCTATTCTCGTTTTCTTTATCCGAATCTTTGTCAGACTCTTTATTGGAGTCTTTTTCTTTTTTTGCTATTTTCCTGGCTGCCGGGCTTTCTGAATTGGATTTCTGATTTGATTTGGCAGGCGCAGCCTCAGTAAGGCCGAAAAGCAAGTAGAGTGCAAGCAGCAAGCATGAAGATTTTTTAGTAAGAAATTTTGGATTCAATTGCTGCAGCTGCTGCAAAAACTCTTCCCCCCCGACTCTTCTTTTGCAAAACAAATTTTTCAGCCTGTTCATCAGTGTCCTCTCTTTGAAGCGGCGAACAACTTCTGGTAGTAGGCCATTGTTTCGGCAGGTGTCAAACCGTAGCCTAAATAATGACCGTCCAGCCAGATTTCAAAGTGCAGATGCGGATGCTTGACTCTGCCGGGCTGGTTTTCACCGGTGCCGGAATAGCCTATGAATCCTACCGTTTCTCCTGCTTTCACCTGCATGCCCACGCGCAAATCTGCTCGTGCTTTGTTTAAATGGGCATAGCGGGTAACAAGCCCGTTACCGTGATCAATCCATACCTGGCAGCCCCGAAACAGATCTTCGTTTGCCTCGGTGCAAAACTGACTTGCTGCGCATTCGCTCATGATTTTGTTGTACTGCCTGGCATCCATGTCATGATAATTAGTGTCTGCTCTGATTACTTTACCGCAAGCTGCAGCAAGTGCGGGAGTATTTACAGCCACCTGAGTTCCGGCTCCAGGATCATGGAAGAAGTCAAGCCCCTGGTGTACACCGTGCCTGTATAAGCGTCTGGCACCGGGATAAACGCCGGGATGCCTTGGCAGCCCACCTTTGATTGGAACCTGCAGGATTCTCAAGCGCCTGTCGATTTCACGCGGGCTCAGTTTATTGTTTGCCTCAGGCTCGTTCAACATTCTGAAAACCAGGTTCGCGCCATCGATAATGCAAAATCCGCCGTAGCCCGGAAGCAAGCCTCTTAAATCAGATGTTTTGGGGAAAATGAATTGCTTGGTGCTTGACTTCGCTTTGTCAACTGCAAGCACGCGGCAGTTTTCGCGTTCGACTATGTAGCAGGGGGAATGTGGAGCCACCGACATGCGGCTGGGGATTGCGCCTGCCGGTACTTTCCAATGCAAGCTTTTCGGGTTTCCGTTTCCGCCGCTGCTGGCTTTAGGATAAATGCTTATCTTTCCGGAGCGGCGCAAAACGAAGGTGCTGCCGTCAAAAGCAATGTCGATACCGTCAGCAACATTTGGATCGCCTGCTTTAATTCGCCAGGGCAATACTTCTTTGAAATAGCGTGCATTTTTTGCCGCCGAAGGCACACGCCAGATTTGATTGCGCTCGGGATCCAACAACAAAATATGAGTGCCGTCCGAGCAAAGCGCCACATAGTGAGGGTCGGGGCTGCCCAGAGTTTGCTTGTTTGCTCTTAAGAGCTGCCATTTTTTTTCATTCAGAATATATTCGAATAGAGAACCGCTTTTATCCAGAACCACAATTGATTTATGCGGCTGAAAGTAAGAAAAGGAAAGAAACTCCTGTATTGGTATGCCTTTTATCTTATTCTGCGGCACGGGAATCGTTGTAACGCCGAGAACCTTTTCTTCCTGATGGCTGCCTGCAATTTCAGGCAGCATATAAAGGCATTCATTGCCAAGCAAATAAATGTTTTTGTCTACCTGGGTAATTACAATTGGTTTTACTGCATTGCCGCTTTCATCGATGAGTTTGAAGCTCTGATACTCCGCTTTTGTGCTTTGAGTGCTTGCCAGGGCCGGCACTGCCGATACCTGCGTAGCCTGCGCGGTTTCATGATAAATAAAACTGGGATTTTCTCGAATCAAATTTGCTTGTTCTAGATATTTCGCTTCGTAGTCTCGTTCATTTGAGGCCATTACATGTGCAAAGCCGGAAAGAAGACCTGTGTACATGAGGAAAAGGGCAGCCAGACAAAGCATGCCAGGTTCGCCGTTTTTTTTCAGCCATTCATGCATTTTCGTGCCTAGCGCGTTTTGGTCGGAGCTTTGGATTGCTGATTTGCCGATGTAACTACGGACGAATCGGAAATCATCCACTTGTCATTTACTTTTTCGATTGTGTAATTGACCGTGTATTTGTCGTCCACTTCTTTGAGAACGGCATTATCTGCTTCGCGCATATATTTGCTGAATTCTCTCACTTCAGCAATTACAGAATACTTTTTGCCGCCGCCCAGGTCGCTGTATTTCTCGACATTGCAGCCCCTGGGGTCCATTTCATAATAGTTTCCATGTGTTTGCAGCCATTTTACTGCAGTGGTTTGTTTTGAAAGCGCCGTGCCATGCAGAATCTCAGCCAGATGACTTATATCCCGCTTTTTAAGGGCCAGTTTTTTCACTTGCTGCCAGGTTTTGATCGTGGCTGTGAATTCGTCTTTTTTCGGGTCGCTGCTTGCAGTTTTCTGAGCTGCCGGGTTCTGTGCTGCTGTTGCGCTTGCCGGTTTAGGCTTGGGCAGCGGTTTTTTTATTACGTCCATTATAGGACGCCTGACTTCAGTTTTCTCGTCAGAATTCTCAGGCTTTTCTTCGCTGACGCTGTGTTCAGCAATAACTTTTTTGTTTGCGTCGAGACTGTTGACTGAAATCAAGCAAGAATAAGGCTGAGCTTTTTTGCTGCGATCAAGAATAACCTGAAAGCGGCCGGCTGTGAGGCTCAGGCTGCGGGATCCTGGTTTGAGCGATTGTATGTTTTTTTCGAGCTGCTTGTTGAAATCAGCAATTTTTCTCGGTTTTGCACCGAGAGATTCAAGCAAGAAGTCGCTTGCCATTTCTATGTCAAGAAAATCTCGAGTGTTATCGGTGCCTGAGTTACCAATGCCCAGCTGGGCGCTTGTTACCTGCTCCTGGCTTACGCTGAGCTTCAGATGATTTTGTTTGAGGTCGATCATTTCGGAAATATCGGTTTCGGATGCCTTGAAAGGGCCAAGACCCGGCCAGAGTCCCTTTGATACAAAGCTGCTGTTTCTGAAACTGTCAAAAGAGCACATTGGTGCAACCGTGCTTGGAACGCCGCCAGCACTGGCAACTGTGCCTGCCGGGCTCTTTTTGCTTGCGTCATCGGGATTTTCGATTGTAGGTGCTTCCTGGTCAATCCACATGGAGTCCAGTGAGGTTTTGTCGTCTGCAAAAGCCCCGGGGGATGTAGTTGCAGTAGCCGACAGCAGCAGCCCAAGCGAAAAAATTGCCAGTTTGCCAAAACCTTTGCGCTTTAATTTGAACATAAACTCGACCAGATATCTAAGAATTCCCTATATACACTGAGGTTAACATGTTGTTCCGGGCTTTTCTTTAAGATAAGCTCGCCTTGAGCCGCTTATCAGGCGCTTAGAAGCAGTTCAAGATTCCTGTTTTCAGGCTTGATCAGACTTTGACGACCGGCTCCAGATAAAGCATGAGCCGCTAAGACTTTTCTTCACTAAAAAGAATTAAAATCAGGTTCAAGCAAGACCGAGGCTGCGGAGCGCCAGCCGGCTTGCATCTTCCTCGATTTTGGCTGCTACCGGGTGCTCTCCGGGAGGCAAGCTCGCCCCGCTTGATTTGAGTTTTAAGAGATGGCTCATGCACAAGATTTCGGTGCATAAATGAATAAGTGTCGGCTCCGGTGAGCCTGTAAGCATAACTACGTTTGCCGGCCCGCCGCCTCCTGCTACATATGCTTTTATGCTTCCTCTGCCGGCATCAAGAAATTCATACTCGTCCAGATGCTTGACTATGCTGTTGATTGAGCGGCTGGCTTCTTTAAGACCAGCCAGGTCAATTTCTTGCTCCCAGTGGCCGACATTCATCAGGATGATGCCGTTTCTGAAATCTCTTAAATTTTCTGTTGAAATGACAGATTGAGAGCCGGTTGCTGTTACGACGAGTTCGCAGCTGCGTAGCGCTTCTTGAAGTTCAAGTAGTCCGAATCCGTCATAATGGGCAATCAGCTTGCGGATCGGATTGGCTTCCACCACATAAACAAGCGCACCGGCCTGACGCAAATGCTTGGCTACTCCTGCTCCGACTCTGCCGTAGCCTACGACGGCTGCAGACCGTCCTGACCAGAGTCTGCCTGTAAGGCGGTAAAGTGCTGCAATCACGCCATCGCCTACTCCATGGTAATTCTCAATCAGAGTTTTAAGCTGGGTGTCGTTTATATTAAGCACTGGAAACGGCAGATTTCTGATTTCTCTCATTTTCTGGATGCCGCTTGTTGTAATTTCACAGCCTGCAAACAGATAGTTCTTTTTAGTCTCGGTATCTCTTAAATATTCGGAGCTGAGCACAAAGCCCGTATCCGAAATAAGTTCCGGCTCGTGCGCAAGTACCTGCCTGGGGCTGTTTGAGCCCGTAAATACTTTTGCGCCGAGCTCTTTCATATAAGCGATTGCAGCACTGTCGCTTGTAGCCTTACTGCATTCGGACATATAAAGCATGGCTCCGGCACCAACAAGCACCCGGGCTGCGGCTGCGGTAAGCCCGGTCAGGTGGCAGTGCCAGCCTATTTTACTCCCGCTAAGCCCGCCTGTTTCACTTAGATGCTTGCTGAGTTTTTCCATTATCGGAAAAGAGAATCTATAGCTTTCAAGCTCCTCTTCAAGAAATGTGTAAGGCTGGCTCATGTAATTAGATTATGCTCCCAGGACTTTCATGCCGTATGCCCGCAAGAGCTGCACCGTATCTGATACCGGCAGGCCAATCACATTGCTGTAACAGCCTTCGATGGCGTTAATGAATGCCGAGGCGGCTCCCTGTACTGCGTATGCACCGGCTTTATCCATGGGCTCCCCGCTTTTAGCATATGCCCGGGCTTCTTCTTGAAGCAGCGCTCTGAAATGAACCGCCGTTACCTGATGGATGCATTTTGAAACATTTCCCGGTAGCTCGACAATAGATACACCTGTATACACATGATGAACCCGGTCCGAAAGCATCATCAGCATTTGAAATGCTTCTTCTTCTGACGAAGGCTTGCCCAGAACCTGGGAAGCCAGTACCACTACGGTATCTGCCCCGAGCACCAGCGTTCTCCGGCTCATTTTGTTTTTTGAAATTTTGGCGGCAATCTCGCTTGCCTTTGAAAGTGCCAGCTCACGAACTAATTCGGCCGGATCTGCCTTATTGCTTGTTTCGTCGATATTGCTTGCCATAGACTCGAATTTGATTCCCAGATTGGCAAGCAACTCCTGCCGCCGTGGAGAGGCTGAAGCAAGTATCAGTCCTGGGCTCTCTTCTTGATTCAAAAGCTCAGCTCATCAAAAGCTCAAAAACCTGAATCCGCGAGTTACCACGGTCGGCTACATAGAGAATGTTGTAATCTGGATCAATGGCCAGGTCGGATGGGCCCATAAATCGTCCGGCTTCGGAACCCCTTCCTCCGAACATATACAAGTAATCGCCGCTGCATGAAAAAACCTGGATCCGGTGGTTGAGTGAATCCGCCACATAAATTCTATCAAGTCTGTCGACGGCGATTCCTCTGGGAACATTGAACTGCCCTTTGGCTGTTCCTTTTCCTCCCCAGGATCGCTGGAACAAACCGGCTTTTGAAAAAATAGAAATCTTTGAGCTTGCATAATCAACCACATAAAGGTTGCCGTAGCGATCAAGTGCGATGCTCTGAGGAAGCTGCAGCTGTCCATCACCGGTGCCCTTGCTGCCTATTTTTCGCATCCAGGTGCCTGATTCGCCGGCCATTACCTGAACACAGCCATTGTCCGGGTCTGCCAGATAAATGTTACCGGCATTGTCCGAGCAGAGTCCGAGTATGCCTCCGTCTTTGCCGTGCTTGTTCTGAAAGTCGCGCACAAACATGCCCTGGCCATCGAAGACTCTGATAAAGTGATCCGAGGTGTCGGCAGCAAATATGCGGCCTCTGGTGTCGATGGTGAGGCTTGAAGGCTTTGAAAAAGTACCGCCGTTTGTACTTGATTTTGTTTTGATTGCGGGATTTGGTCTCGATTCGCCAAGCACTCTTCCGTCTCTGCCGAAAACCTGAATCCTTCTGGATGAGGCATCGGCAACTACAACCTTGTTGGTGCGGGCCGCAATCGCGCACGGTTCCTGGAAGGTCCCGGGACCTTCGCCGGCTCTGCCAATTTGGCCAATTACTTTTACCAGCGCCACTGATTGTGTAAGTGGATTTAGCTGGCCTATCTGAGGCTTGTTCTGTTCAGCGGTTCTGCCTGCAAGCCAGGGTTTGACAACAGCTTTGGGTATGTCTTCGGCACCAGGCTGGGGAGCTGCCTGATGGGAGCCTGTGTTCCTGAAACTGCCTGTTACTTTCAAACCGGCCGGTGGAGTTAACTTTCCGCTTGCGGCTCCCGGATTTACGGGAATACCCGGAGAAAAGCTGCTTGAAGCGCCGCCGCCGCCCCCGGTAAGTCCGGAGCGGAGCATTGAGCCGGATGAAGATCCGCGAGCCATGCTTAATGCACGTTCGAACTCCCTTTCGAATTCAGTGACGGTCATATAGCGATCTTCGGCTCGTTTTCTCATTGCTTTTGCGATTACTGATGCTACATCAGGCGATATTTCCGGGTTTATCTCATTTGCAGGCCTTGCTTCCTTTGAAATAATCGCCATCAGGGTAGAGGTGAGTCCGTCGCCTGCAAATGGCACCTGACCTGCAAGGGCTTCATACGCAACCACGGCAAGTGAATAAATGTCTGCGCGGTGGTCCACGTTTCGAGCATCCTGCAGTTGCTCGGGCGAAACATAGGAAAGCGTGCCCAACATAACTCCCGGTTTTGTGAGGTTGGAAGTGTCTGCTTCTGCTGATCTGGCAATGCCGAAATCGGTTATTTTTACTTTGCCGTCCGGAAGTATGAAAATGTTGTCCGGCTTTATATCTCTGTGTACCAGGTTCATCTGGTGTGCATGATTCAATCCCTCACAGGTTTGTTTGAATACAGGCAAAAATTCGTCATGAGACATTTTCTGCCCTGGTGAGCGTTCAAGCACGCCCCGCAGGCTCTGTCCTTCTAGAAGTTCCATGACGTAGTAACTGTTATCAGCACTTATGGCAACGTCAAAAATAGAGATCAAATTTGTATGACTGAGACCGGCCGCAAGTATAGCTTCACGCCTGAATCTTTCTTTGAATTCTTCTTTTTTGTCCGGATCTACATTATCGAGGATGAGTTGTTTGATTGCTACAAGTCTGTTTAGACGTGGATCTTCAGCCTTATATATGATGCCCATGCCACCACGGCCAATTTCGCAGATTATTTTGTATTGTCCGAAGTTCTGCATTTCAATTGATTTCAAATACAAGTTCGGTCCTTCCGAACTTGATCCGGTCTCCAGGAAAAATCTGCCTTCTTTCAGATAGCACATCGCCGTTTAACAAGGTGCCGTTGGTACTGCCCAAATCCTCTACGAAATAATTCCCCTTTATAAATAATACCCAGGCATGGTGTCTTGATATATAGCTGTCGTTGTTGAGTGAAATATTGTTGGCTTTGTCTCTGCCGATCTTGCTTACAGACTGGCCCAGAGAATAACGCTCGTTGGTTTCCTTGTTAACAAGCATTGCACCTTCTGCCGGAGCCTGAGTCTGAGCCGAAGCGTCGCTTCCATCAATTGTGCCGTTGTCTGCCAGAGCTGTCGAGCTGGACGGACCACAAAAGCCGCACTGACCGGCGGCATTCATCATGCCACCACATCGTCCACACTTTTGATCCGTACCAGTCATTAAATCAGTTATGCCTGTTTCTTAGCTAATTGTCGGCAGGGCGCTCCGTTTGGATTGGAATGCCCCTTTGCTTGCAGAAGTGTATTAAGCGCTGCCGTTGTCGGCCTCAATGTAGCGGACCACTACAACCGTAACGTTGTCTGGTGCTCCACCATCAAGCGTCTGATTAACAAGCTCCCCGCAAACTTCTTCCGGGTCGTCCAGGTTTTCGACAACGCCGCTTATCTGTTCGTCCCGTAATACTGTTGGCAAACCATCCGTACAAAGAACCAGCCAGTCGTTTGCCATTATTTCTACCGGTGTATGATCAATCTCTACCTTGTCATCATGTCCGAGGCAGCGGGTGATTAAGTTCTTGTAAGGGTTGATTCTAGCTTGCTCTTCGGTCAATCTGCCGGCTCTTACCATTTCCTGGACAACCGAATGGTCCTGGGTAAGTAATGTCGGTTTGCCATCTCTTACAAGATAGGCCCTTGAGTCTCCAACGTGGGCAATTTGTAGCTTGTGGTCATCAGACTGAACTGCCACAACCACCGTAGTGCCCATGCCTCGCACTGACGCGTCTTGCTCGGCTACCGAATACACCGACCGATTTGCCAGAAGCACGGCATCTTGAAGCCATTGCTTGATTGAGTCGAGGTCTGAGTTGTGAGGACGTCTGTCGTTCCAAAGCTGTGCAATCGCCTCGACAGTCAATTTCGATGCTCTGGCTCCACCAAGAGCTCCTCCCATTCCATCAGCCACCACAAAAACTCTTTCGTCGGGGCTGACATAACAGTTGTCCTCATTCTTGGGACGCTGTTTACCTTCGTGGGTCTTGAATGCCACACGCCATTTCAGCATTTCTTATCTCCGTTTTGCTCTGCCTCAGTGGAGGCGCTAATTGATTTTGGATTCCACTTTGACAAGCGGATTAATTTCCAAAACATTATTCCCCCTAAAATAATATTCCCTATCACTAAATAGAATCCAGTATCACGATAGTTTGTCAGAATATCCGGTCTCAGTGCAAGAATGCTTGTGGAGCTTAAGGCCAGATAGCTCAGACCGATAAAACTGAATCCTAAAAGTGATTTTTTCAAGTTTCGCATGTCTCGTGCTTGCCTGACACATTTGCGGCAGGGTGCGGGCTTCTTTGTTTCTTTTTCGGCTGCTGGAAGCAGTTTCGGGGAGCCTGTCCCGTTATTTTGAGCCGGCATTTGCTCTTCTTTTGAACGCTTTAGCCCACTTACTGCCAGCCCGGCAAGTTGCATCAGTCCTTGTAAAGTGGAGATTGCTTCCATGCCTTCGATTGCGATCAGGCGCTTTACAATTGGGCGCACAGCCTGAATAAAGCTGAAGTCCGGCTTCAGAGTTCTGGCAATTCCTTCAAGCGAACTGCCGGCTCTCAAGATATATGCAAGGTTGGCAGGCAGGCGCAAGCTACGTTCTGTGACCACGATGTCTATATCATGCTCCAGCTGCCTGAAATCCAGGTCAAACAGACTCTTGCCGGCGTAATAGTCCATGAAGGGCGTGATTGCCCTGCCGATTGCCTCGTGATTTGTGCCCTGCCTGACGACACCCAGCTCAGCCAGGCTTTTCACAAGCAGATCCGGATTCTTGTTGACGGTTGAAAGTACGCACTGCAGCAGGCTGCGTCTCTGGGCTTCGGTTATTTCGCCAACCATACCGAAGTCATAAATTATCAGACAGCCGTCTCTGTCCACTGCCATATTGCCGGCATGAGGGTCGGCATGAAAAAAGCCCTTGATTACGATTTGCTCCAGGAAGGTACCTATTAAAAGATTGCCCAGGCCTTCGGTGTCGATTCCTTTTTCGCGCAGCTCGTCTACGCGGTCGATTTTGATCCCCTCTATATATTCAAGTGTGAGAACTTTTCTTGCTGAATACTTCCAGATTACCCGGGGAATTCGAACTTCGGGTTTGTCTCTCAAAAGTCGTCTCAGACGGTCTGCGTTCCGGCCTTCAAGCAAATAATCAATCTCGGAAAATAGATTTTTGCCAAATTCGTCCGACATTTCAAGCCAGTTGGCAAAATCGAAACGGGCGGGTTTTTTTGGACCCTCTGCTTTAAAAAATTTCGAAACCCTGGCTTTCCACAGGTCAAGCGCAAGCCCACTTCTGGCAGCAAAGCGCATCATGCCCAGGTCTCTATAAAAATCGTGTGCAAGACCCTGTCTTTGCACTTTCAGCACTGCCTGCCTGCCGTCCTTAAGCTGCACCCGGTGCACCTGGCCGATGCTTGCAGATGCCATGGGAACCGGGTCGAAATATGCAAAGAGCTCTTCTGGCGGCGCACCGAGTTCCTGGCTGACTGTTTGTCTTACAAGCTCGAGACTGAAAGGCGGCACCCGGTCCTGCAGGCTCACAAGTTCGTCTGCAAGAGTCACAGGCAAAAGGTCGCGCCTTACCGAAAGGAACTGGCCAAGCTTGATATAGGTCGGACCGAGATCAATTAGAAGTTGCTTGACTGCAATAGCGTTTCGCTTGTCAAGCTCGGCTTTGCTCAGGTTTTTTTTGTTGAAAACCGAGTTCAAAAACGAAAATAGAAAAAACTTGAAAAGACTTTTGAATACATGCCAGAAGCGAGGATCTTTGAAGCAGTCTGGAAAGCTTACCACCTGATCTGCTTTTTGGGAGTCATAAACTTCTTTGGGTTGCTGCTGGTTCTTATACGGCTCGTTTTTGACAGCCTGGACACGTGCCGGCAGCGATTTTTGCTCAGCCGGCAAATTTTCCCTTCCACTAACCATCAGACCTGTCATTCCGTAGAAAACGCTCCGGCTCTAGAAAATTAAAGCCGGCACTCGTGCAAGGTATAACTCGCACAAGCACCGGCAAAGACGACTTTAATGATGGCTTATACAGCAGCTTTCATTGATTTGAGCTCAGCAAGCTCGGCCCTCAAAGTGGCAAGCTCTGCTCTGAGTTCATTTATTTCGCTTGAATCACCGAGTGCTCCAAGTGAGAAATCTGCAACCTGCCGTTTTAGTTTCTCGCGGACCTGGCCTTCGAGCACTTCAGAGCGCTGCCAGACTTGCTGATAAACTTCGCCGGCGACTTCTTTAACTTTGTCGCGAGACTCATTGTATTTATCAGTTCCCTGACTCTTATACTCACTGGCTTTGGCTGTAACGGTATCTACTGCATCTTCGATACGTTCGCGACCCACTTCAAAAGCGGCTTTTGCCAAGAACAACAATTTTACGACTGGCCGAAACACTGGCTTTACCTCCATCAGTCGAGAAGCACGTGCTTCTCCTAGGAATTTCCAACGGCTGCCTGCCTGCTCCGACTGAATGGCAGCCCCGGCAACATTTGCTCAGGTTGAGAGACAAAAGATGCTAGAGATTATACACTAGGAGCTTCGCCGCTACCTCCGATATATAGCTTCTGACCCGTTTCTATGACGAAGACGACACAAACCCCAAAATGCAGGCACTGCAGTAGATTCAGACAGAGATGTTTTGAAGGCGTCCTGCAAGGGCTGAAACTAGTCTGAGTCTGTGGATGGTGGAAAGCCAAGTGGTACGGCGATATGGGGAGCCGGGTTCCAGTTTTATGATTCATTGAAATAAGATATATATGAAAAATTTAGCAAATAAGTCCACGGTTGAAGAAGAGATTGAACAGCATCCGCACAAAACCGGGCAGGTGACGCTCATTTATGTACCTGTGTTTATCGGCGGCAGGCACCGGGGCGCCGGCATGGGCCCTGCTGCTCTCAAAGTCGCTGAGTTGAGGAAGCACATTGAAAAACTCGACTATACAGTTGCTGCTGAAATAGACATTCCCGAGCCACCCTCGGCTTGCTGGTTCGACACAGACGTGAAAGGCGCGCGCTGTGTGCCGGAGATAAGCCAGCTTTCAATTGAAGTTGCGGGCGCAGTTGAAAGCGCAATGAAAGCCGGCACCATACCTATCACCATCGGCGGTGACCACAGTCTTGCAATCGGGAGCATTACAGGCGTTTCGAGATATTATCGAGAGCGAAACGAAGAGTTCGGGCTAGTTTGGTTTGATGCTCATGGAGATATTAATACTCCTGATACCAGTGCCAGTGCTAATTTGCATGGTATGCCTCTGGCTATTTCGCTGGGAAAGGGCGAAGCCGGTCTTACTCATCTGGGCGGCTTTGCGCCTAAGGTCGATGGCAATAGAACCGTTTTGATCGGACTTCGCGATGTTGATCCGCCCGAAAAGGACCTGATTCGCGAGCTCAAGATTCATTCATTCACGATGCGCGATATAGACCAGCTTGGCATGGGAATGCTGAGCCAGCTGGTGCTGGAACTCGTGGGTTCGGATATCGCCGGCATCCACCTCTCATTCGATATTGACGTTATGGATCCTGAGATAGCCCCCGGTGTCACAACCATGGCTCCGGGAGGCATGAGCTTTCGGGAGGCTCAGTTGGCGCTGACCTTGCTTGCTGAAACTGGACTTGTGCGTTCGATTGACTTTGTAGAGCTGAATCCGGCAAGAGATATCCGCAACCGCACGGCAAAACTCACGGTTGACCTGATTAAAACAACTCTGGGTCACAAGATAATGTAGACTTTTGAGTTTTTGTCCGCGGACTGAAAGTCCAAGACCTCGCTCAGGCTACCGGCAGCAAGAGCCGGGTTTCGGTGCCCGATTCGTTGGAATTTATCTGGAGGCTGCCGCCGTGAATGGTTGAAAGCCTTTTGGCAAGCGGCAAACCCAGACCGGTAAGCGGTTTGCCGCCTACGAATCTGAAACGCTCGAAAATCTGGGGTAGAAGCTCGGTATTGATTCCGTTGCCGTGGTCTTTGAATACCACTGATATTTCTTTGCCCAGAAGCTCAATTGATAGATTGACTGTTGAGCCATCAGGCGAAGCATCAAGTGCATTTTCGATTATGATTTCGAATTCGCGTGCAAGCAGCGACTTCTCAGCGTTTACGCAAAGCTCTTTAATTTCGCTGGGAAATTCAGGTACGAGCCTGACTCCCTTTTTTGCAGCCAGCTCCCCATAGCTTCTGGCTGCTTCTTCAAGTATCGGTAGCACCGCCAGTTTTTCGGCGCTTAATTGATAAAGGCCGGCATCGATCTTTTCAATCAATAAAAGGTCGTTGATTTGCTGCAGGAGATGCTGCAATTCGGTTTCGGCCTTTTCGGTAAGCACTTTTTGCCCCGCGCCAAGACCGCCGTATCCGGCTTCTAGAATAAGCTGCAGCCCGTTTATTATCGAACTTAAGGGTGTGCGCAGATCATGATTTATAAGCGCAATCAGTTTCTGGCGTTGGGAGTCGGCTTCTTTAATTGCTCTTGCCAGATCGCAGAGGCTCCGATCAAGAATTGCGAGTTCGTCGTTTCCTCTGATGCTCGGCTCAATATCCTTGCCGGAAGCAAAGTCTTCGCTTTTCTGTTTGAGTAGCGAAATTTGCTCACTGATGCGCAAGCCGAATATGCTCAGTAGAGCCAGGAGAAAAAAGTTTAGCACTGAAGCTATCACAAGCGTGTTCATGAGTTCGGCCCGCAGGATTTTTGAGCCGTCATATGATTTCAAAACACTGGATTCCCCTATGGACAATACCCTAAACAGGCTTGTTTCCACCTCGCCGGCAAGTACTTTTGCCTGCTTTACCAGAGGCGGCAGCGCGGCTAGAGGAATTGAATCCTGTTTTGCAGAAAGATAGGCTCCGAACTTTTTGAGTTTTTCAAAAATGAGACGTGCTCTATTAATCTCGTAAATGCTTTTTTTGCTCTTTTTGCCGATATTAGCAAGAATCCAGCTGCAATTGTCAATTTGTTGCTGAAGCACGGGCTGCGTGGCCGCAACTTCATCGATCCTCGTTTTGTCCAGTGATTTTGCTACATCCAGTTTCCAGACCAGGTGCGTGGCCATCAGTTCTTCGACTCTGAGAATTACTTCCTTTTCCAGAAGAAAGCTCTGCTCGGTTTTTGCGGTGGCTGCAAAAATTGAGTTGAGCCTGAAGGCAAGCAGCGACTGGCTTGCCAGCAGCACCGCCAGCAGAAGGTAAAAGGAGTTCTTGAGGCTGCTGCTTTTGCTTGTTCTTGAACTGGATTTTTCCGGCGAACCTCTTTGCTCTTTGCCTGATTTTGCTTTTTCTTCTTGTCTAGTTTCATCCGGGGCGCATGGAATAGAAAACCAGAAGCTGCTGCCTTTTCCGACTGCGCTTTCAACGCCGACTTCGCCCTGGTGGGCCTCGACAATCTGCTTGCATATTACAAGCCCGAGTCCGGTGCCTGCTCGTTTTACTCCGTCTGCAGAATCAACCTGGCTGAATTCTTTGAAGAGTCTTTCTTGATTCTCTTTGCTTATTCCCGGTCCGCAATCGCTTACACGAAACTCGAGCATGCTTTTGCTGTTTTTTTTGATTTTGTCTACTCTTAAGAGCACTTCAGAGCCTTCGGGCGAGTATTTGATCGCATTTGAAAGAAAATTTATAAGCACCCTGGAAATCAGGGTGCTGTCTAGCATGCATTCATAAGAAGCACCCTGCAAATTGAGGCTTATCTTCCTCTTTTGCAAGAGTGCTTCTACTGCAGACTGGGCGTTTTGAAGCAATTTGCTGCTTGAATCGGCCTGGTAATTCACTTCGAGTGTATCCTGGGTTTTGAAACTCAGTGCTGCGGTCATAGACTGAAGCAGGCTTATTAATGTTTGCAGGTTGCTGCGGGCTTTTTGAATGTTTTTTCTGGCTCTTTCCTGTAAATTGCTTTCTGCAAGCAGCGCGTCAAAGCATTTGCGTACGTTCTCGAGCGCGGCACTCTGAACCGACTGGAAAAACTCCAGAAAGTTGCGCCGGCGCTTTTCGTTTTCGGCAACCACAAGCGACATCTCATAAAAGCTCAGTTCAAGGGAACTTATTTCGTTTGTGATCTTTGCAGGTTTTGAAAGAGTTTCTGCTTTCATGACTTTCTGGCAATCTGTGGATAGCTTCTGAATCGGTCCGGTGATGCCCCGATCGGCTGCAATTAAGAGAAAGGCGACGGCCGCCAGATTGACAGCGGCTGCTATGTAGATCAGATATTGCGGATCTAGATTTGCAATGTTTTTTTTATTGCTTTTTCTAGTCAATGCTGTTTTGACGTTTCGGAGTTCGACAAGCAGATTCCGATAAAGGTCGCCGCTCTGATTCAAGACCTGCCTGAACGATGTTTTGCTATCTCCACGGGCCCTTGCATTTGCAAGCACTGTGTCTAATAAGTCCATTAAGCCGGCAAAGTTGCTTTCCATGCTTCTGGCGCCGCGGGCGTCAAGACCACATTTGCTCAGCTGGCTCATGGCTTTCTCGAGCATTTTCATGGTGACCCGGACGTTCTTTTTATAAAGCAAGGTTTTGTCCCGGTCCAATATGTCTTTTCGGAGCTCATCGGCAGAGTCGAAGCATTCCTGTACTTTGAGCATTACCCTGGAAAACTGGGCTGAAGCCTGAAGCAGTTCGAACTCTCTTGCTGCGCTTTTATCTGCAATCTGAACATCATAAGCCAGGGCTAAAAGAAAACTTGCCTCAATGGCGGCAAGCAAAATAAAGGCTCCCATTAAGGACATTGCAAGCCTGGATTGGAACAATCCCCGCCAGGAGCCGGGCAACTGGTGTTTCAGGGTTCTAATCAGAGCTTGCAATTACATGCTCCAGGCAGAAACTCAGTCGGATAACTTGAACAAGTCAATCACATATATAAGCATTATAGCCCGGAGCGGCTCTGGCAAAAGGCCGGTCTTAAATCAGCAGTCCAATAGTCCGGTCTTTTTTCAGCAAACTGGTCCGGAGGCGCTGAGACTGCCGCAGGCTTTTAAAACCGAATCTATGCGTGCGACTTTGAATACTTTATATACCGAGGGCTTTACTGATTTGAGCTCGATCCTGGCTCCAAGTGAGCCGGCTCGCATTAAGAGTTCTTCCAGCCACTCGAGCCCGTCGACCGAAATGAATTCGCATGACTCAAAATCAAGGACCAGATCAAGATTTCCGTTTGCCAGGGTCAGGTCGACTTCATCCACCTGCCTGGCCAGCGTCTGCGGCATCAGGAACTTTGCTTGTTTGCGGTTACTTTCTTGGCTTTCCATTTTTGTTTACCTTAAGGGCGGACCCGGCGCGGATAGGACTTTTCATAAAGCTCTTTGATGTCTTTCAGAAGTGCCATGCGCGGATTGGTTCTGAGACTCATGTCTTCAAAAGAGCTTTTTACCAGTTCCGGACCGCATGCAAGCAGATCCTGAGCTGGAATTCCCAGCTCTTCAATAGACATGGCCTGTCCGAGATCCGAAAGCATATCGAAAATCGCCCGTCGCAAAAGCACCACCAGTTCATCGTCGCTAAGCTCAGGTTGCTTGTCTGCCAGGCCCAGGAAGCGGGCTGCTCTTGCATATTTTTTCGGTGCCTCATAATGAGTATGTGTGGAGTGAGGCGTTATTTTGCGGGGCACCTGGCAGTTGTATTCGAGTGTGGATAAGAGGAAAACACCATTTGCCCTGCCGTGGGGAATATCGAACCTTGCACCGAGACTGTGAGCCAGCGCATGATTTACCCCTACTGAAGCATTACCGATTGCCATGCCGGCAAGGCAGGCTGCATTGTGCAACTTATGCCTCCAGACAACGTTAGAGCCGTTTTTCACTGCCTCAGGCAGTGCTTCAAATATGAGCCTGATAGCTTCAAGCGCCAGACCATCAGTATAGTCTGAAGACATGATTGAAACCAGCGCTTCAAGTGCATGAGTGAGTGCGTCGACTGCTGTATCGATTGTGATTTGCGGAGGTAGGCTGCGTGTTAGCTGGGCGTCTAAGATAGCCACATCTGGAAGCAGCGACTCGTCAACCAGTGAGAACTTTTGATGTGTTTGAGCGTCTTTAAGAACCGCAAAAGGAGTTACCTCAGATCCGGTGCCTGATGTGGTCGGAATCGCAACAAGCTGCGTGTTTGCTCCCTGCGGGAATCTGACCACGCGCTGGCGGAAATCCAGAAAGGGCGTGGCCACGTCCGAAAGTTTCAGGTCCGGCCAGTCGTAAAAGAGTCTCATGATTTTGGCAGCGTCTAATACCGAACCGCCTCCCAGGGCAATAATAGTATCCGGCTGGCTTTTGCGCATTTTTGCCACTGCCTTCATCACGGTCGCGAAGTCGGGTTCGACGCCCACCTGGCTGAATACATCCACCCTGCATGATTCAGGCAGGCGCTCAAGCACCATTGAAAGATGTCCGCGGCTGGCTGCCGAGCCTGATGTGACTACAAAAGCCGAGCGGGTGCGCAGACCTCTTAAATGCTCAATGCTGCCCGGATTTATATAAATGTTCTTGGTGGTCTGGAAACTGAGCACAAAGTTCTTTCTATGAGGAACTCTTTTGTAATTGAGCAGGTTTTGCACACCGACATTGTCGGTGGTGATGTTGCCGCCACCGGTGCCGCAGCCAAAGCTCAAGGTAGTACTCAGGTTGTTGTAAACGCCTCCGAGGCCGCCTATTGAAGTCGGTGAGTTGACGATCACTCTGCCTGCGTTAATTGCCGTAGCAAACGCTTCAATTACCGACTCGTCATTGGCAAAAATGCCTGATGTATGTCCGGTGCCGCCGGCATAATTTATATCGAGTGCCCGGTTGATTCCTTCGTCAACACTTGTTACTGCAACCACACCAAGCACGGGCATCAGTTTTTCAACTGCCAGAGGGTGACGGCGTAGCTCGCCTTTGAGCGGGCAAAGCAGAATTTTTACGTCCTCGCCTGTTTCAATACCTGCAGCATCTGCAATTAGTTTTGCTGGCTGGCCTACGAATTTGTAGTTCATACCTTTTGTACGCGGGTCGATTACGGTTTCAACAAGCTTTTGCACTTCAGCTTCCGAACAAACATGGCAACCAAGCCTGGCAAATGTTGAAAGCGTTTCGTCGTAAACTTCCGCATCGACGACCAGAGTCTGCTCAGACGGGCACTCAGTTCCGTTGTCGAAAGTTTTTGAGATGATCACATCGGTTACGGCGCCTTCGATATAAGCGGATTTATGAATATAGACAGGGGTGTTGCCTGCGCCCACCCCAATAGCGGGCTTGCCTGAGCTGTGAGCAGCGCGCACCATCTGGGTGCCGCCGGTGGCGAATATCAGGTCTACATCGGGATGAACCATCATCAGCTCGGTCTCTTTTCGCAATCTCGATGATTTCTCTACCCAACTGATGAATCCTTTGGGGGCTCCGGCTTTAATTCCTGCTTCATACAAAATTTTTGCGGCATGATTGCTTGAGTTTGCGGCCATCAAATGAGGACTGAAAATAATGCTGTTCCTGGTTTTAGCCGCACAAAGACTCTTGAATATGATTGTCGAGGTCGGATTGGTAACCGGAGAAAGCGCCAGAATTACTCCCATTGGTTCGGCAATTTCGACCATGTTGTCTTCGGGGAATTCTCTGACCACGCCCACTGTTTTTTTGTCTTTGATCTGGTTGTATAAAAACTCCGAAGCCACAAAGTCTTTAAGCATTTTGTCTTCAAGCTGGCCCATTCTGGTTTCTTCGTGAGCCATCTGGGCAAATGAAAATACATTTTCAAGCGCCGCAAGAGTCATTGCTTTTACAATGCGGTCCACGTCTTCCTGGCTGTACTGGGTGAAAACTGCTGCCGCCAGTCTTGCCTGTCTGACCAGATGATTGGCTCGCTCGATTAAAGATCGTTCACTTTCTGGCTTCTGGGTTTCGGATCCAGCCGATGGTTGGGACATTTCTTGCACCTTGTTTCTGACGGGAGTCTGAGGGCTTTTCTGGCTCTTTCTGGCCGTACCAGTGAGGATGGGCAGCGGTTCTTTCAGGCTGCAGCCCGAAGCTGAGATATCCAGCGCCTTATCAAGTGTATGGCACTATGCTATCCAGGGGCTATTATTTTAGAAAGTTTTGAGAGAATCTTTCACATGCGGGAAACACCACTTGGCAATGCTTGCGCGTTTACATACAATGAGCCTGATACTTTGTATCTATATCTCTCTAGTTTCACTGGCAAGGCGCAAATTAGGCTCGCTTAAGGGTTCTTGATCATGCCCCTAAAATTCAGGGTTAAGAAGGCGAAAATTAAATCAGACCGGTTTTTAATAGGCCAGTGCGCAGTTCTTTTTGCCTGTTCTTTAAATATTGCGGCTCCGGGCAATCAGGCTCGTGCAGCCGATTTTGCCCATGCTCAAAAAGTATATGTACCGCCGAGCTCCTATGACCGGCGCATTGACTTCAGCTCAATTCGCGAGCAATACACCCATTCGAGCAAATCATCTAGCGCCGGCACGGCAAAAACAGCGAGCAGCAGCAAAACTAGTGCCGGCAAAACAGCTAAGACTGCCAAAGCGGCCAGCCCTGCCAAAAGCACAGGCAGTGCTGCTAAAGCAGTTCAAGCAAAGACCCTGGCAGCAAATGCGACTAAAACCAAGCTTCCGTCAGCGATTCCACCTCCGGCTCTCAATGGCAAGGCTGCAAGCGGGCAATCACTGAGCGAAATTGCACGTTCACTTTCAGCTAAAGTGCCGCCGCAGGCGATTGCCAAAATGAAGCAAACGGCTCTTGAGCTCCAGAAAAGCGGCAAGCTCGATGAAGCTCAGCGCGTGCTTACCAAAATCACACAGCTAAATCCGCAGGACAAGGCTGCGATGCAGCAGGTCGCTACGGTTGCCGTGCAAAGAGCCAGAAACTATCTGAAAAGCGACAATTTCCAGGATGCGCTACTTGCCGCCAGGCAGGCTCTGGCTGCAAGCCCCAGCGATCCTGCAGCCAATCAAGTTTTGAGCCAGCTCTATCAAAAAGTAGGCGCCGATCCAAATGACGTTCATAACAGGCTCAAAACCGCAGATTCGCTCTACGAACAGGCCAGATATCATGAAGCCGAAGTGGAATATAAAGCGTCTCTTGCTGTGAAACCTACTTCGGATGCTCATGTGGGTCTGGGTAAAGTATCTGAAAAATTGAACGGAGCAGGCAGCGGCAAGGAGCATTTCGAACATGCCCTTGAACTTGACTCCAATTCGGGGGCTGCTCACAAACATCTGGGCGTCCATCATTTGAATGCGGGCAATATAGTAAGCGCCAATTCTTCACTTTCCCGGGCATTGATACTCAATCCCAAAGACAAAGAAGCCGGGCAGCATCTGGTAAAACTCTGGCAGACCCAGGTTTCAAAAATGCCGAATGCAAATTCGCATCTCGGGCTTGCTCGAGCCTATCAGCTAAATGGAGATCTTTCGGCTGCTCAGGCGGAGTACAGGGAAGTTGTCCGCCTGGACCCTGAGCATCCATATTTACCTGCCGCACGCCAGAGCTTCAAAATTGCCATGGCCAAACAGGAAGCTGAAAAGGCCGTGAACGCAGCCAGGACACTGGAGTCTCAGGGGCTTTTTTCAGAAGCCTACCAGAAAATGAGCGAAGCCGTGGCTTATAGCCCTGGAAATACCCAGTACAAGCTGTACGAAGGAGAACTTCTCGAAAAGCTCGGTCAGAGTGCCCAGGCCAAACAGGTTTATCTGAATGTATTAAAAGATGACCCGCATAATCTCAGTGCTGTTGAGAAAATTAAAGGGCTGGGAAATGTCGCTGCTTCTGCAAATGGAGTGGCTGCGGGTCTCTTGCCCGGCGGTAGCAACGTAATAGCCAGGCATCCGGCCGGTTTTCCTGGCAGCAAGTTTCCGCTTGATATGACCGCAGACGCCAGTACTCTTGCCACCGCAGGCGGTGCGGCTGCCGTGGCGCCTGTAGACCATGTGGGTGTGCTCTCAAGTTTTATGGGCGATCTGCGCAATCATATGCTTACCCAGAACGTTCAGAACAAAAAGATAGAAGATGCTGCTCATAAAGTAATAAAACAAATTACAGATCCGGAGCCACCTGCAGATACGGTCAAATCCGCAGCAAGTGCCGGTGCTGCTTCTGATGACGAGCTGATCAAGAAAATTCTTTCAAGCCCATCGCCAAAAGAGAGTTCGGCCGCAAACGCTTCCCTCGAGGGCGGTGCCGCCTCCGCGCTTGCAGGCGCAGCCGCGGCCCTTGCTGCCGTAAAAGGCGGCTCGGCGCAAAATACGGTTGCTCCTAAGGACAAATTCGCAAGCAGTGCTGCTAAAACACCAGCAAAATCAAGCAAGTCTTCATCATCATCTAGACTGGCGGAGCTTGAAAAACAGAACAAGCTCTTACAGGAAAAGCTAGCCAGGCTTCAGTCTGCAACACCAGCAGCAACACCAACAGCATCACCGGCAGCAGCACCGGCAGCAGCACCGGCAGCAGCGATACCTTCGCAGGAAGCGGCTGCCTTTCCGCCTGCTGCCCCTGATTTTTCGCAGCCTGCTTTTGCTCAACCGCCGGCTTATAATCCGCAGGAATTCAACCCGCAGGGTCTTCCTCAGTCCAATTTCGGCATGACTGCCCCGCAGGTTCCATTAAGTGCCGAACCGATTTCGCAACTGGCTGCCCCTCCTACTGCTGGTTTAAGACCGCAGCTTCCATACAACAGTATGCCGGCTGCAACAGCAGCTCAAAACTCTGCTTTGACAGATGGGCTCCGGGGACCTATGCCTGCCAGTCCGCTCAAGTTCGAACTCAGAAATATAAAGCCGACTCTCAAAGATGTTCAATTAAAAGTGTCACTGCGTAATGATGGCAACGACATACTCATATTGCCTCAAAATTTGCAGGCAGTGATCAAATACGGCAATCAAACTGAATCGCAGCTCAAGATTGCTTTTGACGGAAAATCTATTGCTCCACACTCTGCGGTGGATGGCGTAGTGAAAGTCCCGTTCAATAAAGTAGATCCGACTGCAGATCTGGTCTTGCGCAATCTCTTGCCTGCCAATCAAGAACTTCACATCATTAAAACCGCAGTTTCGACAGCTCAATAACGTGAAATAATACCGGTAACGGTTATTTTCTGTTTCGCTTAAATTTCATGTCAATTCGTTCTCTCAGATTACTAATATCAGTCACCTTCGTTTTTGTCGTTTTGCTCTATTATTTTTCCGAGCAGATGAATTCGATGTTGCCTGTCAAGGCTCCGGATGAAGGGCAAATCGGCGGGCCGGTTCCCGGGCTTTCGCGCTGGCAGCTGGCAAAATTTCGGGAAGGAAAGGCGCTTTTTCATAAACAGATGCGGGTGGCTGACGGTCTTGGACCCTATTACAACGGCAACTCCTGTGCAGCCTGTCACAGCCTGCCTGAAGCTGCCAGTGCCGATCTGAATTTGAAGAGCCAGAGCCAGTATGAGTCTGTGGATTCATATTCAAGCGCTCAGCTTGGCCAGCTAAATGCAAGTGTGAAAACAAAAACAGCGTCTATGGAAAAAAGCAATTCAAAAAGTAAAGGCAAAGCCGAGATTGTGGAAAGCAAAGCCAGTAAAAGCACGGAGAATCCGCAAAAGAAGAGTGCCGGAAAAGAGGAAGAGGCAAAGCCGGCAGATGTAAAAAAGGTGCTTGCAGAGAGCGACATATTGCTTTTTGCAAAACGGCTTGAAAAAGGCCGCTTTCAAGAAGAGAAGCTCAATTCGATACTTTCAAAAACCGAGCTTTCGGATCTCGACTTAATGCTAAAAGAAGGCGGACCCGTACTCTTACGAAAAGCCATTAACCTGGATGCAGATAAGTTAAATGCAGCTTGCAAGCTGACTGCCGTGCCCAAGGCTCCTGCATCTGCGGAGTTTCAATCGCAAAGAGTCAGCCGGCCTTTAATGGGTCTTGGTTTTGTGGAAACAATTCCCGACCCGGTTATTAATTTCAGTGCTGCAAGACAGGGCCTAAATAAAAACGCCGTGCATGGCAGAGCCGTGCAAGTTCCCCAGCTCTACTGGCCCAATCCTCGCTTTGGCAGGTATGGGGCTAAAGCTCAGTTCAGCACCTTGCTTAGCCTTCTTGCAAATGAGCTTGCCGTAAATGAGGGCATAAGCAATCCGCTTTTCAATCATTCTTTGTTTCCTGAGGGAATGGACAAAAGTCCTGAATGTTTGAGAGGAAGATTACCCGCTGATCCAAATGATGATGGCACTGCTCTATTAAAGATCAATTTTTATTTGATGACAGTTGCGCCACCCAGGCCGGGAGCTAGCACCGGGGAAACTGTTCGGGGCAACAGTGTTTTTACAAAGCTCGGCTGCGCCGCCTGTCATACCCAGAGCATGATGACGCCTGGCAAAGTTCTGGTCTTTAATCCGGATGCAAATGCAAAAGAAATCTTTGCCGGTATCAAGGAGTCGTCGCCACCGATAGCCGGATTCCAAGGGAGATACGCAATTTTCAGCGATCCGAAATTTGTTGAAATGCGAGCTCTAGAAAATAAGAGTTTCAGTCCGTATTCCGATTTCCTTTTGCACGATCTCGGCCCGGCTCTGGCCGACGGTCTGGCGCAGCAATTTGCAAGCGGTGCCGAATGGAAAACAAGCCCGCTCTGGGGCTTGCGTTATCGCAAGCGCTATATGCATGACGGCAGAGCTAAAACGCTTCCCGAAGCCATTTCTTTGCACGGTGGGCAGGCAGAAGAATCGGCTAAAGCCTTTTTGAAACTGAGTGAGAAAGAAAAAAACGACTTGATTGCATTTTTGAATTCCCTTTGAGATGGCTCTTACGGAATTAGGGTTTTTCCGAGCAAGTATCTTGTTTGCTTTTGCTAGTATTAAACTGTCGGAAATGAGGGTCAAACCGCATGGCAGAGCTGCGCACGAGTCAAAAAAATTGTATTGAGTTTTCGGTGCATGAAGTTGAAATTGCAAAAGATAAACTTGCAAGCTGCAAAACATTGGAAGCAGTCGAAACACTGATTCAAAAGTCGGCTGATAAATTCGACCTTCTGCCACTGAACGAGTTTGGGAAAATCAGGTATTGCAGCGGCTATAACTCGGACACGGTTGCATCAGTGTATAACCATCCGTTTTTTGCAGCAGTACACCTGGCATTCAGCCAGCACCGGCCGCTTGTATTTTCGCCTGACATGATCTGGGTTTTAATCTTGCAGGGGCTGGCGCTTCATGTAAACAACAACAGTGAAAAATTGAGACATAAGTTTGTTCAACATACTAAAAAAGCAGAAATTGTCTGCAGATCTGAAAGCTCATTCGAATCGCCTGAAAGCGATTGGGAGTTGTTGATTAAACAGTTCAGCTCCGGACTCTCTGCTGCTTTGGGCAAAAACTATGATGACTTGCTTCCAGCGTTTTCAACTACAGGAGCACTTGAGCGAACAGTTTGCCAGGTAGCTTTGATGGACATGTTCCAACCTTATTTCACCTACAAAGTTCATTGTGTTTGTGGAATCCCCTCGATAACTCTTGAAGGCAAAGCAGA
Source organism: uncultured Candidatus Obscuribacterales bacterium (assembly GCA_964615655.1). Lineage (GTDB taxonomy): Bacteria > Cyanobacteriota > Vampirovibrionia > Obscuribacterales > Obscuribacteraceae > JAIEPM01. The sequence goes on along the minus strand of CAZTQO010000016.1, from coordinate 85,718 downwards.
AGACTGGAGCTTGTTAAGACAAAAAGCAGAGCTGTTGTCTAATTATGAGTTTGACTGGTGGCTTGCCGAACTGCGCGTTATTCTTGCCCAGTTTGAAAAAGCTGCCCATGGGGAGATTGACATAAAATTCTGGAGAAATATTTATAAGCAAGAATCTAGATATGGCAGTGATGTGATAAACGGCTGGATAATTCGCCTGCTTCCTTACACAAAAAGCATCAGTTCAGGAGCCATCGATAGAATAAACCCATATATCGGTAGCGATTTTCCGGACCTGGACTCGGATGAAGATGATCAAAGCAGCTCGGGCTCCTTTGCAGATAAAGAGCAGTTGAGCTCTGACCTACTGCCACTGGGGCTTTCCATGGTTTCAGTCGAAATTTGCTCTTCAGATGGACTTTCTGAGACCTTGAAATTCTATGCAGGTTTTGTCGGAATTGACCAGGACGACAACAGCCTGGCATTGAGACCCAGGCTTGGTTGGGCTGTGGGTGAGACCGGCAAGCGAGACGAGTTTCTTTGCAATATTTCCAGTACTTGCAAGTTGTTAGAAGCAAAAGCAGGCAGCCAGTATGACGAAGCTGTCCGGAAGCTGATTTATCACCGGCGCGTAAGAGACTTGCCTGCTGATTTACTGAGCTTTTATAGAATCTGCGATGGAATCGACTTTGGCAAAAACGAGCCTGATCAAATGAAATTCTGCTCGATAAGCGATCTCGAGATCATTAACGAGATAGAGATTGTCGAAAGCAAAGATGTCGCATTTTGTTCTAGCCACAACACTGAGCCCCGGGAAAGCGCCGATGCATCTTTGATTAAGGCTGAAAACAGCGATGATTACATCATTGTGAATATGGATCCATGGCTGAAATTTGCGGAATTTTCAGATGGATCGTATCTGGCAATTGAATTGAACGATTCAAGAGTGGAACATACGGACCCTGCTCTCGATTACCGCACGCGTGTAAGAATGTCCTGGGAACTGGAGCCTGTGTACAGGGTCTGCCGGGTTAATACAGTAACAACAAAGGCTTATTTGCTTGCAAATAATTTTTCGGAGCTGATTAAAATGGCAGTTGAGTTCAATGGTCAGGTCTAAAGCAATGATTTGCTAATTATTAGAAACCGGCCAGGAACATTGCTTCAATTTTGTGCAGCCATTTGCCCGATGTTTCCGGAGCGAATATGCAGATCCCTTTGAGGGAATGGAATTTCAATATTGTACTTTTTGAATGCTGCAAAAATCAGGAAGTTCAATTCGCTTATCATGATACCGGGTGTACTTGCATACTCGCTAGTAGAAACTCGCAACTGAAAATCCAGGGAGCTTTCGCCAAATGCTTTGAATACTACAATTGGCTCAGGAGCTGCAAGCACGCCTTTGTGGCTTGCGGCAACTTCAAGCAGAGCTCTTTTTACAAGCTCAGGGTCTGAATCATAAGACACACCCACTGGAACTGTTATGCGCACGTCTTTGCTTGAATGGCTTAAGTTAATGACATTGCTGCTTATGAATGCAGAATTAGGCACAATAATTTCAATGTTGTCGTTGGTGCATATTGTAGTAGCCCGCAGAGCTATGCGAGTGACGTTGCCTGTGACACCTGCAACTTCGATACGGTCTCCAAGTTTGATCGGTCTTTCAAATAGAACAATCAAACCGCTTACCAGATTTGAAGTTATGTTCTGCAAGCCGAAGCTCAAGCCCAGTCCTAATGCCCCGGCAAGCACACTCAATGCGCTGAGATCGACACCGGCGCTTTGCAGTATCACGATAAACCCCAGCGCTATGAATATATATCGCAATATTACCGATGTTGCGTGCTTGACGCCGTGCTCCAGGCTGGTGCCGGCTAGCAGTCGCTCGGCAACGAAATTCTGTACTTTGTTCGAGAGAACTATCAAAACCGTCCAGAGAAAGAGAACATAAGCAACAGTCCACATGGTTACTTTTGTCTGTCCGATATGAACAAAGGGCAGGTTTAATAGTTTGTCTGAATAAGTAAGTATTTCTGCTGCGCTTATATCCAGTTCGGAGGCGTCTACAATAAAGATCAGTCCGAAAGCCAAAAGTATGAGCCGGGCGCAGCCGGCGATTCTCTTGCTTGTGATCGGAGTCAACTTGTATCTTTCAACAAGTAATTCTTTCAAGAACTGCTGGCATTTCTTTGCAATCGACCATACAATCAAAAATCCGATAAAAAGAAACAAAAAGGTGTAGGCTGTAATGGCTTTGTCGCCTTTGCCGATTACATTATGCGCCAGGAGAACCTGTAGCTTTTCCCAGATCATTTGCCACATTTCCATCGAATCTGAGCCTCCAGAAGGTCAACCTATGGTATCAGACTTGCGTGCTAGAATCTCGGGAGCCTTTATGCATTTGTGGTATGAAGCATGGAGGAAGTTACTGAATACGGCGGCGCTTGGTAGTGAACATTGTTGTGGCTCTGGACGGCAGCGAATATTCAATTGTGGCTCTTGAAACTGTGCTTGCAAGAAGCTGGCCTGCTGACTGCAGAATCCGACTTCTTCATGTCGAGGGCCGGGACAATGATGTGCTTTCAAGTGTATTGAGAGCTTTCAGATTTAAGGGTACTTCACCGTCAAATAGATTTACGGACTTACAGTCGATGCTTAGCTCTATAGCCGAAGACTGTGAAAGGAGCAGCGGAATCTCTGTTAAGCCGGAAATTCTCAGTGGTGATCCGGTGGAAGTAATACTGAGATTTTCGAAGAACTTTGGAGCCAATCTGATAGTTACAGGCACTCGCAGTAACAAAGGCCTCGAAGCGATGCTTTTAGGCAGCGTTTCTCAATCATTGCTTGAGCAGGCATTTTGCCCGCTTCTGATTTGCAGAAATCTTGAGCGGCAGAATTATGAAAGCAAAAAAATCCTGCTTTGCATCGATGATTCAGCTTCAAGTGCTGCGGCAGTAGAATGGCTTGCCGGGCAAACATGGATAAGCACAGCCGAAATTTGTTTGCTTTCAATTATCGAGCCAGCTCCTTACATAGGCGCAGCAAGTCATATCCACGATGCCGGCAGCAGCTTATTGAAATGGCAGGCTGAAAGACTTTTTGTCGATAAGCTCGCGCAAGAATGGGCAAAGTTTATCTGCCAGAGAAATCCCCCGGCTAATGTTTATGCGGGAGTGGCAGAAGGTCAGCCCGCAGAGATTATCTTAAAGGCAGCTGCAAACTGGCCTGCCGACCTTGTGGTCATGGGTTCACATGGTAAAAGCGGACTTGCAAAAATTGTGCTTGGAAGTGTATCTGAAAAAATTGCCAGAGATGCGCAGTGCTCGGTTGAAGTAATCAAAGGCATCGAATCGAGTCATTATCAGGAATTGAGGGAAAAAGTCGAGGCCGACAGTTCGGTAAACGAGCTATTGAACAAGTCACTCTCAAGCCGGAGGCACGAGCAGGCAATCGATAATGACTCGACGATAAATGTGATACCGCCTTCAATGATGGGCTGAAAAAGTGGCGGTGTGTTTTTGCAAAGACCTACTTGCTTCCTTGCGCTCTTAAATCACGATATTATTAGGCGCCGATGAAGAGAGCCAGAAAAAACTCTACAAACTTGACAGCAGATTGATAAACAAAGGCTCTAGATTTGACATTGTTTCGGTGATTTAATAGCCGTCACTTGCCCTTGAAGCTGGCTCCTGCTCAATTTCCTGCGTAGCTGATTTACCTGACGCGCTGCTATTGCCAGGCATCCGCCCTGGGTCTTGCTCTTGATGCTGTTTCTTTTTCTCTTTTTTAGCGTGTTTTTCTTTTTTCTTGTCTTTGACTTCGGAATTTTCTGGCGATTCCTGTCCTCTGTGTTTTCTTCTCTCGGAATATTCTTCCTGTGCGGCTCGTTGAGATGGCGCAAGTAGATCCTCAGGAGATGAAGCATCTATTAGCGAAGCTGGTCTTGCAGAGTGTATCCTGTATCCGCCCGGGCGCGCTCCTGAGCTATCGGCGGCATCGTCGGCCGGTTTGCTTGCCTGTATTCTTGACTGTTTTTCTTCATAAGACATATAGGTCGGCGGCAGCATCAAGAATTTTGGAGGCTGCCTGTAGAGCCAGCGTATAGTTGCTTTGTCCGACTCTGTTAGCAAAGGCGAATGCTGGTTAACATACATGAGATCTTGTTTGGCGTTGCTGTGCGCTTTTATTCCTAAGGCGTGCCCGAACTCGTGCGCCGCCCTTGCTTGCAAAATTCCGTAAGACTCATCGACAACAAGTTCGATTACCACAGGCGTGCCGTGTACCGGTTTGCCTGTTGAAGCTTCGGCCTGGTGTACTTGATTTGCCGGATAAAGAATGGCTGCAGTGTTCCCCCTGGTGCTGATGCCGCCTACTCCTTCGTCACCGGTCAGTCTTTCGGCCCAGAACAAAACTATATTTGCAAGTTTAGGATCTTCCACAAACTCAAAACTGAAAAGTCCCTCGTTTTGAAACTCTTTCCACTGCATAATGCCGTTATATGCGGCCTGGTTCATTTGAGGCGACCAGCCCGAACACTGGGGCAGCGAACTTATAGCGCCGCTATTTACCAGCTCCCAGACTTCTTGTGGTCGTTGCTTATTGATTATTGAAATATCTTCGTCTTGAAGTTTCTTGCCCGGGCTTATCCAGATTTTTAAAGGCATGAAACGCTTTTCCCAGTGAGTAAGCGCGAATCCCTGTGTGGGCTCTCCGGGGTTATAAACTTCAGCCGGGGCTCCGGCTGGTCTGTCTACGCCTTCTTCCAGGCTGAGGCCGCTTCCCTGGGGCAGCGGCCTGCCTGCTGCCGAATAGTTGCTGAATCCTGCTTTCGGTAGAGCCCTTGTCTGGGCCATGCAAAATGGACTGCAGCTAAATGTTAGAGACAAAGTGAATGTTGTTATTCGCAGTAGAAAATTTGGAGTTTTTCTGTTCATAATTACCTGCAAAATAACTCAGATAAAATATCAGGATTGTCAGGAGAGCATTTCTTCTCATTCTATCCATACCCAGCCAGGCAGGAGCATATAATTTAATGTTGCTGGAACTTACCCCAAAAGTTGAAAACGAAAGGCGAAACTTGGCAATCACTGGATACCAGGGGCTTAGCAAAATTGTTGCTAACTCAATTAGAGAGCTTGTCAAAGAGAAACCCAATGCTTGCATCGGGTTGCCAACCGGAAGAACGCCTCTTCTTTGTTACGAATATCTTTCAGAACTTTCTGAAAAACATGAAATTGACTGGTCTGAGCTCAGATGTTTCGGCCTCGATGAGTATGTTGATGCTGCCGAGCAGCATAGTTTCAGACATTTTCTCAGCGAGAATCTCTACAAACACACAAATGTGTCAAAAGACCATCTGTATAACCCGCTCTTTTTTGATAATTACGATCAGTGTATCGAAGACGCCGGCGGGCTCGATCTGTGCATTTTAGGACTGGGACGCAACGGTCATATTGCTTTTAACGAGCCGGGCACGCCCTTAATGAGCTGGACGCATACGGTTCCATTAAGTGAATCGACCCGCCAGGCAAATGCTGAGTTTTTCAAAGGCGGCTCGGTGCCGACCCGTGCAGTAACCATGGGGATTAAAACCATACTTCAGAGCCGCAAAATTATCATGATGGTTACCGGTGAAGCCAAAAAAGACATTCTGACAAGGGCGATGCGAGGTGAAATAAGCTCCGAGGTCCCGGCTTCGTTTTTGCAATTGCATGATAATGTTCTGGTTCTGGCAGATTTTGATTATTAGTTTTAGTATGTTTTTTTTCGTGCTCTTATTTCTTTCTTGCCAGCTCTCCTGCATGGAACTCCCGGCATACAGCCTTCCCCTTAAAAAGAGCCAGCCGTCCCCAATAGAGCCCAGGAGCAATCTGGTTGAAAGGGCGCGGCAGGAGCTGCTACCAACTGAAACAGGCATAGAGAAACTCAGCGAGCCGGATAAAGAGCTTGCCGAACAGCTTGAAATCTGGCCGATGCTCCTGGAGCTTTATGACAGAGAGAATCCACCCGGCCTGCAGCGCCGGGACGAATTGCGCTTGAAAATCGACGAAACCATTCTTGAAAGTTATTTCGATGCAGCAAGTGTGCAGGCTGAAGTTTTGCGAGAGCTGAGCCTGCTTCAAGTAATCAGGCAGAATGTGATTTCAAGGCGCGATCGCGGTGTGGATATAAATAATGCAGCTAACTTTATTGCTTCGGGTACATTGAACACAGTCGGTTCAGTGCTGGGATTTTCGGCAAATACACCTCCGTTTCCGGGTAATCTGGGTCAGATGCTTTCAGGTGTTGTATCTACAGGCATGTCTTCTTACGCTCTCAAGCAGGCTGCCGGTGGAACTGCCAGAAGCAGTGGCTATCCTACCGTGATTGCCGAACTCTTCGGCAGACCAGTGGACAAGCGCACCCGCTATCCTGAGAGCGTCTGGCGCTTTTTGCACGGCAGGTCAGTGGATCAACCCGACAGAAGCCGGGCTCAGGAGCTGGAGACGCTCTGGATCAGGCGGCGGCAGCTGGAGCCGCATGGATCACCCAGAGAGAAAGAAAAGCTTGACCTTGTTTGCGGGGTTTTTCTAGCTAAAAAAGCCATGACTCTTTCAGATCTCGATGATCAAATAAGTATGATCTCCGATATCTCAGGGATGATTGCCAGGATGACTTTGCATTTGCGCGATTTGCTGCGCACTATTGATTCCGATCTGGTAGAAAGCCCGGTCAGAGAGCCTGCACCGACGCCTCCGCCCGGCTGAAGATCAGGAATCAATGAAAATCAGGATAATTGATCAGAGCTTCGTCGGTCGCTTACAAAAAGGGCAAGCAGTCCTGCCACTACCAGTGATGCGGCCAGGGTTGCCAGCGAATAGATGAAGTCACTCGAATATGATTTTATGAAACCGACAATATAAGGTCCCCAGTACCCGCCCAGATTTCCTACTGAGTTTATAAGCGCAATGCCTGCCGCTCTTGCTTCCGGGTTTAAATATGATGTCGGCAGCGCCCAGAAAGGGCCAACTGTTCCCCAGATACCAAAGGCGGCAATGCACAAGAGCGAGAGTGAAAGAAGCGGATTGGGTGAAAATCCGCAACTTAACAACGCCAGACCAGAAATTAAAGATGAAGCCAGCACGTGAAAACGTCTTTCTTTTCTCCGGTCTGAACTGTTTGCCACAAGAATCATGCCGACTGCCTGAAAAACAGCTGGAACAGCTGATAGCAGTGCGGCAGTAGAATCATCGGTTTTGTCGAAGTTTTTGATTATTTGAGGCAGCCAGAGTTGAAAGCCGTACATGCCGAAAGTAAGGCAAAAGTAGAGAAGCGCAAGATGCCAGACTCGCAGGCTTGCAAACACGCTCCAGATACCTTCGGAATTTCTGCTTGCAGCCTGCTTTTCATCAATCTCACTTGCAACTTGATTGTCTCTGGCGATTCTTTCTTGAAGCCATTGTTTTTCGTCTTGTTTGAGCCATTTGCAGTCTTGTGGCCCATCGGAAAGAAAAATAAAAACCGCAATGCCAAGTAAAATGGCGGGGCTGCCTGTGATGATGAACAGCCATTTCCAACCGGGTAAACCCATGACGCCGTTCATCAGAAGAATTCTTGATGAAATCAGACCGCCTAAAACGCCTGCAAGTGGAATTGCAGTCATGAAGCGTGCTACAGCCTGAGCATGATCTTTTTTTGGAAACCAGTAAGTCAGGTAAAGGATCATGCCGGGAAAAAAACCAGCTTCTGCAACACCCAGAATGAAACGCATGAAATAGAATGAGTTAACGTCTTTTACCAGGCTCATCGACGCCGAGATTGCGCCCCAGACAACCATAATTGCGGCTATCCATCTGCGTGCCCCCAGCCTTTTGACCATTACATTGCTTGGCACACCAAAAAGAAAATAACCGAGGAAAAATGCGCCGGCACCAGCTCCAAATGCCTTTTCATCGAAGCCAAGATCCTGGTTCATTTGCAGCCCGGCAAATGACACGTTTATGCGGTCGAGATAAGCAACAATGTAAAGAAGCAGCATGAAAGGAATCAGCCGCCAGCTGACCTTCGTAAGCAGCCGGCTCTCATTTTCTAAGCTCTTTGAAGCTTCTTCCTGAATCGTGCTCAAAACCGTTCTCTAAAATGACCGACGCTAAGCCTAACCCAGTGAACGAATTGATTCAACTTTGCTGAGCAATTTAAGCGCCTCGGCCTCTCTGCCGGTTTTGTTCAATACAAAAGCATAATTTTCAAGACAGAGTGCCGTGTTTGCATGTTCGACACCGTAAGCAGAAATCCAGATATCGAGCGCGCAGAGGAAAAGATTTTCGGCTTTTGCAAACGAACCCAGCTGCGAGTAAAGCCAGCCCAGGTGATTGAGGCTCTCTGCAATTGCAGGCTCGAAAGGATCGAGCACGCAGAGTTTTATAAAAAGCGATCTTTTCAAAAGCACCTCAGCTTCAGGCAATTTATCTCGGTCATGATTCAAATTAGCAAGTGAGTCAAGAACGCTTGCTAGAAAGGAGTCTTCCGGGCGGCATTCGCGTTCATAAATCTCAAGGCATTTTTCGTATGATTCCTGTGCTTTCTGGTAATCACCACGTTCGTAATAACTCAGCCCTATGTAGTAATGGACTTGAGTAATTGTTTCGTCAGATTCATCAAGGATTGAACTGCGAATCTCCAGAGCTTTCAAGAAAGAGCGTTCTGCCGCTTCGGCTTCGCAGGTGTCGAGCTGGCTGAGCCCCAGGCTCACCCATGCATCTGCTACTGCCAGATGTCTGTCGCCAAGCAAGTGGCTCAAACGCTTGAGATTATCTTTAAGAGCCGCGTCTTCTCTGAAAGCCATGCAAGTCTCACCCTGGAGCGAAATGAAGGTTCTGCTTCCAGTTTAGCAGAGCTTTAAGTTCTGTTAAGGCTCTTTTGTGATGGCCGGTATTTCTGATGCCGTTTTGCTTCTATCAGTTTTGCAGTCTGTCTTCGACGACATGAATTAAATCTTTCAGGTTGGTTTGCAGGCCGCTTGCAAGAATATGCAGGGCTCCGATTGTGATGTTGCGTATGCCACGCTCAACGTCACTCACATAAGTTCTGTGCAGGCCTGCTCGTGTTGCCAGTTCTTCTTGCGAAATACCAAGTGAAACCCGTCGTTCTCTAATGGCTTTGCCCAGAAGCACAAGAAAGGGCTGCAGCTCTTTTTTCGTTGTTTCCAAGTCCTGCTCCTCCTCCAAAAAAAATCGTGAATAGCTTATTAATCGAATGTACGGAAAGCACACGATTTCATGCAGATTGTTAGAATGAGTCTACACTGAATAGCCTTCACAAACCTTGCAGGCTGATGTTCAAAATCCGGTCCTGGGGGCTGATTCGCTGGACAGCTTCCATACCGCTTACTACGCCACCAAAGACGGTGTATTTGTTGTCCAGGCGTTGCTGGGGCGCAAGTGTGATATAAAACTGGCTGCTTGCTGAATTGAGGTCGTTTCCGAAGCGAGCCATGGCCACTACTCCGGGAGCATTGTGTCTGAGCTTTTGATGCAGCTCGAGACCAAGTGTCCTGGGGCGGCCGCTTTGCTGGTCTATGTAGCCGCCCGTACCGTCACCTTTAGGACAGCCGGTTTGAATCACGAATCCGGGTACCACGCGGTGCCAGGTCAGGCCGTTATAAAACCCTTTTTGAGAAAGCTCGATGAAGTTTGCCACAGTTTGCGGCGCGTACTTTCTAAAAAGCCGAATTGTAATTGCGCCTTTTGTTGTATTGATAATTGCCAGAGGGTCGGGTTTCTCAGCCTCTTCTGCTGCTTTTTTCTTTGCTGCTTCTTCGGCTTTTTTCTTGCACATCGGGCAGTCTTTTTCGTTTTTGCCTGAAAACGGACCGGCATTGAGACTCAACTGCGGTATTTCTGAATTGCTGCTGTGCTCATGCTCTTGCTGGCTCGAATTCGCCGCATTAACCGGCTGGCCTGAGCCGCCTGGTGATATGCCTGAATTCGTGATGCTGCCGGCGTTGCCAGGCGGCATGCCGCCGCTCATAACTGTGGATTGGCCTCCCATGGTTTGCTGCATGAGCCCCTGGGGAAGGGAGTTGTAGAAGCTTGCATAGTCGCGGTTGAGAGGCTGCACCCCACCGGGAGGTGGCTGCCCGTCGAATGGCCAGCCAGCCGGCACAAAAGCATGAATCGTCTGGGGAACTCCGCGGCTGTTCTGCATGCCAGGTATCTGACCAGGCGGCTGTCCGGGAATCTGCTGTCCCGGAATCTGCTGACCGGGAATCTGACCAGGCGTTTGACCTGGATAAGCCTGGTTTCCCTGCTGTGGAAGCACTGCCTGCTGTGGCGCAGCTTGCTGGATTTGCCCGCTGCCAGAAGGCAGAATCACTTCAGGCGGTATGAAATCCGGGTTGGTTTCCTGCGCAGCAAGCGGCAGGCTTGTAAAGGCAAGCCAGAGACTGGGGAGCAAATATCGCGCAATTGGTATCTTCAATTAATCCGGCTCTGGCGCTTTGGCCTGACTTACAAACTCCACAAATAACACAATTCGTTTGATGCTGCAATGATTGAAATGGGGGAACTACCACGGGCTGGCCGGATTGAAAATCGTATAATTGCCTTTTCAATCTCAAGAAAAATCATGCTTCTGACAATCAGTACAACACATAAGCCGGCAACAGATCTCGGATTTATTTTGCTCAAAAATCCGGAGAATCTGCATAGCTTTGAGCTTAGCTTTGGCAAGGCTCATGTGTTTTTTCCGGAAGCAAGTGAGGAGCGCTGCACAGCCTGTCTTTTGCTCGATGTGGACAGCGTGAACCTGGTAAGAGCTAAAGGGTCGAATCAGGGAATCGAACAATATGTGAATGACAGACCATATGTTGCTTCTTCATTCATGAGTGTTGCAATTGCACAGGTCTTCGGAACGGCGCTGTCGGGAAAAAGCAAGCAGCGTCAGGAGCTGGCAGAAATGAACTTGCCGCTCACGGCACATCTAAGTGCAATTCCGTGCGGAAGAAACGGAGAAGCACTGCTCAAGAGTCTTTTTGAGCCGCTTCGCTATGAGATAAAAGCAGAAAGGCTGGCTCTTGATGAATCGTTTCCCGAATGGGGGCAGTCGAATTACTACGCGCTTGAAATTAAAGGCCAGCAAAGACTGCAGGATCTTTTAAAACATCTATATGTCTTGATTCCGGTTCTGGATGATGAAAAACACTATTTTGTAGGCAGTGAAGAAGTCGAAAAACTGCTCCGGCATGGCGGTGACTGGCTTGCATCACACCCGGAAAAAAATCTGATTTCAAATCGTTATCTTGCGCACAAAAAAAGCCTGAGCAGGCTTGCGCTCATGCAGCTTAGCGAAGCGGAGCAGGAGCTTTGTGAAATTCAAAGTGAGCAGAACATTCAGGAAGCGGAGATTGAAAAACCCCTCAGCCTTAAGAAGCAGAGAATTCAGGCGGTGCTTGAAGAACTCAAAACTCACGGGGCACGCAGAATAATTGATCTCGGCTGTGGTGAAGGGGACTATATACGGGAGCTTTTAGAAAACCGGGAATTCGATTTGATTGCCGGTTCCGACGTATCTTGCCGGGTTCTGGAAAAAGCCGCGCAAAGGCTGAGGCTCGAGCGCATGAATGAGCGCGAGCAAAAGCGACTTTCATTATTTCAGGCATCGCTTTTATACAAGGATGAAAGATTCTCAGGCTTTGATGCTGCAATCTGCATAGAAGTTATTGAGCATATGGATCTTTTTCGTATTCCTTATTTAGAAAGAAGTCTATTTAAATACGCAAGACCGAAGCTCGTGATTATTACAACACCAAACTTTGAATACAACAAAAAGTTCGAGTCTCTGCCTGCAGGAAAATTCAGGCATGGAGATCATCGTTTCGAATGGACCAGGGATGAATTCCGCTTCTGGGCAGGCAATACTGCAGTAAAGCATGGCTACAAAGTAGAGTTTAAGGGGGTCGGGCCTCTTGATCCGGAGCTGGGAGCGCCTACCCAGATGGCGGTATTTTCGATAAAAGAAGAGGCCCCGGTATGAAAATCGAATTGCCTGAATTCTGCCTGGTCATGTTAATCGGCAGCTCCGGCTGCGGCAAGTCGACTTTTGCCCGACGCCACTTCAAAAGCACTGAAGTGATTTCATCAGATTTTTGCCGCGGAATTGTTTGCGATGATGAAAACGATCAAACAGTTAGTAGCGAAGCTTTCAGTCTAGTGCGTTTTATCGCCGGACAGCGCCTTGCTCTGGGCAAGCTTACCGTAATTGATGCAACCAGCGTGCAGGCAGAAGATCGCAAGTCTTTGCTTGAAATAGCAAAGACACATAATACGCTGCCAATTGCAATTGTTATGGATATTGATGAGAAAATCTGCCAGCAGCGCAATCAAAGTCGAGCGGATCGAGATTTTGGCCCTCATGTGATTTCCAGGCAGGCGCGCGCGCTGGCTCGTTCGCTGAAAGGCTTGAAAAAGGAGGGCTTCAACCGCGTGTTCATACTTGATTCGCCGGAAGAAGTAGATCAGGTTGAAATCACTCGTGTACCTTTATGGAACAACAAAAAAGACGAAAAGGGTCCGTTTGACATAATTGGTGACATTCACGGCTGCTTCGATGAAACCGCAGAATTGCTCACTAAACTCGGATACGAGCTTGTCGAAGATTCATCATTTTCTCTGAAATACAGGGTCTGCCATCCGGAGAATCGCCGGGTGATTTTTGTAGGTGATCTAGTAGACAGGGGGCCGAAAACACCTGATGTATTGCGGCTTGTTATGAGCATGGTCGCAAGCGGCACTGCGTTCTGTGTGGCTGGCAATCATGACGTAAAACTTTTACGCAAACTTCTGGGCAAGAATGTGAACATGACCCACGGCTTGAAAGAATCGTGGGAGCAGCTCGAGCCCGAGTCAGATCAGTTCAGGCAAGAAGTAAGCAAATTTCTGGACAGCCTTATCAGTCATTATCTTTTTGACGACGGCAGGCTTGTTGTTGCCCATGCCGGATTGAAGGAGGCGTATCAGGGCCGCAGTTCCGGCCGGGTGCGCGAGTTCTGTCTTTATGGCGAAACAACAGGCGAAACAGACGAGTACGGCCTGCCGGTCAGATACAACTGGGCTCAGGATTATAGAGGCAAGGCTTTAGTTGCATACGGACATACGCCGGTACCCCGGGCTCAGTGGCTCAACAATACAATCTGTCTCGATACCGGCTGTGTTTTCGGCGGTGAGCTTACAGCTTTGCGTTATCCGGAAAAAGAGCTTGTAAAAGTAAACGCTGCAAAGACTTACTATCAACCGGTCAAGCCGCTGCAGCCGCCGCAGCCGCTTTTGGCTCAAAGTGATGGCGGTGAAGAATGCCTGAGCATTAAAGATGTGATCGGTAAACGCATTATCAATACGCGCCTGATGCATTCGATTACGGTAAGGGAGGAGAACGCAGCCGCGGCGCTTGAAATAATGAGCCGCTTTGCAGTAAATCCGAACTGGCTTGTTTATTTGCCTCCGACCATGTCTCCGTGCGCAAGTGCCAAACAAGGACCGTATCTTGAACATGCAAGCGAGGCACTTGCATATTTCAGAGATGCAGGAGTCGAAAAGCTGATATGCGAAGAAAAGCATATGGGCTCGAGGGCCGTAATTATAGTTTGCAAAAACGAAGAAGCTGCAAGAGCCAGATTCAAAGTCGAAGATGAAGGGATTGGCGTGGTTTATACACGCACCGGCCGTCCGTTTTTCAATGACCAAAAACTGGCCAGCGAGTTCTTAACAAAAATTCGAGATGCTGCAAATCTTGCCGGACTTTTCGACGAGTTAGAAAGCGACTGGCTTTTGCTTGATGCGGAGCTGATGCCATGGTCGCTTAAAGCCCAGGATCTTTTGCGCAGGCAATATGCTTCCACAGGGACCGCCGCCATGCATTCTCTTTGCGAGCTTGAATCATTGAGTGCTCAGGCTGAACAAAGAGGACTCGACCTTTCAACTATCAAGCAATCCTTTGCCGGCCGCAAAGAAATGGTTTCAAAATACGTGGATGCATACAGGCGCTATTGCTGGCCGGTGCAATCACTTAAAGATCTGAAGCTAGCACCTTTTCATTTGCTTGCAAGCGAGGGACGGTCTCACACTGACAAAACTCATCTCTGGCATCTGGCTATACTGGGGCGTCTTGCAAGAGCAGATTCCGAAGAACTTATCATTCAAACCGCATTTAAGTGCGTTGACCTTAAAAGTGAAAGCGAGCAGGACGCTGTGATTTCATGGTGGGAGTCGCTCACTGCCTCTGGTGGCGAAGGCATGGTTCTGAAACCCCAAGAGTTTATTTGCCATGGACGAAAAGGGCTGCTTCAGCCGGCAGTCAAATGCAGGGGCCGCGAGTATTTAAGAATTATCTACGGTCCGGAATACGATGATCACCGCTATCTGGACAGGCTCAGGCAGCGAGGGCTTGCGGCTAAAAGGTCGCTGGCTCTCAGGGAGTTTGCGCTATCTCTTGAAAGTTTGGAAAGGTTTGTTTCTGGGGAGCCGCTTTATCGTGTGCACGAATGTGTTTTTGCTTTGCTGGCGCTCGAAAGCGAGCCGGTGGACCCGCGTCTTTAATTTTTCTGGACTTTCGTAGATTTAGCATTGAGTGCCTGCTGCTTTTGAGCAATTATATGCGCAGGGCTGAATCAGGGAGTTGAGCGTGTGAAGAACCGTCAGCTCCCGTTCTCTTTCAACTCGTTGTTTATCAGATCTTTGAGTTTTGCCGCTATGGGAAGTCCACCATTGTTAAATCAGGCATGATCTTATAAGATTTGCCCATTCAATTTAGATAGATTAGATTGAGAGCCATCCCGCTATGAACTTACCAAATAACCCCTGGGGCGATTATAAACGCCAGAATCCGGCAAACGCAGCTAATCTAAGCGCAGCCTTTTTCCAGTTGCTTTTTGTAGTGGTTTCGATAGGTTGTGCATACTATGCACTGAAGTGCAAGCCTTTTCAGACAATGTCTGCACATCTGTCAAATCAGGAATATCTGGCGCCGGCGCATCCCGTAAGCCGTCATAACAAGAAAGACGAGCAGATTTTGCAGCGGGTTAATAAAGTAGCTCCGCTTGCTTCAATGCAGCAGGTTCTTACTAACGGAGTCGAAACAAAAAGGAAAATTGCAGCTTCACGCCGGGTCAACGGCAGCTAGAAGCATGCTGATTAGCAGGCTCAAATCAGACTGATAACAGTCTCAAATCCAATCAGTCTATGTACTCGCGCAGTCGGCGGCTTCGGTTCGGATGGCGCAGCTTTCGCAGAGCTTTGGCTTCAATCTGCCTGATTCGTTCTCTGGTTACGCCGAAAAGCTGGCCCACTTCTTCGAGGGTGCGTTGCCTGCCGTCATCGAGTCCAAAGCGCAGCCTGAGCACGTCCCGTTCGCGAGGCGATAGACCTGCCATAACTTCGATAATGTCGTCGCGTAAGAGCTCCTGGGTTACCGATGATGCCGGTGTTTCGGCTTCCCGGTCTTCGATGAAATCACCAAGCTTGCTGTCTTCTTCTTTGCCGATGGGTGTTTCGAGTGAAACAGGTTCCTGGGCGACTTTTACAATTTCGCGCAGCTTGGTGAGCGAGATTTCCATGGCATCGGCTATTTCTTCTTCTGTGGGCTTTCGACCTTTGTCCTGTGCTAACTTTCTGGTTATTTTCTTGAGTTTGTTGATTGTTTCCACCATATGCACAGGTATGCGAATTGTTCGGGCCTGGTCGGCGATTGCCCTGGTTATAGCCTGCCTGATCCACCAGGTCGCATAAGTGCTGAATTTATAACCGCGAGAATGGTCGAATTTTTCGGCGGCTCTAATAAGTCCGAGATTTCCTTCCTGGATTAAATCGAGAAAGAGCATGCCTCTGCCCACATATTTTTTTGCAATTGATACAACTAAACGCAAATTTGCCTGAGTAAGCTTGCGCTTGGCAATTGCTCCTTCGGCTCCGCCAGCTTCGATTTTTCTTGCCAGTTCAATTTCTTGCTGGGCGGTTAAAAGCGGAATCCGTCCAATTTCCCTTAGATACATACGAACCGGGTCATCGGATGAAAGACCGGTTGATACCTGCCGGTCGAATTCTGCCGGGTCCTCCTCTACCTTGACTTCATCGTCGTCTATGAAAAACTCATTCTCTGAATTGCCGCCGCTATTGCCACCGCCACCGGGAAGGTCTGTGTCATCATCGTCTGAAAGGAGCGAATCTAGGTCTGAATTTGATCTGCGTTTTCCTGTGTCTTCCATATGATTTCTTTCCGCAAAGATTCTGTCTAAATGGCGGCACTCACAGTCTGGTTTCGGTAAGGACTGCATCGAGCTTTCGCTTTACTTCTTCAAGCCCTTCCGAGCTTCTTTGAAGTTCCTGCTGCAATCTTGTCAACTGGGAAATCTTGAGTGTGAGCTTGAGCTCCTCTTCCTCGGAGGGTTTCTGTTTTATCTGCAAGGATATTGCATTCATTGCCCTGATTAATCTTTCTTTGATCAATCTGGACTCGTAATCATTAAGGATAACGCCTATTGGCAAATTTTGTTTCTTGATCTCCTCGGCCTTGCAAGAAAGGTCCCAGAGCCTGCGGCTGGCTTCCTGATCGGCTGCCAGCCTGTCCTGCAAGGCCTGCCAGAAAGATTCGGCAGAGTTAAATTTACCAATCCCTTCAATTGCTTCTTTAATGCGCTGGAAAGCAGGATCATTAAGTCTTTCGTCAATGAATTTGTCGCGCATCAGCTCGTAGTCTTCACGTGACAAAAGATATATTGCAAGAAGTGAGAGTTCGGCTTCAAGCCCGCCTGCTTTAGGTGCATTCTTACTTGCAAGCGGTCTTTGCATTCTTTCGGGCTCAGCCGAACCGATGCGCATGCGTCTTCGGAACTGGGCAAGATCGGAAAGCAGCTCTTCTTCGCGCAGTCCCAGTTTCATTGCCCACTGGCGAACATATTCGCCCCGTGCCACTGCATTTTTAATTCCTGAAAGTATCGGAACTATAAGCTGGGCAGCTTCGATTCTGCCAGAGTGGCTCCTTATGTCCTTTTCCGCAATTGCTCTGTCCAGCTGGTAATCTATAAGAAGCGGCGCTTGAGAAATTGCACGGGCAAAGCCTGTGTGGCCGGCATTTTCGTCTTGAGAGCGTAAACATTCGTCAGGGTCTTTGCCGCCCGGTACTTTTATCACCCGGAGCTCGATTCCGATTCCTTCTGCAATCTGGCTCAGGGTTTCCATTCCCCGGCTCACTGCTTTCTGACCGGCAGCATCGGCATCGAAACAAAGATAAACGCGCCGGCTTTCAGTGAAGCGGCAGAGCAATTTGCCCTGTCTTTCAGTAAGTGCAGTTCCTAAAGTAGCAACCGTGTTTTTAAATCCGTATTGATGCGGAGTGATTGCGTCGAAATAACCCTCGACCACAATTACCGCGTCCGTTCTTGTTATATGCTCCTTAGCCTGATAAAGACCGAAGAGATGCTCGCCTTTTGTATAAATCGGCGACTCCGGCGAATTCAAATATTTGACCTGATCGTCCCCAAGGGTTCTGCCACCAAATGCGATGACCCGCCCTTCAAGATCAAAAATAGGAATCATGAGGCGGTTGCGAAAGAGATCGTAAAAATGATTGCTTTCTGCTTTGCGTCGTACAAGACCGGCTTCAAAAAGTGTCTCCGGGCTGTATTTGTTCGCGTCGCTGAGATAGCGCAGAAGCCCGTCCCAGGCCATGGGTGCGTAGCCGAGCTTAAATTCGTCTATTGTTGCTTCGTCGATTCCTCTTTTTTCGAGGTAGAGTCTGGCTTGCTCGCCTTCTTTTGGGTCTTTGAGCAAATGATGATAATACTGGCAGGCCTGCTGGTAAAGCATGAGCAGGGCGCTGCGCCTGTCATACTCGTCTTTGTCCTGGCTCGTTTCTACAAGCGGAACTCCGAGCTTTTGAGCCAGGTCTTTTACTGAGTCGATAAAGTCAATTCGTTTTGCTTTCTGAACAAAGGCAAAAACATCGCCGCCTTCGCCGCAGCCGAAACATTTGAAAATTCCTTTATCCGGGTTGACAAAAAATGACGGTGATTTTTCATTGTGAAACGGACAGAGACCCTTGTAGTCCTTGCCGGCTCTCTTAAGCACCACAAGTTCGGAAACAACATCTACAATTTTTGCCCTGCTGCGAACTTCGGCAATAACATCCGTATTTACGCCTTTCAAAACGATTCCTCTTTAAAGCCGCGAATATAAAGCCGCGAAAGACTATCCATTGAAACAAGGTATGTGAAGCATGGTATATGTGGTGCATATTTCCGGCTGCCACAACCGATTTCTTGTGATCTGCCTTATAGTTTTGCATGAAAGACTGAGTTTTGATCTTAAAGATCTGAAGAATTGCAATTATGGTTTTGCTTTTGCAACGAAATCTAAGGGTCACATCTAGTGCCGACGAGCGAAATGAATCAAACTTTTTTCTTTCGTGTGCAATACTCAATCACGGCACCTACTATGGCTGGGATACCACCGCCAATAAGGATGTTAAGGACATCACCAAAATCCACATGCCTGGGCGAGAAATTTTGCTGTCCATGCATGATTCCGACAAGAAACCAAAACACGCCAATAATCATAAATGGCAAGCCTATAAACAATGGCAAGCCTTCGTTGCAGTCAAAATGTCTTGAACTACTTTCGACCTTCGAACTATTTCATCGTGGCGCGGTAGACTTTCGCTGTGCCAACCTTGTCGGGTGTTTAAGTGGAAGATGCTAGAAGCAACAGTGTCCGATGGCTCTATGACCTTGAATTGACCGTTAGAGCTGAGTACATCGGGATTGTATAAATATGCCAAGGTCGCCGGAATAATTGGAATTGGCTTTTCGTTTGAATTTTGTTTGTTGTAAGTCTCAAGAACTTGGATCTTATCACACAAATAGGCAGCTATAAACATAGGCACTTTCTCAGGATCTATAGCCGCTCTGATGGGATCATCCTTGAATTGAGAAAGTTGTTCCGGATATCGATCAACGAGATGACGAATGTTTTGAATTTGAATTTGCCCAGGTCCGACAGAGGCCGAGGATTCTCTTTCCCTGTGAATCACGGACAGTACCAAACTTGCGAACTGAATCATTTTCACCGGCATCCCTAAAATCGCTACCGTGTAGAACCTCATTCAAGATAATTCCTGAGATAAGCTCTTTGGGTATTCCATGCTGAGCCAGTTCTGGAAAGGTAGCTTTGTCTGTGCCCTCGAAGCTAACATCGAGATCTGCCGCGCTCTTTTTCTATACCACTGACAAATTCAAGGTAAGTCGGATTAGGTTTATGCTGCATCCATTCGTTAATGCCTTTAAGTAGAGGCTCACTAATAGCCCAAGCACCGTTAACCAGCGAACCCGCTATGGACCCGGGCAAATTTGGAATGTCCTTTGATGCAGCATAAACCTAATCTTTTAGCTGCCCTGCAATGTCCTGCCCTGGCTTTACTCGCGGGTTTTGAAAATGCCATCTGCCATCTGGTCCTGTTTTGTGCTCGTGCGGAACAAACTTTCCACCACGACCCATCAACATCAGGGCTTCCATTTTGATTTTTGTAAGATTCAGATTCATTTGTCCGGCATTGAACTTTTCCAGATCCAGAAGATCGTTTATAAGCTCAACTAACTTGTCGCATTCACTGTCGATCTCGGCACGGGCAAAGATATTTTGCTCAACCGGGCAATTTCGGAGCAAAGATATTGTAAGAGTTACATTCAGATTCATTATCATAATGGCCACCTGATTTCTTATGTTATTCTTGACCATCGGAACCTGGTCGATAGGAAACTGGAAATGAAGCGAACTCATTTTGATTTGCTCTTTGTTCTGCTGGTATTGTGTATGCTTTCTGGTGGAAGTGGTAAATGTATGGCGGCAAGCAAGGATAAAGTTGTACCTATTTTGGAAGAGTTGATTCCGGCGCTACGCAGTTCCAAAACGCCTGTTTACCTTCCTACCTGGATTCCAAGCTGGCCCTACAAGATGTACCCATACGCCTTTATAGGTGACTATGAATATCCAGGTGGCTACATGGTAGTGATTTCAGCAGAAAAAGATGATACGTCAAGCGCGTCAACTTTGTTTTACTTGAGTGCCGGTCAGGGGACACCGAAGATAGAGAAGGATTCAGCCAAGGTAAAGCTCAAAAACGGTGCTATCGCTTACTACAAACACCGACGAAGTCGGAGGGTTGTAGATCTGGCAATAGGCAAGTATGCCTATCACATCTCGGCCAGTAAACCACAAGCGGAGCTGCTGAAAGTTGCCGAGTCAATGGTGCTTGTCAAGTGAATAAAACCAGGCAAGCTAAATCTTTTTTTCTCCTTGTTGTTGTTTGTATAATTACGGATTCAACAATGTCCTTGTTAGCCTTTTAGCGCTCAAACATTGGCTTTTTGCCGGGAGTTAAAGCAGAGTGTTTTCTGGACCAGCATTAGTGAGAGGAATGGTCCTGTCTTGCTTTTGTTTTATAACGACTGTTTTAACCTTGTTGAGCAGCACGGTTCATGCAATTGCAGCCCCACCCCCGAATACAAACGCTTCAAAGCTGCCATTGGTTAAACGTTACCTTCTTGCCATTAAGGAAAACGAAAAAGTAAAAACAAATATTCAGGCTCTCAGAGCAAATCTCGATAATGACTTCTTGCGGTTATCGGAAGAACGCTTTAGACCGGTGCATAACCTGGCGATAGCCGAAAAGGAAAGCAAGATTAGGACAGCAAGAAAATTTCTTGCTGACAGGACCTGGCAGATTTTGTTCGAGGGAGGAATCAGTCCGGAGCAAGTACTTAATTCACTTGCAGAAAAAGAAGTTGAGAACAGCTTTAGTACAGCTGATCTTGAATACATATGCAATTTCTATGAGTCAGAGCTTGGTAAGAAGTCCCTTAGTTTGGATGCACCGGTTGCTGCAGCCACAGAGAACTTGATTCGAGACAAGCTTTTTCCGGAACTAAACAATATCGCAGAAGAGTGGATAAAAGAGATTGTGCATGGAGGCTCACCGTGATTTGTCAGCATATATACCGCTCTATTAAAGGCAAGCTCACTGTTGCATACTTACTTACTCTTTTTGTTCTGCATCCAAATTTTGCTTATTGTGCCGGTGCAGAGAGCGATTTAAGCAAAGCAATCTTAGTACACAAAGTTGCCAAAGCCATGTATCCTGATGAAGTGCTAATGCAGACCGAAGAACTCTTGTTAAGGACTCTCACAGACGGATTTAAAGCAAAAATCTCAACAAGCGAATCCTTTACAGAGGGTCAAAAGCAAAAAATTCTTGAATTTGCAAATGGACTTCCAGTTGAGCTGAAGAAGAGAACCAATCTCAGTGTCACACTCAGACAGGCAATTGAAGCTGTTTACGAAAGCAACTTCAATGAACTCGAACTCAAGAATCTTTACACTTACTATTCAAGCGCGGCAAGCCAGAAGGCAAACAAGTCCTTTTTGCTGATGACAACAAGTATGCAAAAGGCGCTAAACGAGATTTTAGGCCCAAGAATCGAATCAGCGGCGCAAAAAGCTGTCGAAGAAGCTGTTCGGAAAGGTATTCTTCCGCAGGCAAACGCAGCAGAACAAAGTAAGGAACCCAGATCTCAACACGACTACAACCAGAATCTTGTTAAGGCACTCTCTTCCCTAGCAATTGGCGACTACGAGAACTGCAAGAGTTTTGCTGTAAAAGCTTTAAATCAACAACCGCGAAAGTCAGACGGTTACTCGAGTGAAGAACGTGATTTAGATACTGGTTATCTTGCGATTTCGGCACATCTGGCATTGAAAGCCCTCCATCAAACTGAAATTTCAACAGCTTTTCTGGCTCAATCTTGTAACGAACTAGACAAAAGCGGTTTCATGTACAGTCTGGTTAGATTTTTCAAGCACGATTTAACAGAAGAAGAACTAAAGAGCTCAATAAAGGGAAATCTGAATGCTGAGGAATTCTCTTCAATAGCAAACTTCTTCATTGGTATCGATTGCAGGATTGAAAACAAGAAGCAGGAAGCAAAAACTCGTTTAGAGACTTGTACGGGTTACAAAGCCAATTTACTCATTAAAAGACTATCGCAACTTGCACTAGAACATATTAGTGGTGGGAATTGAGCAAATCAAAAAAATACGGAACACAGCAAAACTCCAGGAGCAGAGACTAATGACATTGCTGACGACACTTAGAAAGACAGTGTTGGGAATTCTAGGCAGTCTAATGATAATTACCCATTCCATCCCTGCATTTGCTTACTACGATGATACTCATTTCGGGCTGACTTATTATTTGGCCCGCAGGCTCGGTTATACGGCTGAACAAGCCAGGCGTGTATCAAGCGCCTGTTTGGCTATTGACTATTCTCCAGCCACTGAACCGGAAAGATATGGAGAGGTCGCTTTTGGCGGTGAATACTCGGCGCAGGGTCCACGAGTCGGGTTTCATGCAATGCTTGATGAATATCTGCATCCTGACTGCCTTTCAAATGAAGGTTCCTACAAGAAAGCCAGTGAGGATGTCATAAAACAGAGGAATCAACTTTGGGATGATGCAAGCACGCTCAGGAATCTTGGTTTTTTTCTTCATTTTCATCAGGATGAATTTGCTCACTTTGGATATGGAAGTTGGGGCGGACACTGGGTAGAAAGGAATCCTCATTCTAATCTTCACAAGCATCCGATGGGTGCCTACACTGACTGGCTCGGTTCCTACACAGTAGACCAGCACCTCAAAATGGCAAAGTCTACGAGTCTCTATTTGAAGTCTTTTCTCGAAAAAGGAAGTGGCAGACAAGCCGAGCTAGCAAAACACGATATTGTAAGCGATCAGGAATTAACCAGTCTCATGACTGATCTTGCTGCGGCAAACACAATTTCTCCACCATACAGTAAGGTTCTGGACAGATCACAGTTGCTGGAGTTTGCCACTGCTGTAGACTTGATCGCATGTGCAGTGAAATTTTTTGGACCGGCGCCTGCAGCTGTTTCAATAACTTTGCATGCCTGGAGAGCAGCCTTGATTCGTCTTCTGGATAAGCAATCCACAGGCATTCCGCAGAGCCTGGCTTTCGGAAACTTTCTTGTAAGAGCACCAGATTACAATAACTCAAATAATGTTTTAAGAGCTGAGCTAAAAAAGAGCTTCACGGATATCTATCAAAAATCCGATAGCTTTGAGAGTAGTTTGCCAAGATACACAAACTACAAAATCAACAAGGAAGGAAAGCTCTCTAACTCTAAGGACATGGATGAACTGGTTCTCTGGGGAGCCCTAAGGATAATTGTTGAGCTGCCGCAGGGCAAACCAAATGCGACAGTTGCACTCTTTCTTGATACTGGAAAGATAGGCAAATCCGGACTGGTTTTGGCGCCGGTGTTGTTTGAAAAAAGACAGCTACACGGTTCAGCCACTTTGCTGTTTCGTGATTTACCAGTAGGAGACTACGTGGTTAGAATCACTAATGACGATCATCCATCTATAATGAAGGAGTTTAAACATGAGCAAAGAGGAGTTACAGAGGAGCTGTGGATCGATCTTCGAAATGCCTCAACAGTGACCGATGCCCACGTAACAGACAGGAGACTTGCTCCGGAAGATCCTGACTTTATTGCAATAACGGCCCAAGTTCCCGAGAATGTGCCAATTCCTCCTCCATACCTGGAACCGAGTCTTGTCTCAGTGGATGACAGCCAGACGGTCTCCATCAATGGTATCAATTCAGGAACTGTCGGTGCAGATTCCACCGTTGTCAGACCGCATGGCCGTCTAACTGATCCTGACCTAGCAGATTCATTAGATGCGTCTGGCAGCCAAGTTCAAGACAATACCTCCTCTGGATCGAGCAACAATTCAACAAATGCAAGCAATCCCCAAAGTATCAACTCGAATCAAGGGCAAGCAAACAATGCAAACCGAATTCCACTAAATCATAGCGGTCAGGATCGAACAAACAATACGCTCGGAAACAGAGCAGCGGAACTTATTGCTGAAACAAACCGAACGGTTCTGGCAACGGCTGCAGGAACAAGATACAGTCCTCCCACTTCGCGGACTCCTGGTCCAGTCGTAAGAACGAATCCGCCGGCAAGCGATAGGCGCAATTTGTCTGCCGGCTCAGTAAGCAGAGGAACTCCTGTCGGCGGATCAAGCAATGTTCCAAGCAATAGAAGCACAGGAGGCAATAGTGCTGCCGGTCCTCCCAGGTCAAGCAGCGCCAGCGGCGTGACTGATCAAGGCGGTGGAGTCCCCGGTTCCAGAACGGGTGCAGGCGGTGGAATCCCTAGAGCCGACGCGGATAACAGCACAACAAGCGGCAGTTCAAATAGACAAGAGGTGCCGGTCCTTCCGCCTGAAGCAATGCAAGGTATGCAATCTGCACTGGGTAATTCTCATAAACCAGTTGTTGGCGACCAAGAGAAGCTGGTCTTGAATTACGAACTTTCAAGCGTTTCCTACACAATTGGAGACGGTACGCCTGTAGAGGCTGAGTCGAAGGGTACTAACATTCCGGTAACCTGGGAAACCTATAATGAAACAAAAGTAGGATCAAAACCAACTGTTATTAACGGACTTCCCATAGGAGGCTATTGGTACGATGGCTTAACAAGATACTGGTGCGACTACGGAGGCTCGCAAGACACAGCCCGTTTTAGGGAAAATTTCACCGGCAAAGTATCAGGAAATACTATTACAGGAAAAATTGATGAGGGCAGTTTTTCTCTTACTTACTCAAAGGATACCAATGGAGAAAGATTGACAGGCTGGCGAGAAGACGGAGGTGCAAGAAAAAATATCTACTTGTGTCGCTCTCGAAAAATGACCGGTACTCTGAGTTTTGACTTTCCGAAAGTACTAAATTTCCTGTCCAACCGATTTATGGTCGAGAAAAGCAAAGTCCCTGTTATGGTTTCGGCTAACCTGAAATGGAGCCCACCCTTTGAAAAATCGTATGCCAATATAACTGCTCTTGATTATACAAACAAAATTATCGAGGAGCATCATGAGCAGAATGCAGAGTCAGCTTCCGCGAGTGTTTCTTTGGTAGAAGTAGAGCCGATGTTCGAACAATCACTCTCTCTAGTCGATCCTTCTAAGAGTGGGGCGAACTCCCTCACCAGCGTGATGCGATTTCCGAAAAACGAAGCAGAATTTCGCTCAACCCAAATCGAATTTGAAAATGACTTGAAGAATGAATTGAAGGTAAAGCTCGTATATTTGATTAGTTACAATGGAGTTGCCTTTGCGAAAGTTCTCGTAACATACAAATACGCAAGCAAGGAGGACCAGCTTGCAGTCAGGGTTTCTCCAGGTGTTGTGGAAGCCGTACCAGATAACTCTAAATGGATACCTTGTCATATTCTCTTGAGAATGTGGGATCGGGCACCCAATGCAAATCCTGTGGAAATTGAATGTAGGGAGTTAATGAATAAAGATGGATTCGTCCATGAAACCATGCAAATTTCCATGACTCCTCGCTCCTATCCACTCCTGGCATCAATTGATCCAAAAGACATGATGGATGCCATGGTTCATGGGGCAGAATTCTGCCATCCAATTAGTTTGCTGGTTCCGGCTAGTATGAAACCTGGGAGTTACCCTCTCCACTTTAAGATTAAACAAGCCGGGTTTGGTGTGCCAGTTGACGCTAGCATCGTTGTACTTGTTAAATCAGGAGGACAGGTGGCTAAAGCCAAGCCACAAACAGATCGCAACAAAGAAAAATCTATTGGAGATACAGTTTCGAAAACAGTACAAACCCGCCCTCATACGGGGAACAAATTAACTAAGAACAATAACTTACAAGAAATCACTGGTTGGCAGCCGACTCCATCAGCACCGGCTGAATCAACGAGAACTCAGCCGCCGCTAGAAAAGCCGACAGAACCTGCTGCGACAAAACCAGTTGAACAAATAGAAAGAGGCACAGATTTTTCAGACAGGCATGTTAACTGGTCTGCTTTTAATAC